>JBKPNX010000186.1:0-41404 GCA_046732855.1 Pseudomonadota bacterium
GCGCAAAGCTGCCGCCGCGGGCAACGGCGCCGCGCCTACGCCCGAGCCACGCGTGAGCGCCGCCCAGGCGTTCCGGGCTGGCGTCGCAGCCAGGGCCAATGCCGAGCCGGCCGCCGATGCGCCGCCCGGCGCGCGCATCGGACGGGTGATCTCGGTCGCGGGCCCGTTGGTCTGGGGAATGATCGAGGAAAAGGCCGCGAGCACCGTGGAGATCGGCGCGGTGGTCCGCCTCCAGGGCACCTCGTCGCGCACCTTCGGCGTGATCACGACCCTCAAGAACGATGGCCGGCGCGGCGCCGATGACGACCGGCGGCTGATCGAGATCCGGCTGCTCGGCGAGATCCTCAACGCCGGCTCGCACCGCTGGCGGTTCCAGCGTGGCGTGTCGAGCCACCCGGCGCTCGACAGCCCGATCCACGCCGCGAGCCGCGAGGAGCTGTGCGCCATCTATGCGCGGCCCGAGGCCCCGACGGTGCGCCTCGGCACGCTCAAGCACGCCTCCGATCTGCCGGCGTTCGCTATTACCGACAATCTGCTGGGCAAGCACTTCGCGGTGCTCGGCACCACCGGCGCCGGCAAGTCCTGCGCGGTGACCGTCATTCTGCGCGCCATTCTCGACGCTCATCCGTTCGGCCACATCATCATGCTGGACCCGCACAACGAGTACCGCTGCGGGTTCGCCGAACGCGCCGAGCTGCTCGACCCGAGCAATCTTAAGCTGCCGTACTGGCTGCTCAATTTCGAGGAGGTCGCAGCGATCCTGGTCAACCAGGATTCACCCGCCCAGGCCTATGCCGAAGGCGCGATCCTGCGCAACGCCATCCTTCAGGCCCGCCGCGCCTACTTCGGGCCGCACCAGGAAACCGATTACATCACGGTCGATACCCCGGTGCCGTACCGGCTCTCGGACCTGGTGCGGATCATCAACGAGGCGATGGGCGCATTCAACAAGCCGGAAAGCTCGGCCCCGTACCAGCACCTGATCAACCGGATCGAAGCGGTCAGCAACGACAAGCGTTACGAGTTCATGTTCTCGCGCCTGACCGTGCACGACACCATGGCCCAGGTGCTGGCCCGGATCCTGCGCATTCCGGTCCAGGGCAAGCCGATCACGATCATCGACATCTCGGGCGTGCCCTCGGAGATCGTCGACGTGGTGGTCTCGGTGCTGTGCCGCCTGATCTTCGAGTTCGTGCTGTGGAGCGATCGGGCCAAGGCGCCGCCGATCCTCCTGGTGTGCGAGGAGGCCCACCGCTACGTGCCGCGCGACGATCAGTCCGGGTTCGCGCCGACCAAGCGGTCGATCTCCCGGATCGCCAAGGAAGGGCGCAAGTACGGCCTCAGCCTGTGCCTGGTCACCCAGCGCCCGGCCGAGCTGTCGGTCAGCAGTCTGTCGCAGTGCAATACCATCTTCGCGCTCCGCCTGAGCAACGACAGCGACCTCGAGTTCGCGCGCAACGCCGTGCCGGACAGTTCGCGCTGGCTGATCGAGGCATTGCCCGCGCTCAACACCCAAGAGGCGCTCGTGCTCGGCGACGGCGTGTCGGTGCCGATGCATATCCGCTTCAACGACCTCGCTCCGGAGCATCGCCCGGCCAGCACCAAGCCGCCGTTCTCCGAGGCCTGGCAGCAGGAGAGCGCGAGCGGCGCCCTTATCCCCGAAACGATCGAGCGGTGGCGCCGGCAGATCCGCGCGTGAGGGAAGACGGGGCAGGCGGGGGCGAAGGCATTTGACATCGCCCGGCCCAGCGCTATAACGGCCGCGGTTCCGCAACCGTCGACCGATCGCATCCCGCACATGACCAAGCGCGTTCAAGCCAAGAACAAGATCTGCCGTCGCCTCGGCGTCAATCTCTGGGGCCGGGCGAAGAGTCCGATCGTCAGGCGCGACTACCCGCCAGGCGAGCATGGCAGCAAGCGGCGCAAGGCGTCCGACTACGGCCATCAGCTTGCCGCCAAGCAGAAGCTGAAGGGCTATTACGGCAACATCACCGAGCGGCAGTTCCAGCGGGTCTATCAGGAAGCGGCGCGACGCCGCGGCGATACCGCCGAGCACATGATCGGTCTGCTCGAGCGCCGCCTCGACATGGTCGTGTATCGTCTGAATTTCGTGCCGACCATCTTCGCCGCGCGCCAGTTCGTCAATCATGGCCACGTCCTGGTCAACGGCCGCCGCGTGACCATCCCGAGCTACCTCGTGCGCGAAGGCGACACGATCGAGGTGCGCGAGCGGTCCAAAAACCTGGCCGTGGTGCTGGAATCGGTGCAACAGCCCGAACGCGACGTGCCCGATTACCTGTCGGTCGACTACAAGAGTTTGAAGGGTACCTACGTGCGCGTGCCCAAAGTCGCCGACGTGCCTTACCCGGTGCAGATGGAGCCGAATCTCGTTATCGAGTACTATTCGCGCTGAGCCTGCCTGGCTCGAGCCGCGCTGCCCGGGTGAGCCGCGCCAACGCGGCCCCGCGGTTCACCCCTCGTACAGCAGGATTCTGCTTGAATCGCCAGCAGGTGGGTGGACGGCGCCGCCTGCTGGCAGCAGGGTGCCACGACGCCGCCATGTGATTGCCCCCGAGGAGTAGCCCATGAGCCGGGGACCGTCTGCCGCCGGGATCGCGGCGAACGCATCGAATGGCCTGCCGGAGAGCGGCCACACGCCGGGCGGTCCATCGCTGCCGCGGGATAGCGAGCGCGCGATCGTACGGCCGGGGTCGGCCCGCGGAGCCCTGGCCGGCATGGTGCGCCCGGCCGTGGCTCTCCTGCTGCTTGCCCTGACCGCGACGCATGCCGCAGCCGGCGCTGACCAGCCGCTCGAGCTGCGCTATCGCTTTTCTTGGGCGGGCGTGCCGATCGCCGACCTCGCGCTGCGCCACCTCGTCAACGGCGGGGTCTATCAGACCGAGCTCGCGATCGCGAGCATTGGTCTCGCCGACCAGCTCGTGCATTTTCGCGGCGTGTCCCGCGCCACCGGGCGGTATGAGCCGCAGGACGGGTTCAGCGCCTCGCGCTTTCGCAGCGCTTCCAGCTCGTACCGCAAGAGCCGCAGCATTCTGGTGGGCTTCGACCCGCGCACCGGCGACGTGATCGAGCTCGAGCTGACCAAACGCGGCGAACCCGACCGCAGCAAGGTGCCCGCGTCGCTGCAAAAGGGCGTCATCGACCCGCTGAGCGCGCTGGTCCAGCTGCGGCATCGGCTGGCGGCGGGCCAATTGGAGGACTACACCGCCGCGGTGTTCGACGGCCGGCGGCGGTTCGATCTGAACGCCCGGGTCGTGGGGCGCAACGTGGTCGAGGTGGCGGGCCGGCGCTTACCCGCGATCGAGGTGCAGGTCGGCCTTGCCTTGATCGCCGGAGCCAACCAGGACGACCTCGACGATGCCGAGGCCGAAGACAACCAGCTCCGCCTCAAGCTGCTGCTGAGCGATGACGAACGGCTGATCCCGCTTCAGCTGAGCACGATCGACTCGCTGTTCACGGCGACCGCGGAGATCATCCCTGAGTGCCTCGAGTCGGGGGGGTGCCCGCCTGTCTCGGGCTGAGCGGAGCGGCCGATCAGGCCGCCGCGGTCGCGGTCTCGATCCCTTTCTCACTCAGGAAAGCGGCGAGCTCGCCGCTCAGGTACATCTCGCGCACGATGTCGCAGCCGCCGACGAACTCGCCCTGCACGTAGAGTTGCGGGATCGTCGGCCAGTTGCTGAACTCCTTGATGCCCTGGCGCAGGCTGTCGTCCGCGAGCACGTCGTACGACTGGAACTTCACGCCCAGCTGCGACAGCACCTGCACCACCTGGGCGGAGAAGCCGCACTGGGGAAACACCGGCGAGCCCTTCATGTACAGGACCACCGGATGCGAGCGCACGTCGTTCTCGATGCGCGCGTAGACGGGATTGGCATCAGTCATGGCTGGCTCTCTGCGATCGTTCACTCGGGTGCCGCCGTGGTCAGGGCGAGGGCGTGCAACACGCCGCCCATGCGCCCGCCCAGGGCCTGGTAGACCATCTGGTGCTGCTGGACCCGCGTCTTGCCGCGAAACGCCGGGGACACGACATGGGCGCGGTAGTGATTGCCGTCGCCGGCGAGATCCTCGAGCATGACCTCGGCGTCGGGCAGGCCGACGCGGATCAGGCGCGCGATCTCGTCGGCGGTCATGGCCATCGTTTCACCTCATGCCGCGGCGCGGCGCCCGGCCATGTACGCCGGCAGCCACCCTTCATGGACCTCGGCAAGCTCGTCCAACGATATGGCACTGCCGCGATCGAGGGTCAACGCACGGCCGCCGGTCGTGCCGACGCGACGCGCCAGGACGCCGCGGGTCCGCGCCAGCTCGAACACCGGGTCGAGCCGGTCCGGCGCGATCGCGAGCAGGTAGCGCGCCTGCTCTTCGCCGAACAGCCAACCGGCCCTCGTGTCGCAGTCCTTTGGCACCTCGAGATCCGCGCCGATTCCGGATGCCAGCACCATCTCGGCGAGCGCCACGTACAGGCCGCCATCCGCCAGATCGTGGCAGGCCGCCAGCCAGCCGCGCCCGATCGCGTCGCGCACGAACTCGCCATTCAGCCGCTCGAGCGCCAGATCGACCGATGGCGGCAGCCCCTCCTCGCGGCCGCAGATCTCACGCAGATAGAGCGAGCTGCCGAGCCAGCCCCGGGACTCGCCGATCAGGACCAGGGCCAGATCCTCGGTCTGATAGGCAAGATCGCCGACGTGGTCGAGATCGTCGATCACGCCCAGGCCGCCGATCGTCGGCGTCGGCCAGATCGGCTGGCCGTTGGTCTCGTTGTAGAAGGAGACGTTGCCCGAGACGACCGGGAATTCGAGCGCCCGGCAGGCTTCGGCCATCCCCTCGATGCAGCCGACGAACTGGCCCATGACGAGCGGGTTCTCGGGGCTGCCGAAGTTCAGGCAGTCGGTCAGCGCGAGCGGCCGCGCCCCGACCGCGCACAGGTTGCGCCACGCCTCCGCGACCGCCTGCATGCCGCCGCGGCGCGGGTCGGCGGCGCAGTAGCGCGGCGTGCAGTCGGTGGTCAGCGCGATCGCCCGATCGGTGCCGTGGATGCGGATCACGGCGGCATCGCTGCCCGGACCCCGCACGGTGTCGGCCATGACCGTGTGGTCGTACTGCTGATAAATCCAGCGCCTGCCTGCCAGATCGGGGCTGCCGAGCAGCCGTTTCAGCGCGGCCGCATCGTCGATCGGCGGCGGCACGTCGCGCGCCGTGACCGGCAGCGCCGGCGCCGGCTCGCGCCAGGGCCGCTCGTACACGGGCGAGGCTTCGCTCACCGCCCGGATCGGCACCCGCGCCACCTCCTCGCCGGCAAAGCGCAGCACCATCTCGCCGCTCTCGATCACCCGTCCGACCGTGACGCACGCGAGGTCCCACTTGGCGAAGATCGCGCGCGCCGTGGACTCGGCCCCCCGACGTAGCACCAGAAGCATCCGCTCCTGGCTCTCGGACAGCATGATCTCGTAGGCGCTCATGGCGGCTTCGCGGGTCGGCACGCGGTCGAGGTCGAGCTCGATGCCGACGCCGCCGCGCGCCGCCATCTCGAACGAGGACGAGGTGAGGCCGGCCGCGCCCATGTCCTGGATGGCGACGATCGCGTCGGTCTGCATCAGCTCGAGACAGGCCTCGAGCAGCAGCTTCTCGGTGAACGGATCGCCGACCTGCACGGTCGGACGGCGCGCCTCGGCCTCCTCCGAGAATTCAGCGGATGCCATGGTCGCGCCGTGAATGCCGTCGCGGCCGGTTTTCGACCCGACGTACACCACCGGATTGCCGGGGCCGGCCGCGCGCGCGTAGAAGATCTGGTCGTGTGGCGCGAGGCCGACGCACATGGCGTTGACCAGGATGTTGCCGTTGTAGGCGCGGTGGAAGGTCGCCTCGCCGCCGACCGTGGGCACGCCGACGCAATTGCCGTACCCGCCGATCCCGGCGACCACGCCGTCGACCAGATGGCGGGTTTTCGGGTGCTCGGGCGCGCCGAAACGGAGCGAGTTCAGGAGCGCGACCGGCCGCGCTCCCATGGTGAACACGTCGCGCAGGATGCCGCCCACGCCGGTCGCCGCCCCCTGGTACGGCTCGATGTAGCTCGGATGGTTGTGGCTCTCGATCTTGAAGACCGCCGCCATGCCGCCGCCGAGGTCGACCACCCCGGCGTTCTCGCCCGGCCCGCAGATCACCCACGGCGCTTCCGTCGGCAGGCGCTTCAGCCAGCGCCGGGACGACTTGTAGGAGCAGTGCTCGCTCCACATCACCGAGAAGATCCCGAGCTCGAGCAGATTGGGCTCCCGCCCCAGGATCTCGACGATGCGCGCGTACTCGGTCTCGGACAGTCCGTGCTGGGCGACGACTTCGGGCGTGATTTCGACCATCGATCCGCTAGCTCAGCGTCTCGATCAGGCCGCGAAACAGAGGCTGGCCGTCTGTGCTGCCGGTACGCGGGTCGGCGGCGCGCTCGGGGTGCGGCATGATGCCCATGACGTTCCGCCCGCGACCGAGCGCGGCCGCGATCTCGGCGGTCGAGCCGTTCGGATTTCCGAGATAACGCAAGGCCACCCGGTCCTCGTCCTCGAGCCGCTTCAGGTCTTCGCGCGGGCACACGTAGCAGCCGTCGTGGTGGGCGATCGGGAGGCGGATCCGTTGGCCGGGAGCGTAGCCGCCGGTGAACACGGACCGGGCGGTCGCCACCTCGAGTTCGACGCTCCGGCAGACGAACTTCAGGCCGGCGTTGCTGATCAGGGCGCCGGGCAGCAGGCCCGCTTCGGTCAGGATCTGAAAGCCGTTGCAGATGCCGAGCACGGCCACGCCGGCGGCCGCCCGCCGGATCACCTCGCGCATGACCGGCGAGTGGGCCGCGATCGCGCCGCAGCGCAAATAATCGCCGTAGGCGAACCCGCCCGGCAACACGATCAGGTCGAGCGCGGGCAGCTCGCTGGCGCCGTGCCACAGGCGTTCGACCCTGGCCCCGCAGGCGGCGAGCGCGACCGCCACGTCGCGATCGCAGTTCGACCCCGGAAAGGTGATCACGCCCGCCCGCACGAATTCTCTGCCGATCCCGCCAGGCTCACTGATCGATCGTGATGGTGTAGGTTTCGATCACCGGGTTCGCCAACAGCCGCTCGCACATCGCCCGCACCTTGGTTTCCGCCTGCGCGCGGTCGGTGTCATCGAGTCGCAGCTCGATCATCTTGCCCTGACGAACCTCGTCGATCCCGGCGAACCCGAGCTGGGCGAGCGCGCGGCCGATCGCCGCGCCCTGCGGGTCGAGCACCCCGTCTTTGAGCCGAACGTGGACCCGCGCCTTCATGGAGGACCGGCTATTGGACCGTCTCCGGCCCTTTGAGGTCGCGCAGTCCGGCTTCCGGCAGGATACCGAGCCGTCTTGCGACTTCCTGATAGCCCTCCTCGACCCGGCCGAGGTCGCGCCGGAAGCGGTCCTTGTCCAGCTTCTCGTTGGTCACCACGTCCCACAGCCGGCAGCTGTCGGGGCTGATCTCGTCGGCGAGCACGATGCGCATGTCGTCGTCCTCCCACAGGCGCCCGTACTCCAGCTTGAAGTCGATGAGGCGCAGGCCGACGCCGGCGAATAGCCCGGTCAGGAAGTCGTTGACCCGCAGGCTGAGGTTGAGGATCTCGTCGATGTCCTGATAGTTGGCCCAGCCGAACGCGGTGATGTGCTCCTCGCTGACCATCGGGTCCGCCAGCTCGTCGGACTTATAGTAGTACTCGACGATCGAGCGCGGCAGCGGGCTGCCCTCTTCCATGCCGAAGCGTTTGGCGAGCGAGCCCGCGACCACGTTGCGCACGACCACCTCGAGCGGGATGATTTCGACCTCCTTGATCAGCTGCTCGCGCATGTTCAGCCGGCGCACGAAGTGGGTCGGGATGCCGATCGCGGCCAGCCGCAGCATGAGATACTCGGAGATGCGGTTGTTGAGCACGCCCTTGCCGGTAATCACGCCCTGCTTCTGGTTGTTGAAGGCGGTGGCGTCGTCCTTGAAATATTGGATCAGGGTGCCTGGCTCGGGGCCCTCGAACAGGACCTTCGCCTTGCCTTCGTAGACCTTGCGGCGGCGGCTCATGCGACGGTCCATGGCGGCATCCCACGCGAATCGGTCGGAAGGCGTGATCGCGCGCCGTCTATAGCGCAGCCGCCTGGAGAGCACAACCGTACCCCATGGCGGGCCATGGCGCAGGCCGGGAGCGCAGGGTTGCGCTTCACCCATCAAGCGAATACCTCCCAGCGGCATGACGCAGAGATCGAGGCCAAGAGCGGTCGCCGTGCTCGAGATCGCCCGGCGCGAGGTGAGGCTCCTCGCGATCGAGCCCGCGGGCGGGGTGCTGTCGTTGCGCTCGGCGCCCAACGAGATCCGCACGGGGGCTCCGTATCCGAGCTGCGACACCGAGCACCTCTGGCGCTGGCTGATGGCGGCGCTGGCCGACTTCGGCGAGCGCTTCACGATCGAAGCGATCGTGCCGACCAGCTACGGCGCGACCGCCGCGCTCGTCGACCATGCAGACCTTGTCCTCCCGGTCATGGATCGCGAAGCCGATCCGCCGGCGCCGGTCGCCGCCGCGTATGCCGAGGTCGCGCCCTGGTTCGAGGAGTGCCATTGCCCGATCGAGCCGGCAGGCTTCACGCTCGGCCGCCAGCTGTTCTGGTTGAGCCGCGCGTTTCCGGATGAGTTCGGGCGTGCGCGCTGGATCCTGCCGTTCGCCCAATACTGGGCCTGGGGTCTCACCGGCGTGCCGGCCTGCGAGGTCACCTCGCTCGGCGCCCAGACCCAGCTGTGGAGCCCCGGCCGGCGCGACTTCTCATCGCTCGTCCACCGCGAGCGCTGGACCGAGAAGCTGCCGCCGCTGCGCAGCGCCTGGGCGGTGCTCGGACCGCTCCAGTACGAACTCGCGCAAAAGTGCAGGCTGCCGCTCGAAACCCCGGTGCTGTGCGGCATCCACGACGCTGGCGCCCGACTCGCGCGCTATCTGGCCGCCGGCCAGAGCGATTTCACGCTGATCTCGACCGGCGCCAGAATGGTCGTGTCGCAACCGGAACTGCCGCTCGGTCGGCTGGATCCTTTACGGGAAACCGTCGCCTGCAACGATCTGCTGGGCCGCCCCGTGGCCTGCGCGCGGTTCATGGGTGGCCGGGAATACGCCGCGATCGCTGGCCTCGAGGCCGCGGCTGCGGGTGCCGGCATGGCCGACGTCGAGGCGTTGATCGCGGCCGGAACCATGGCCTTGCCGTCGTTCACGCCGAGCGGCGGTCCGTTCCCGGGCACGGGCGGCAAGGGCAGGACCGTCGGCCCGCTGCCTGAGGCGCCGCAGGCACGCGCGGCGCTCGCCAGTCTGTATCTGGCTCTCATGACCGGCGTGTGTCTGGATCTGCTGCGCTCGCGCGGGCAGGTGATCATCGACGGCGCGTTGGCCGGCGATCGCCTGTTCGCGGGCGTGCTCGCGGCGTTGCTGCCTGGCCAGAGGGTCGCGGTGTCGAGCGAGCCTCGAGGCGTGGCGACGGGCGCGGCGCTGCTGTGGGGCTGGAGCGCGCGATCGGCGCCGGCGCCCCTCGACCTCTTCCCCGTGCCGGCCCCAAAGCTGGCCGGTCTGGCAGGCTACGAGCGCCGCTGGCGGAGGGCCGCCGCGGCAGCTACGGGCGCTTGAGGGGTCATAGCCAGCGCTGCCGCGGGCTGAAATCCGCGCCGCGCGGCCTTGCTCCAGAAGACGGTCGGTGTTGCTCGCGCGTGGCAGGTGCACCCGATTTGAGCTTCCTTCCAAACCGAAGCGCTGATTTGATCCGCCCTCGCTCATGGGGCTCGCGTCATGATTGAAAAATGACACTCTGCGTCGCCCGCGTGAAACCGAGCCTGCCTGCCGCGAACGAAGGGTTGTCGTTGCAGCAAATTGTCGAGATATTTGGAATTACTGCGCGACTTCGGTGGAATGGCGAAATCTCAAGGTGAAATGGACCTCCGCTTGACTTCTCGCCTATCAGGCATTTGACTTGAGGGTCGTGAAGCTGCGCTCACAAGCAGCGAGGCAGGAGCAGCTGGCGTCGAGCCGATGCGGCCTGACCGTCAACGTCGGGGAGAGCAAAACATGCCGCCTCAAAGGCCGGAGCGCGCGCCAACCGATCCTCCGGCCAGGGAATCCCGGGACCATACCGTCCTACGGCACCAGGACGCCTCTCGAAAGGGAAGGTCGTCTGCGGTGCCGATGCGAGGCGACGATGACGGGGCTGCGATGTCCCTCCATGTCAGCAAGCTGCGCGGCATCAGTATCGAGGTCCGTCAGAAGCTCAAGCGCCAGGGCATCAGCTACACGCATCAGTTGCTGCGTGAGGCGGGCAGCCGCGAGCAGCGGCGCCGCCTCGCCGATCGGAGCAGGATCGACGATCCGACGCTCGCGCGCCTGGTGCGCCGGGCCGACCTGGCAAGAGTGAAGGGGATCGGCGCGATCTTCGCCGACATGCTCGAGATGATCGGGATCGATCAGGTGGCTGTGCTGGCGGAGCAGGATCCGCTCGCGCTGCGGACCCGGCTGTACGAGCTCAATGCCGCCGAACGCCTCGCCCGGCGGGCGCCGACCCCCGAGGAGGTGCAGGAGTGGATCGGTCAGGCACGCGCTCTGCCTCGGCTGGTGGATGTCGGCTAGAACGGTGACCGGGCGTCAAGCGGTCGCCGCCGCTTCTTGCCAGCTGCACGCCCGGCGCATCCGGGCAGGCTCTGCTCCGGTCGATCAGGTATGCGAAACTCGACAGTTGCTGTAGATCTGGTCGCCGACCTCGAGCACCGCTCCCTGGTTGCGACTCAGATAATAGCCGTCGTCGCCGCTGTAGCGGACCCCGGTCGTGCCGGCCGACGTCACGCTCGGACCGCCCCCGCCGCGTTCGACACCCGGCGACGTCATCTGGAACTGGGGGAAATCGGGCGCGCGACCGAATCCCCGCGTCGGATCGACCCCCTGCGTCGGGTTCATACCCGGCGTCGGATTCATGCCCAAGGTGCTTCGTATCTTCTGGAGCTCGAGATGCTGGCCGTCGGCGTCGATCACTGCGGTCTCGAAACCGTTGGCGTAGCTGACCGTGAACGACTTGCCGCCGTCGCACGCCATGGTGATGGGGTTGGTGCTGACCCCGCTGTAGTCGCTCTGCGGCGCGCATCCGGCGAGCCCGACGCCAGCCAGCAGAGCCGCCGGCCAAGCTGACAAACGCAAGGATCTCGTCATTCTGTCCTCCTACGGCTCTGCCGCTCGCCTGAAAGGAGCATGGCAAAGTGGCGGGCTGTCAAGTCTGCTGATGCGGTCTGGCGGCAATCGCGAGGGTGGTCGGTTCAGGTTCTTCGGCATTCACGAGCCCGGCCGGCAGTACAGCCCCGGTGCTCGCGTCGTCCGCTCCGGTGGATTATGGCACTCCAACGCTGCGACGAACAGCACACCCGGCAAATCCGCCGACTGGCAGATCGCGGTCAAATCTGGTGAGGATGAAGGAAATGGGGCGTGACCTTGCGGCGGTCAACCAACGCACCGCAGCTGCGGCCGCCTCGGTTCTGTCCGGCCTCGCACCGACCGCAAGCTCGACGGCTTCAAGCAATCCTCGAGGCGCTGCTGCGCTGGGGGGCGGAACAGGGCTGGTCCATCGATCAGACGGCCAAATTCGCCGGGAGATTCGATGATCGCGCGGTTGCTCATTGGCCTAAGAAGAATCGGCTCGCTGCGCACTTCAACCACTTTACGTGACCCACCTCCTTCTGTGTCGCTTGACGCGCGGTTCAGTTTTAAGGGAGGGTGTGAGCGAGCGGCAGGGCTAGCGCCCGCGGCTCGTTCGACCCCAAACGCTCCGTGCGACGCTCCATCAGCGCCTTTGGCTTTGGTGCTGCTACTCCAAATAGGATCGAAATCATGCTTGTTCTCGCTCCCGAAACAAAGAATGAACTCCTATCCCGTGACTGCATTGCCACCTGGCTCAACAATCATCCGCCGCGCCGCGAGGAACTTCACTCCGCAATAGACTCCATCGCCTCGCTCCCTGAGATAACCAATGTTGAAGATATCTGCGCCTCGTTTGGTAGTACGGCTACCGCCATCTGCCATGGTATCAAAATATTTGTCAGCTATAAGATTGGCCATGGCCGTGCTGCTAGAGCCTTACTTGAACCATTCGAGCTATATAGCAACGGTAGGATTCTCTTTACCGACACCCCAAAATGGCCATTCCTTTGCGAAATGGCAGGACTGCAGGGCAGGCCCTACAAAGACCTTATCCACGCGGCTCTAGAGGATACACACTGGTTTTTTCTACTTCTGCCGGATGCATCAATCGACAGAAGTTGGACTATGTTTGAGGCTGGTTTTTTTCGACGTTCAATGCAGCCTGGTGATCGGTTAATTTGCATTCATCACCCCACGGTAAAGCCTGCAGGCCCCCTTGAGGATTTCGAGAGGGTTGTAGCAAAAAAGGACGACCTCATCGCCTTATACAAACGGCTACTCTGTGAACCCGGTGCCGTGCCGGGAATGGGCCCGATCAATAGCCGAATCACAGACGCGCATCTCAACCAACAGGTCGATACCTTGATCGAATGGATCCAACCAACCCCTGAATTGAAGCGGCACTATTACGTCAGTTACATAGATATCAAGCTCGATCAGACCCACCCAATTAACACCCGCGAGGAGTTAATCTCCGCACCGGTTGTAGCGGGTAACGACGTCGATCGAATATTCGGGTCATCTCTGGTAATGAGCGAAAGAATACAAGATGAAGCGAGAGTAGAAAAGGCCCAAGCCGAGCACAATGTTACACTGAAAAGCATAATCGGCAGTGCAACCGAGATAGCCGGTCACGCTGTTTGGCTCGATGCGCTTACCAAGACAATTGTCGCGATTTTCAATGATAAAGAACCTCTCTCGATGGAGGCAATTATTCATGGAAAAGATGGCAAAGTTTATCAACCAGTATTGCAAACCGTGCGCCGGAGAAGCTATGACAATGCGCTTGTATCAGCACATATTTCCTTGCACGAGAAAATCAATATACCGATTCGCCGAGCACCGAGCCCTTTAGAAGCGTTGTCGACGGCGCTTCGGCTAGGTTATCGATTTCGCTGGGAGGTGATTGAGGAGTTTCGTAATGTCGAAAGCAGCGCTGACGTGCGGCTCATAGAGCATGCGTTAGAGCGTATGGAGCAAGAAAGCCGAGAACGAAATTTAATAAAGCCGGAAGCGGCAGGCCCGGAAGGGCTTCGGCAGATGCCATTGGTGCGAGTGTTCAAAGAGGAAGATCAGGAGGCGGTTGTTCAGATGTATCAGGCATGGGAAAAACTTAGAAGCCACAGAGGTGATGGTCGCCTCGATAAAGCTTTCAAAGAGCACAATGCGATAGAGGTGGGATTATGCCTGGAAGAATTGGACAGGACGAACCGACACTTTATGCGGATGGGGGCGAAACGGTTCGCAGAGCTGGTGGAGAGATATTGGTCGGACTGACCGTCGAGATCGGTTCCCGGGAAGACGTTCCACCCGATGACAGATGCGTAGGGCCGCTTGGTTAACTCGCTTGACCCTCAACGATTCTTCGGCTTCCATTTAGCAGCCGTTCCACTTGAGTAGCACCGGGTGGTCCGGGCGGCGGCGCGGCGACTCGGACATAGGGGGCTGGTTGCCCGCGTCGATTGGAGAACCGACAGGTAGACTGGTTGTTTGGAGTCCGCGCCGATCGGGCGTCATGCTGCGGTGGTATGGCAAGGCTCTGCGCCGCAGCAAAGAGGGCTGCTGGATCAAGAGGCACTGTTGCAATTGTCACCAGGCGTTATTTGCCGCCCCGCCCCGGTCTCGTCTACTCTTCGGACGGCGTCGGCGTCGCTGGCGTTTGGCATGCGGGGGCAGATCATGGCCTTAAGGGGACGGCAAGGACGGAGGCGAGCGCTCGCGGCGGATCGGGCGCCGCGCGTTGGCCGCATCGTCGCGCCGCCGCACACGTGAGCGGCCGGCTACCCATGCCTCTGCTCAGGCGCTTTCTGCCGCTTGCCATCCTGCTGCTGGCGATCGTCGCGGCCTTCGCGCTCGGGCTCGACGACTACCTGAGCTTGGACCAGCTCGAACGCCACCGGACGCAACTGCTCGACTGGGTCGAGCGCCATCCGCGCTCGGCGCCACTCGCGTTCATCCTGATCTATGCCGCCGTTGTCGCGCTCTCGATCCCGGGCGGAGCAATCCTGACCATGGCGGGCGGCTTCCTGTTCGGCGTCGTCGCCGGCGCCTCCTACGTGGTGATCGCCGCGACCATCGGCGCAACGATCGTGTTCCTGATCGCCAGGACCGCGCTCGGCGACAGCCTGCGCCGCAGGGCCGCGCCCGGGGTGTGCCGTATGGAGGCGGGCTTTCGCGAGAATGCCTTGAACTACCTCCTGTTTCTCCGTCTGATCCCGGTGTTTCCGTTCTGGCTGGTCAATCTCGTGCCGGCGTTTCTCGGGGTACCGCTGACCACGTTCCTGGTGGCCACTTTGCTCGGCATCATCCCGGGCAGTCTGGTCTACGCCAGCGTCGGCAATGGCCTGGGCGCGGTGTTCGACGCTGGTGGCAGGCCGGACCTCGGCATCATCTTCGAGCCCGAGATCATCTTGCCGATCCTCGGGCTGGCGGTGCTCGCGCTTTTGCCGGTCCTCTACAAGAAAATCAGGGCCCGACAGCCGACCTGACTGGACTTTGGCGCGATCGACCGCCAAATGTGTGAGGCTGCGATACTGCTGAAGGAATCCGCTTGGCGCACGTGAGTGAAGTGTCGAGAAGCCTGTGGAGCAGGTTCGCCACAGTCATGGGTGGCACCAGGCAAGGCAGCATGGCCCTGATCGCAGTCGTGATCATGCTGGGCGCGGCGCTCGCCTCGCTGGCAATGGGCCTGGACCTGGAGCGGGCGCTCGAACTGCTGCGCGAGCACCACGGCTGGTTGCTTGGTTTCGTCAGCGGCGCGCCGGTTCTGGCATCGCTACTGTTCATGGTGCTCTATGCCGCGGCAGTGGCGATCTCGGTGCCCGGCGTCGCCGTTCTGACCGTGATCGGCGGTTATCTGTTCGGCTGGTTTCACGGCACGGTTTTGGTCCTGATCGCCGCCACCGTCGGCGCCAGCGCCGTGTTCCTGCTGACGCGCAGCGCGTTCGGCGACCGCCTGCGCGTGCGTGCTGGGCCGGCCGTGCAGCGGTTCGCCGCCGGCTTTCGGCGCAACGCCTTGAGTTACGGCTTCGCGCTCAACGTGGTGCCGGTCTTCCCCTATGCCCTGATCATCCTGGTTCCCGCCGTGTGCGGGGTGCCGCTGCTCACGTTCGTTGCCGGCATGTTCCTCGGCCTGGTGCCCGGCACGTTCCTGTTCGCCGGGCTGGGCGACGGCCTGGACCACGTGGTCGCGAGCGGTGCGCCGCTGCATCCGACCAGTTTCCTGACGCCCGAGATCGTGCTGTCGCTGAGCGGCCTCGCGGCACTCTCGCTGCTGCCGGTGGCGTGGCGCCGCCTGCGCCCCGGCCCGCCCTGATGCGATAAGCCAATCTGATCGCTGAGATCGGAACAATCAATTTTCGTAGGGGCCCGGCTGCGACTAACGTTGGGGTGAGCCGTGCGCCGGGGCCCTGTGTGGGTCTCTTGGGAGACCTGCGGGCTCACCTCGCTCAGGTGCCCGCCATGAGGGTGGCCGGCGTGTTCGCGGCCCACGGCATGCTGCGCGGTGGGTCGGAACAATCGAATTCACAAGCGGCGCGCCCTGCCCTAAAGCTGCATGGTCGCCGTCGCGGGGCGCGGTGGTACGGCCCAGGAGGCACGGGCCCGGCGGTAAGCTCGGGGGAGATGGTGCGCGCGATTGAGAAGGACCGCATCCGGTTTGCCGTGGCTGCCGACGGTGATGCGCTTGTCGAGCTCGAGATCCGTGTCGGACCCGACCGCTTTGGTGGCTGGCAGGCGGTCGCGCTGCTGCATGAGCAAGGCGCGACGTCGCCGGCACGTCTCGGCCGCGCGTTCCGCTCGCGCGAGCGCCGTCTCGCGGCCGGCAAGATGGTTGCCTGGGTCCGCCGGCGCTATTCCCACGCGCAGCCGCTAGCCGAGCGCAGCAGGGCGACCTTGCGTCCAGGTGACGCAGCCGGCGTCTGAGCGAAATTCAAGGTTTGACCAGGACAGGAGGGAAGAGCATGGCAACCAGAGACAAACCGCATGCCACAGGCCGGGTGCCGGCCGGCGACGTCACCCAGCGGGTCGGCGTCGAGCAGATGACTTCGCGCGGCCTCAACATCGAGGAGCTGCGCGAGAAGCTGATCGACGCGGCAGGCGCCGAGTTCACCACCTACTATTACTACACCATCCTGCGCATGCACCTCGCCGGCAAGGAGGACTACAAGGAGATCTGCGAGGATGCGCGCCTGGAGGACCGCTCCCATTTCGAGCTGATCACGCCGCGCATCTACGAGCTGGGCGCCGGCCTGCCGCGCGACATCCGCGAGTTCGCCGATCGCGCCGGCTGCCCCGATGCGTATCTGCCCGCCAATCCGACCGCGGTCGAGATCCTGACCGTGCTGCTCGAGGCCGAGCGCTGCGCGATCCGGACCTGGAACGAGATCTGCGACCTGACGCTCGGCAAGGATCCGCGCACCTACAATCTGGCCAGCCGCATCCTGCAGGAGGAGATCGAGCACGAGGCCTGGTTCATCGAGCTGCTCAGCATGGAGCGCGACGGCGTCGCGCGGCCGTCCGGCCACTTTCGCCGCGGCAATCCGGGCGATGCGCCGCACAGCAAGAATCTGCCGTTCTACGTGCCGTGAAGAGTTCGCACGTTCGGCGCCAATCCTGACGCGTTGGCGATCCCGAGGGGCGCCGGGCCGCGAGCCCGGCGTTTCTTTTGGGCTGATGGCTGGTCGGATGACTGAACGTTACGACGTCGAGCTGACCTTTCCCGACGGCGAGACCCGGCGGCTCGAGGTCAGCGCGGATGAGTCGGTCTGGGATGCCGCGACGCGGGCCGGCATCAGCCTGCCGAGCATGTGCCTGCAGGGCTGGTGCACGACCTGCGCGGGGCGCGTGCTGACGGGCGAGTTCGACCCGGCGGAGGCGCTGCGCTATTACTCGCAGGACGCGCAGGCCGGCTTCATCCTGCTGTGCACCGCCCGGCCGCGCAGCGCCATGCGCATCAGCACGCACCAGCGCGACGCCATGCGCGCCCATCGCTTAAAGCATGGCCTGCCGACGCCGCGCGGGTAGGCCAGGCGCAAACGCGCCGGCGATCATGACGGCGCTGGCGGCGACCACCGTCGTCTCCGGACAGCCAGTGGCAGTCGCGATGCGAGCGTGACGTCAATCCGTGTGCGGCGGCCGCGCGACTGCCAGCTCAGGCTCGGCGCCGGACCGATCGTCGATGAAGAACATCCATGTGCCGTCGGGAAGTCTGCGGTCCACCTCCATGTCGTGGTGATGCCTTTCCACCGGCTCGCCCTCGGGACCGCTGCCGGTGATCCGCCGCTGCGAGCGGCTCATCGCGAAGCCACCCGCCGTCGTCGTGTGATGGGTCACGACGTCCCTATGCGGCTCCAGGTCGATATAGGCCGCCATGGTTGGCGGGTGCCCTCGGCGCCGCTTACGATACTCGTGCCGCCGTGCACTATGTCGACCTGCACGATTGGTGGGCGTCCTTCGGCTCGATTATTTGGCGGCCGCCCGCGCGCGTGCTTGTCACTGACCGCATTGCCCTGACTTCGCCGGCCGCGGCCCGGTTGCTCGGGCGTAGCTCAGACCGAGCCCTGCCGCCGCTCGCCGAGCCAGCCGCCGAGCACGCCAGCAATGAACGGCACGATGCCGCCGGCGATGATGTTGCCGAAGCTGAAGTTGCCCGAGATCAGAAGCGCGATCACCACGGCGATTGCGGCCGAGATGCCGGGCTCGAGAATGGTCCGTCCGGCCGACTTGAGCCCGACGATGAAGCCGCCGATCGCGAAGGCGAGGAAATTGAGAACCGCCGCGAGCACGATCTGGCCCCCGGTCAACTGGAGCTCCTCAGGCGTGGTGACGCCCTCGAGCTGCGGCCCGAGAAACAGCCCGAGGACGAGGCCGGCAACCAGATTCAGCACGATCATCACGACCACGCCGATGCCGATCCACTTCCAATCCAACGTGCCGGTCATTTCCTCCTCCTGTTCGAGCGAATGATGTTCGAGACGGCCGTGTCGTACATGCCGGCTCGACCGGTCGCGCAAAGCGCCCGGCCGGACGATTGGGCACTCACCCGGCAGGGCGCGGCCGCAAGACATACCCAGCGCCGGTCCGGCGCGCGGCGGTCTCGGGTGCTTACCACGCCCATCAACCACGGGCAATTTGGCGTATCGCCTGCGGTAGCCCGGCAGGCGCCTCGGGCCGCGTTTGCGCCACAGGGCAGTTTCGCCGGATGATCCCGGCGTTGCGAGACCGGCCGGCGCGCGATCGGGCTGTCTTGACCGATCAGCCCGGCGGCAGAAGCCGCAGGCGCAGGTTGCGCCATGCCACCTGGTGGGGGCCGGTGCCCGGCTCGATGCCGTGCACCTGCAGGCCGATGAAGCCGTCCGGATGGGTCGCATAAACTTGCTCGTCGGTCAGGTCCTCGATCGGCCGACCGTTCAGCCACGTCTGGATGCGTGGGCCGCGAGCGACGATCCGGTAACGGTTCCACTCGCCATTGCGGAACCGGGCGTGCGGCACGAGCCGTTCCTTCGGCGTGAGCCAGCCGCGGCCGGTCGCCTCGCCGTAGACGTAGCCGGCGAGCCCGGGGCTCGCCTCGATCTCGACCTGCGGCCCGAACACCCGACCCACCCGGTCATCCGGCTCCTCGCCCGTGGCGCGCTCCTTGGTCCTGGAGCGGATCTGCACGCCGGAATTCAGCGCGTCGTCGACCTTGACCTCGAACTCGAGCTCGAAATCGCCGTACGTCTGCTCGGTGGTCAGGAACGAGTTCGGGCTGCCCTCGCTCGTGCGCCCGACGATCGCGCCATCCGCCACCCGATATTCGGCGGTGCCGTTCCGCTGCACCCAGCCATCGAGCGTCCGGCCATCGAACAGCGCGATCCAGCCATCCTGGGCCAGCGCGTCTCCTTGGGCCAGACCGAACGCGAGCAGAAGCGGCGCGACGAGAGAGCGGCATCCGCTCACGGGTCTTTGCCTCCCGCAGGGCTACCCACGTGAGAAAACTCAGTAGCGAAAAATTGCCGGGAGTGGAAATGCCAGAGTGCGATCCTTTCCGCTTCGAACCCCCGGAGATCGCGGGAACACCGTAGGATGGAAACCGGCGGGGCCCAGCGGGGGCGGATCACCCGGTGTAACGTCCGCACCCGCCCTGCTTGACAGGCGCTTCGGCGATCGGAGAGCTTCCCGAGGACCTTGCGCCATGTGTCGGATCGCTCGTGAGGAGGGACGATCGCTTGAGCCAGGACGTCGAGATCGCGGTGGAGCGGCCGGTGCGGGCTGACGTCGAGGCGCTGCTGCGCGCTTCGCGCGCCATGATGGCCGAGCTGTATCCGCCGGAGAGCTGTCATGGGCTCGAGCTTGGCGCGTACGAGCGGGCGGAGGTGACCTTGTTCGTGGCGCGCGCAAGCGGCCTGGCGATCGGCTGCGGCGCGTTTCAGCTGCACGGCGACGGCAGCGCCGAGATCAAGAGCATGTTCGTCGCGCCGGACGCCCGCGGCCGCGGGGTCGGCCGCGCGATCCTCGAGGCGATCGAAGCGGCGGTGCGCGGCCGGGTCAGCGCACTGCGCCTCGAGACGGGGGTCAAGCAGCTCCCGGCGATCCGCCTTTACGAGGCGGCCGGCTTCGCGCGTCGGGGCCCGTTCGGCAGCTACCGCGACGACCCGCTCAGCGTGTTCATGGAGAAGCTGCTCTAGCGCGAGCCGCCGCGCGCCGCCCCCCGCGCCGTGCGCAGGTTCACGAGTGAGCCGCCGCACCCGCAGCCTCGGGCGCTGCGCTCATGGCCCGGCACCAGATCCGGCGGCACGGCGCGCGGTGTGGGCGTGCTGACCGCTGAATGGCGGGAGCAAAGGCCTTGTTGATCGGCGAAGCCTCGCGCAAGCTCAGTCCGGTCAATCGGGCCGCCCGGTTGGCCGCAGAGCTCCCTATTCGCAAAGTGGCACCCCCGCCCGGCGCGGGCGACGGCATGGACTGCGATGGCTGAGCAGATCGGCAGATCGATGGTTCCCCCCTCGGCAACTGCCGAACGGCCTCGGCGGCCACTGGCCACGATCCGGACGGTGCTCTGGTCCGAGGCGGCAATCATCCTCGGCGCAACCACGACCGCCCTGTTCTACGTGTTCGCTGACGCCCTCCTGTCCGACCTGTTGCCCGACAGCTGGTCGATCGTGGTGTTTGTCTGGCTCTTTGGCACCATGCTGGGGTGCGCCTTCAGCGTGGTCCGCCATGCCGACTGCCTGGCCGAGCTGCTGGGTGAACCGCTTGGCACGCTGATCCTGACGCTGGCCGTGACCGGCATCGAGGTGTCGCTGATCGGGACGATCATGCTGCACGGCAACAACGAGCCGACCCTGGCCCGCGACACCATGTTCGCGGTGCTGATGATCATCCTGAACGGGATGGTTGGCCTGGTCCTTCTGCTCGGCGCGATCCGCTATCGCGAGCAGCACTACAACCTGCAAGGCGCCAAGGCCTTCCTTGCGGTGATCCTGCCGCTCGCCGTGCTGACCCTGATCCTGCCGGACGTCACGCTGTCCGCGGGAGTGCCGGCGTTCACGCCGCCGCAGGCCGGCTTCTTCGCGACGATGACGATCATCCTCTACGGCGTGTTCTTGTCCGTGCAGACGGTGCGCCACCGGAACCTGTTCATGGAGCCCCGCACGCGCGCCCGGCGGCAGGCGCCCCCGAACCCGCTCGCTCCGGACGAGGACAGCCACCGCGGGCACGGCGATCATCAGGTCCATTCGCTGCCCTTCCACGCGGTCCTCCTGATTCTGGCGATCCTTCCCGTCGTGCTGCTGTCCAAGAAGCTGGCCGTCTTCGTCGATTACGGGATCGAGATTCTGCGTGCGCCCACGGCGCTGGGCGGCATCATCATCGCCCTTCTGGTGCTGGCGCCGGAGGGGGTCGGCGCGCTCCGGGCGGCGCTCGCCAACCGCCTGCAACGCTCGGTCAACATCCTTCTCGGCTCCGCGCTTGCGACCATCGGCCTCACCGCCCCCGCGGTCCTCGCGATCGGCCTCGTCATCGAGCGCAGCGTCGAGCTCGGGCTCGCCCAGGTCGAGCTGGTCCTGTTGCTGTTGACGCTCGCGGTCAGCATGCTCACCCTGACCGGCGGCCGCACGAACGTCCTCCAGGGCGCGGTTCACCTCGCGCTGTTCCTGGCGTTCCTGATGCTGATCTTCAGTCCCTGATCGCCGGGAGGCGCCCCGGCGAGCACCGCGAACGCGCCAAGTTGACGGGCCCGGCAGGAGACGGAGGTCGGGATTCGGGGGCGCCGCGGGCGCACGTGACGCGACCGCGCCTGTCCTGCTCCGGACCTGGCGGGCCGGGACCCCGCTGAACGGCGACGACGCCTCGCTCAGGAACTCGTGAACACGTTTGGAAAAGGGCAGGCGCCGGCTCTCCTTACCCTGCCCAACAGTTTCGCCGTCCGGGCGACCGGCCGCCCGAGCGAAAGCTCGGCTCAGGCGGGTTCGAGCATGACCTTGATCTGGTCGCTCGGGCGCTTGAGCGCCTCGAACGCGGCGCAGAAGTCGGCGAACCCGACGTGGCTCGTGACCATGCCGCGCGGATCGATACGCTCGCGGCCGAGGAGATCGAGCACGATCTCGAAGTCGCGCTTCCGGTAAATGAAGGCGAAGCTGAGATCGAGCTCCTTGGTCAGCGCCTTGGCCGGGAAGAAGGTGTCCGCGGCCATGCACAGGCCGACGATCACCACGCGCGCGTCATGGGGCGCGTAGTCGATCGCTAGCTGAAAGCTACCCGGCACGCCGACGCAGTCGAACACCACCTGGGGCGTGCCACCGCAAAGCTGGCGGGCGCGCGCCGGCACGTCCTCGCGCCGGGCGTCGATCGCGGCGGTGGCGCCGAACTCGACCGCGCGCTCCGCCCGGGCGCCGATCAGGTCGCTGACCAGGATGTCGCGGGCGCCGAAAAACCGGCACCAGAGCCCGACCGCGATCCCGACCGGCCCGGCACCGATGATCAGGACATTGTCGCCGGCCTGGAGCCGCGCCTTGCGGACAGCGTTCAGGGCGACGGCCAGCGGCTCGACCAAGGCGCCGTCGGCGAAGCTCACCGATGCCGGCAGCCGGAACGTGGTCGCGGCGCCGACCCGGGTGTACTCGGCGTAGGCGCCGGGCAGCGCGGCGCTCGCCCGCATCGTGCCGTTCGGGCAACGAAACGCCCGTCCGGCAAGGCAGTCCGGGCACTGGCCGCAGCCGATGAACGGCTGCGCGGTCACGCGCTCGCCGACTTGCCACTGGCCGCGCAGACCACTGCCGACCTCCACCACCTCGCCCGCGAACTCGTGGCCCATGACGGTCTCGGGCTCGAGCGCGCGCCACCCGGCGCCGCCGTCCCGGCTCTCCGACCAGTGGAGATCGGTGCCGCAGATGCCGCAGGCCCGCACCTTCAGGATCAGGTCGGTCGCTCCGGGCCGCGGCTCGGCCACGTCCTCGATCACGAGCGGCGCCCCGGGCGCCTTGAACACGGCCGCCTTCATGGATCGTCTCCGCTCGCTCTGGGCGCTGGAGTCCGCAAGCGTGATTGTGGCGGGGGGCTGCCGACGTGTCCAGCGAACGCGGTGGCCTGTCGCGGCCTGCGCCACGGGGCCGCCTTGAGTGCCGGCGGGCGAACCACGCGGGCAAGCGGGTCTAGGTTCTCTGCCAACGGACCTTGAAGCCGGAGGACCAGAGCGCGAGCCGCTGTTCCAACGGGAAGTCAGACGCCGCGAAGCCCCTCGATGGCGACGGCGGCTGGACGCCCAGCCTGCTCTGGCTCGCCCTCACTCAGCTGGCTGCGGCAGCGGCGCGTGTGCGACGGTTGGCGCCTCTTCGACGGCACGGCCGCGCGTGCGCGCGAGCAGCGTATAGGCGGTCGGCACCACGAACAGCGTGAACAGGGTGCCGAACGAGATGCCGCCGACGATCACCCAGCCGATCTGCGAGCGGCTCTCGGCACCGGCCCCGCTCGCGATCGCGAGCGGCACCGCCCCGAGCACCATGGCGCCGGTAGTCATCAGGATCGGGCGCAGGCGCAGGCCGGCCGCCTCGATCACCGCGTCGAACTTGCTGCGGCCCTGCTCCTGTAGCTGATTGGAGAACTCGACGATCAGAATCCCGTGCTTGGTGATCAGCCCGATCAGCGTGATCAGCCCGATCTGGCTGTAGACGTTCAGCGTGTTGCCGGACAGGTGCAGCGCGATCAGGGCGCCCGTCATCGAGAGCGGCACGGTCAGCATGATGATCAAGGGATCGATGAAGCTCTCGAACTGGGCCGCGAGCACGAGATAGATGAAGGCGAGCGCGAGCACGAAGGTGAAATAGAGGCTGCTGGCGCTTTCCTTGAACTCGCGCGACTGGCCGGCGTAGTCGATCTGCGCCGTGGCCGGCAGCACCTCCTGGGCTGCTTGGTCCAGGTAGGTGAGCGCGTCGCCCAGCGTGTAGCCAGGGGCGATCGTTGCGGTCAGCGTGGCCGAGCGCAGCTTGTTGAAGTGGTTCAGCTCCTTAGGTGCCACCTCCTCGGTCACCTTGATGATGTTGTTCATCGGCACCATGACGCCCTGCGGATTGCGCACATAAATCGAGGCAAGGTCGTCCGGGTTACGCCGGTCGAGGTCGGCGACCTGCACGATCACGTCATACTGTTTGCCGTTGCGCTTGAAGCGGGTGACCTGACGGCCGCCGAGCAGGGTCTCGAGCGTGCGCCCGACCGTGTCGACCTCGAGGCCCATGCTCGCGACCTTGTCGCGGTCGAGGTCGATCTTGAGCTGCGGCTTGTTGAGCTTGAGGTCGCTGTCGAGATTGACCATGCCGGGATACTGGCGGGCCGAGTCCAGCAGCTTGTCGACCATGATCTGCAGCTGCTCGTAGGGTTGCGAGGTCTGGACCACGAACTGCACCGGCTTGTCGGTGAAGCGCTGGCCGAGCGAGGGTGGGTTGACCGGGAACGCCAGCAGGCCCGGGATGCCGAAGAACTTCGGCGCCAGCGAGGCCGAGATCGCCTGCTGCTTGCGCTCCCGCTTTTCCCACTCCCACAGCCGGGCGAAACCGATCATCTGGCTGACCACCGGGTAGCCGGTGACCACGAAGTACTGCTTGATCTCGGGCACCTCCTTGTAGATCGCCTCGATCTGCCGGGCGTAGTGGTCGGTAAAGTCGAGGGTGGAGCCCTCGGGGGCGAGGCCGATGCCCATGAACACGCCGCGGTCCTCGACCGGCGACAGCTCGGACTTCAGCGTGGTGAACAGGAAATAGCTGGAGCCGGCGATCAGCAGGCCGCCCAGCACCACCAGCCAGCGCGCGCCAAGCGTGACCGCGAGCGCCCGCCGATAGCCGTTGGTCAGTGCGACGATGCCGCGCTCGATCATCCGATAGAGGATGTTGTGCCGCTCTTGGTGGCGCAGCATCTTGCTGCACATCATCGGCGACAGCGACAGCGCGACGAAGCCCGAGACCAGCACGGCGCCGGCGAGCGCCCAGGCGAATTCCGTGAACAGCTTACCGGTGCGTCCGGTCATGAAGCCGATCGGCGCATAGACCGAGGCGAGCGTGATGGTCATCGCCAGCACGGCGAAGCCGATTTCCTTCGAGCCGAGCAGCGCCGCCCGGTACGGCGGAACGCCCTCCTCAATGTGGCGGTGAATGTTCTCGAGCATCACGATCGCGTCGTCGACCACGAGCCCGATCGCGAGGACCAAAGCGAGCAGAGTCAGCGTGTTGATGCTGAAGTCGCAGGCGTACATCAGCGCGAACGCGCCGACCAGGCTGACCGGGATCGTGACCAGCGGGATCAGGGTCGCGCGCAGCGAGCGCAGGAAGAAGAAAATCACCAGCACGACCAGCAGGATCGCCTCGCCGATCGTCTCGAACACCGCCTGGATCGAGTGCTCGATGAAGATCGCGCTGTTGTAGGCCATGTCGGTGCGCATGCCCTCGGGCAGCTCCTGCTGGATGATCGGCAGCTCCTTCTGGACCTCCTTGCCGATGTCGAGCGGGTTGGCGGTGGCCTGCTTGACCACGCCGAGCGCGACCGCGCTGCGGCCGTTGAAGCGTACGTTGACGCGGTGGTCGACCGGCCCGAGCTCGGCATGCGCGACGTCGCCCAGGCGGACCGGATAGCCGCTGTCCTCGCGCAGGATGATGTCCTCGAACTGCGCCGGGGTCTTGAGGTCGGTCTGGCTGACCACGGTGAACTCGCGCGCCGAGCTCTCGATCCGGCCGGCGGGAATCTCGATGTTCTGGCGCTGGAGCGCGGTCTCGACGTCCTGCGGCGTCAGGTGGTAGGCGGCCAGACGCGCGGCATCCAGCCAGATGCGCATGGCATAGCGCCGCTCGCCGAAGATGCGCACGTCCGCGACCCCGGGCAGATTCTGCAGCCGGTCCTTAACGAAGCGGTCGGCGAAATCGGTGACCTCGAGGGCAGAGTGCCGGTCGGACGAGAACGCGAGATACATGATCGGCTGGGCGTCCGCCTCGACCTTCGCGATCACCGGCTCGTCGATTTCGTCGGGCAGCAGGGCGCGGACCCGGCTGACCCGGTCACGCACGTCATTAGCGGCGGCGTCCGGGTCGCGGTCGAGCCGGAAGCGGATCGTGATCTGGCTTTTCTCCTGCCGGCTGATCGAGCTCATGTAGTCGATGCCCTCGATGCCGGACAGCGACTCCTCCATAATCTGCGTGACCTGGCTCTCGATGATGTCGGACGAGGCGCCCTTGAAGACGGTATCGACCGTGACCACGGGCTCGTCGATCTTGGGGTACTCGCGGACCGTAAGGCGGCCGTAGGCGATCAGGCCGACCAGTGCGATCACGAGCGACATCACCGTCGCGAGCACGGGCCGCCGGATCGAGAGATCGGACAGGACCAAGGGTTCAGACCTCCGCCTTGGGCACCGGCTTGATCGCGGCGCCATCCCTGATCTTGAGCTGGCCCGCGGTCACGACCTGATCCTCGGGGCCGAGCCCCGAGATTATCTCGGCCATGCCGTCGCGGCGGATGCCGACCTCGACCTTGGTCAATGCCGCCTTGCCGTCGACCACCTTGAACACGAACTGGTCCTGGCCCTGCGGCACCAACGCCTGCTCGGGCACCTGGATGGCGTCGTTGCGCTCGTTCAGGACCAGCGTGATCCTTGCGAACAGCCCCGGCCGCAGGCGACCGTCCTGGTTCGGCAGGTTGGCGCGCAGGAGAATGCTGCGCCCGCTCTCGTCGATCAGCGGATCGATCGCGTAAACCTTCCCGATGAACTGCTCGCCGGCGAATGCGTCGACGCGTAGCTGCATCTGCTGACCTGGCTTGACGGCGCCGACGTAGACCTCGGCGACCCGGAAATCGACCTTGAGCGGATCGATCTGTTCGAGATTGACCATGTCCTGGCCGACGTCGACGAAATCGCCGACCGAGACCTTGCGCAGTCCGGCCACCGCATCAAAGGGAGCCTTGATTACCGTTTTGTCCAGGCGTGCCTTGGCCAGCTCGAGCGAGGCTTCGTCCTGGCGCAGCTGGGCCAATGCCTCGTCGCGCGCCTTGGTCGTCCCGGCGCCGCGTTTGAGCAGGTCGATCGCCCGGTCGTAGTTGGCCTGGCTCAGCTCGATCGAGGCCTGCGCTTGCTCGAGCTCGGCCCGATAGATGGAATTGTCGAGCACCACGAGGGCCTGGTCCTTGGTGACCCGCTCGCCCTCATTGAAGCGGATGTCGGCGATGCGGCCCGCCACCTCCGGTCGCAGAATGACCGATTCGTTGGAGCGCAGCGAGCCGACCGCGGTCAGCCGACGCTGGATCGGCCCGACCTGGACCGGCGCGGTCTCGACCGGCACGACCGTCGCACCGGCCGCGGCCGGACCCGCCGCGCCCTCCGCCTGCGGCTGCGCGAAGTAGAAGAACCACCAGGCACCGCCCGCGGCCGCCAGCATGGCGACCGCGACCACCACCTGCACGAGAACCTTTTTGATCGTGGGCCTCCTCAAAGCGCACGAGCCGAAGCCATGGCTATCAGCTCGGCGCACGAATCACAACGGGCGTCGCGGCAGCGGTCAGACGGTTGACGAGACTGATCCGAGGCTACCAGCAGTATTTGGGCTGCGTGCGGCGGAATACCAAGGGGGCTTGCCGCGGCGTTCCGCCGCCGCGCGCCCGCATCCGGCCAGTCGCTCGGCCCGGGCGCCAAATCGTCGGTGCGGGCGCAGCGAAGCAATCCGGATATGCCAGTCGCGACCACTGGATTGCTTCGTCGCTGCGCTCCTCGTAATGACACGTCAGCGCGGAGCCCATCACCCGCCACCGCCATGCCCGCGGCTCACCTTACCGCGGCCCGACCTCCGGGCGGTGGCCACAGCTCCGATCACCGGCGCAACTCACCGCCCCCGTCGACGCCCCATCTCGGCACCGCGCGATTTCCGTGATCACAAGATCCCGTGATCGCCTCGGTCCGCCCGCCGTCATCGCCGCGGCCAATCTCCCGTTAGCAGCCCTCAGCCTCGGTGATCGCCTCGGTCCGCCCACCCGTCATGCACTGGATCACAACGTGACCGAGAGGCCGCCGTCGACCGCGAGCACGTGGCCGTTAACATAGGCGCCCGCCTTCGATGCGAGGAACACCACCGCGCCGCCGAGCTCCTCGGGCTTGGCCCAGCGGCCGAGCGGCGTGCGCTGCTCGACCCAGGCGGTGAACTTCTGGTCCTGCAGCAGCGCGGTGTTCATTTCCGTGGCGAAGTAGCCGGGCGCGAGCGCGTTCACAGTGATCCCGTGGCGGCCGAGCTCGGCGGCCATGGAGCGGGTGAGACCGTGCAGCCCCGACTTCGCTGCGACGTAGCCGTGTATCGTCGGCCGGGCGAGGATGCTGGCGACCGAGCCGGTGTTGATGATCCGCCCGTGGCCCTGCGGCAGCATGATGCGTGCCGCGTCGCGGGCGAGGCGAAAGCAGGCCGACAGGTTGGCCGCCAGCACCCGCTCCCAGTCGGCATCGGCCCATTCGGTCAGCGGCACGCGGTGCTGGATGCCGGCGTTGTTGACCAGGATGTCGAGCCGGCCGTGGCGTTCCGCCAGCCCTTGAAGCGCAGCCGCCCCGGCCGCGCCGTCGGTCACGTCGAACGGCGCGGCCTCGGCGCGGTAGCCGCGCTGCCGCAGCGCCTCGACCTTCGGCGCCAGCGCTGCCGGATCGCGCCCGTTGAGGGCGACGAGCGCGCCGTGCGCGGCGAGCGCCTCGGCCATGGCGAAGCCGAGGCCGCGCGAGCTGCCCGTGACCAGCGCCACCTGACCATCCAGCGAGAACAGATCCGACATCCGCGCCTCCCCGCCGCTCTCGAGCGCGCCCGCTTTACTTCCGCGCCCGCTCCTGGAACATAGTGGCTCATGGCGATCGAGCGGGACAGCGTGCATTTTCGCATCCTCGAGCGGCTGTGCGTCATGCCGCGGCCGGTCCGCGGCATCGCCGGCGCCATGCTGGAGCGCCATTTCGGCGCGCCCGAGGCGGTCGAGGAGCTGGCGCGCCTCGGCCTGATCCAGGGGCGCGGCTGGGCCAACGGGCCGGGCCTGATCTGGATCCCGACCCGCGAAGGCGAAGCGGCGTACCGGGCGCTGGCCGATGGCGGCGGCGAGCACGCTACCGCGCCAGCTGCCAGGGGCCATGCCGGTTGAAAGGCCGGGGCGTTGAGCGGACGCCGACCACACACGATCATCAGCGGCGGGTCCAGCGGCATCGGCCTGGCGCTGGCGCGCCTGCTCGCGGCGGATGGCTGGCACCTCACCATCCTGGCGCGCGATCCCGATCGTCTGGCCAGGGCACGGGCGGCGCTCGCGCCGAGCGGCACCGACGTCGTGACCGAACCGGTCGACGTGATCGACCATGAAGGCGTAGAGCGCGCCGTCCGCGCTGCCGTCGCGCGACTCGGCCCGCCCAAGCTCCTCGTCGCCAGCGCGGGGATGGTGCTGCCCGGGCGCTTCGACCAGCTGCCGCTCAAGGCCTATCGCGAGACCATGGAGGTGAATTATTTCGGCACCCTGAACCTGGTGCGTGCGGCGTTGCCGGCGATGCGGACGCAGCGCGGCGGTCGCATCGTGATGATCTCCTCGGGCGCCGCCCTGCTCGGCATCTACGGCTACACCGCCTACGCGCCCTCGAAGTTCGCGGTGCGCGGGCTGGCCGAGACGCTGCGCAGCGAGCTGGCGCCGGACGGGATCAGCGTGTCGGTCGTTTATCCGCCCGACACCGACACGCCGCAGTTCCGCGAGGAGGTGCGCCTGCGCCCCGAAGCGACGAGCCGCGTCGCAGGCAGCGCCGGGGTCCTCAGTGCCGATCAGGTCGCGAGAGCAATCCTGCGCGGGATTCGCCGCGGTCGGTTCACGATCGCTCCTGGACTGGAGATGTCGGCGCTCGCCCTGCTTCACAGCATCGTCGGCCCGATGCTGCACCGCTTCTGGTTCGATCGCCAGATCGCGCGCCTACACAGGCCTGCACCGAACACCGGAAGTCGCGACGGGGCGCCTGGGGAAGATGCTCTGTGCGAATAGCGAAAATCGCTTACGGGCACGCTGAAACCGCCGCAACCAGACGGGACCGAGCGATGCGATCCATGCTTGCTGTGATCGGCCCTTTGCTGGTCGCCGCCCTGCTCGCGGCGCCGTCGGTGGTCCGTGCCGACGGAGCGCTGCTCGAGGAGGCGGTGGGCCTCTCCGGCCTTGCCATGTTCCTTGAGTCGGGCGCGACCGGGATGGTGCTGGCGGTGGTTCATGGCGACCAGGACATCGTCGTCGGCTTCGGCGAGACCGCGAAGGGTAACGGACGGGAGCCCGACGGCAAGTCGCTGGTGCGGCTCGGCTCGATCTCGAAGGCATTGGCCGGCGAGCTGCTGGCCGGACTGACGGCGGAAGGGCGGCTGCGCCTGACCGATCGTCTGCTAGACCACGCGCCGCCGGGGACCCGAGTGCCCGACGTCGACGGTCGATCGATCACGCTGCTCGACCTCGCCACGCATACGGCGGCGCTGCCGCGCGAGCTGCCGTTGGCACCGCCGGCGGGCGTGGCGCCGTTCGCCTGGCCAAGCAGCGCGGATCGCTTTGCCTGGCTGGCCGACTACAGGCTGCCCTGGGCGCCGGGCAGCGTGGCCGCCTATTCGAATGTCGGCTTCGACCTGCTCGGCGCCGCGCTCGCTGAAGCCGCTGCCGTCTCTTACGCCGATCTGCTGCGCGAGCGCATCACCGGCCCGCTCGGCATGGCGGACACCGGCGTCGCGCCCACCGCTGAGCAATGCGCGCGGCTGATGACCGGCTACGGCATCCCCGGCGCCGAGGCGGCGCCCTGCGTCAGCACGGCCGACATCGCGGCCAGCGGCGGCATCTATTCGACCGCGGGCGACATGGTGCTGTGGCTGCGCCACAACCTCGCGCGCCAAGACCCCGCGGTGTGGCGGACCCTCGCGCTGAGCCATGCGGCCTATGTGCAGCGCCAGGACCTCGAGGCGGTGATCGGGTTCGATGAGGCGGGGCCGATGGATGCCATTGCGCTTGCTTGGCTGATCGAGGCGGCCGACGGCCACCGCCCGATGATCCTGCAGAAAAGCGGCGGCCTCGCCGGCTTCATGAGCTACGTCGCCTTCGCGCCCGGCCGGGGCGTCGGGGCGTTCGTCTCGGTCAACCGCCTCGATTTCGGCATGTTCGACGATCTGACCGACGGCGTCCACGAGCTCATCGCCATGCTCGCGCCGCGCTGAGTCATCGGCAGAATTTGTCAACATGCCCGGATTCGTGGCGCTGCTGCTCGCGCTCCTGGCCCTGGCCCCGGCCAGCGGCCAGCCGACACCCATGGTCTGCCGGGCGCCGCGCCGGTCGGCTATGCGCACCTGGACGCCATCGTCCACCTCGAGCGGACGCAGCTCCTGGTCTTCTTCAAGCGTACCGCCGGCGTCTTCGCCGCGGCCCTGATCGCCGTTCTGATCTTCTTGTTTGATCCGCGCGATTCAACAGCAAGTTCGCCCTGCTGATTGGCGTACTGTTCGCGGTGCTGCTCAACATGCTCAATGTCGACGCGACGATCGGCGATGCCAGCCAGCTCGCCCTCGTGACCAAGATCCATCTGTTCGCGCTGGCGCTGATCGTCGTCGTTGCACTGCTCGCGCTGCGTGACCCTGCATCGCGCCGATACCGACATTTCCGTACGGTATCGGAACTGGCCACTGCTCGCCGCGCCGCCGGAACTTACGTGTCAATCAACGCGGGCCTGATCGCGCACGCTGCTGGCGCTGAGGCCTGAGTCAAGCGGCGCAGGGCGTTCTGCTGCTGAGCTTCGCTTCACGGGCGGAGAAAGTCGGCCAGGTGTGATACCAGCGTCAAAAGCTCCTCTGGCTGAGGCCGCCGTCGACATAGATCACCTGGCCGACGCTAAACGGCAGCCGGCCGGTCGCCAGGGTCGCGACCGCGCGCCCGACGTCCTCGGGCTCGCCCCAGCGCGCGATCGGCGTGATGCCGCCCGCGATCGCGCGCTCGTAGCGTTTGGCCGAAGGCGCGGTCATGGCGGTGCGGATGATCCCCGGGCGCACCTCGAACACGCCAATGCCGTGCGGCGCGAGGCGGAGCGCGAACAGCTTGGTCAGCATCGAGACGCCCGCCTTGGAGATGCAGTACTCGCCGCGATCGGCCGAGGCGAGCTCGGCGTTCACCGACGTGATCATGACGATCGAGCGGGGCGGCCCGCCCGCAAGCGGCGCCTGCTCGAGCATGCGGCGCGCGATGCGCTGGGTGAGGAAGAACGGCCCGCGCAGGTTGACGTCGAGGCAGCGATCGTAGCTCTCAAACGAAACCTCCAGGAGGTCGCCTCGGCTCAGCACCGACACGCCGGCGTTGTTGACCAGACAGTCGAGGCGGCCGAACGCGCCGAAGGCGGCTTCGACCAGGGCGGGCTGCGCCAGGAGATCGGCGATGTCGGCGGCAACGAAGCTCGCGCTCGCGCCCCGCTCGCGGAGGCCGGCGAGCGTCCCTTCCGCGTCGGCGTCCCGCTCGAGGTCGTTCAGCACCAGATCGAACCCGGCCTCGGCCAGCGCAAACGCGATGCCCTGGCCGATGCCGCGCCGGCCGCCGGTGACCAGCGCCACAGGTCGCGCAGCGGTCGTCGGCCGAGGAGATGTGCCGCGAGCGGGGTGGGTCGATCCGGAGGAGGAGACGGGCAGGGTCATGGACCGAGTGTCGCGCGCTGCGGGCCGGGCCGCAACCGCTCGGCTCGCCCGCAATCGAGAGGGGGTCGTGATCCGAACTGCCAAGCCACGAGGTCGGTCTTTGCCGTCATGGACGCATGACCCCGCGTTCGCCCTTGACCTCGGGACAACATGCGGTCTGATGATGGTGATCCAGCCCGGAGCCGTCGATGTTGTCGCTGCTCAATCTTGGCGAGGTCCTGACCACCAACGCGCGGCTCCATCCCGAGCGGATCGGCGCGGCCGATCTCGAGCGGACGATGACCTTTCGCGAGTGGAACGCGCGGGCGTGCCGGCTGGCCAACGCGCTCTTGGGCCTCGGGCTCGAGAAGGGCGATCGGATCGCCGTCCTCGCCTACAATCGCGTCGAATGGCTGGAGATCTATGCCGCGGCCGCCAAGGCCGGGCTGGTCGCCGTGCCGATCAACTTCCGCCTGGTCGGGGTCGAGATCGCCTACATCGTGACCGACTGCGGCGCGCGCGCCTTCATCGTCGAGGACGCGCTGCTCGGCGCGGTCGAAGAGATCCAGGACGCGCTTGCCATCGAGCCCGGCCGCTATGTCCATTGCGGCGGCAGGGCGACGCCTGCGGGCTATCTCGGCTATGAGGCGCTGATCGCTGCGGCGAGCGATGCGGAACCCGCCGTTCCGGTGGCCGCTTCGGATCCGTGGATGCTGATGTACACCTCCGGCACCACCGGGCGGCCCAAGGGGGCGATCCGCTCCCATGCCGGCAGCGCGGTGCTCTCGCTCGTGACCGAGGTCGAGCTCGGCTTCAGCCGGCGGGACACCGCGCTGCTCGTGATGCCGATGTGTCACGCCAACTCGCTCTACTTCGCGACCTCGCTTGCTTATTGCGGCGGCGCTTGCGCGGTCTACAGCCGTTCGAGCTTCGATCCCGAGCATGCGCTGGCGACGCTGGCCGCGACCGGCGCCAGCTTCACCTCGATGGTGCCGACCCAGTACGTCATGCTGCTGGAGCTGTCCGCGGCGGTGCGCGCGCGCTACGAGCTGACGGCCGTCCGCAAGCTGATGATCTCCTCCGCGCCGGCCCGACGCGAGACCAAGCTCGCGGTCATGGACCTGTTCCCGAACGCCGGCCTGTTCGAGCTGTACGGCTCGACCGAAGCGGGCTGGGTCACGATCCTGCAACCGGAAAACCAGCTCTCGAAGCTCGGCTCGGTCGGTCGCGAGTGCGTCGGCACGCGCCCGGTCCGCCTGCTCGATGCGGACGGCAACGAGGTGGCTGACGGCGAGGTGGGCGAACTCTATTCGTGGACCCCCTACACGTTCGACGGCTACTGGCGGCTGCCCGAGAAGACCGCCGAAGCGTTCAAGGACGGATACTGCTCGGTCGGCGACATGGCCCGGCGCGACGAGGACGGCTTTCTCTATCTGGTCGATCGCAAGAGCAACATGATCATCACCGGCGGCGAGAACGTCTACCCGTCCGAGGTCGAGGCGGCGCTCGCGGCCCACCCCGCGGTGCGCGAGGTCGCGGTGATCGGCCTGCCGGATGCGAAATGGGGCGAACGGGTGCACGCCGTGGTCGCATTCGGGAGCGAGGCCACGGCCAACCCCGAAGATCTGATCGGCTGGTGCAAGGCCCGCCTCGCGGGCTACAAGCGGCCGCGCTCGATCTCGATCATCCCGCCGGAGGAAATCCCGAAAACGGCGACGGGCAAGATCCAGCACCGGCTGCTGAAGCAACGGATCCTGGAGAAGGAGCAAGGGCGATGACCGGCCCCATCGACCTCGGCGCGGGCGAGCGGACCGCCGCTGCCTGGATCGCCAAGTTTCTGCAACGCCGCGGCATCGACCGGGTGTTCGGGCTGCAGGGCGGCCACATCCAGCCGATCTGGGACTGGCTCGGTCGGCTCGGCATCCGGATCATCGACGTGCGCGACGAAGGCGCTGCGGTGCACATGGCGCACGCCCATGCCGAGCTCACCGGCGGCTTCGGGGTCGCCATGGCGACGGCGGGACCGGGCGTGACCAACTGCGTGACCGCGGTCGCCAACGCCGCGCTGGCGCGCGCGCCGGTTCTGCTGATCGGCGGCTGCCCGCCGCGGCCGCAGGTCAACATGGGGCCGCTCCAGGACATCCCGCACGCGAACATCCTGCGTCCGGTGACCCGCCAAGCGCGGACCCTGCGCATTGCCGACCAGGTGCTGCGCGAGCTCGACGAGGCGGTCGCCCGCGCCACGGGCGACCTCGGCGAACCTGGCCCGGTCTACCTCGAGGTCCCGACCGACGTGCTGCGCGAGGACATCCCGCCGGCGCTGGTGCTCGACGACTGGCTGGCGCCCAAGCCGCCGCGGGTGCTGGCGCCCGACCCGGGGACGGTCGAGGAGGCGGCGCGGGCGATCTGGCGGGCTCGTCGCCCGCTCGTGATCACCGGGCGCGGCGCGCGCGGCGCCGAGGCGGCGCTGGTCCGGCTGCTCGACGCCTCGGGCGCGCTCTATCTCGACACCCAGGAGAGCCGCGGGCTGGTGCCGCTCGATCACCCGTCGTTCGCCGGCGCGGTCCGGGCGCAGGCGATGACCGAGGCCGACCTCGTCGTCGTGGTCGGGCGCAAGCTCGATTACCAGCTCGGCTACGGCTCGCCGGCGGTGTTTCCGAATGCCCGCTTCATCCGCATCGCCGACAGCGCGGGCGAGCTGATCGACAACCGCCGCGGCGCGCCGGAGATCCTCGCCACGCCGGCGCTGGCGCTGGATGCGATCGTCGAGGTCATGGGCAATGCCGAACCGAGCCTCGATACCGGCTGGGCCGATGCGATGCGCCGGCGCCAGCTGCAGCGCGCCGCTTCGGGCTTCGGCGACACCCCCGCGCTGGGCCCGGACGGCAAGATTCACCCGCGCTGCATCTTCGATGCCATCGCCGCGGTCGCGGCTCCCGACTACATCGCGATCGCGGACGGCGGCGACCTCCTGAGCTTCGCCCGCATCGGCCTGGCGCCGGCGCGCACCTACCTCGATGCGGGCGCGTTCGGCTGCCTCGGCGTCGGCGTGCCGTTCGGCGTGGCGGCGGCGCTCGCCTTCCCGGCGCGCCAGGTGATCTCGGTCAACGGCGACGGCGCCTTCGGCATCAACGCGATGGAGGTGGACACTGCGGTCAGGCACGGCGCCGGGGCCGTGTTCATCGTCTCCAACAATGCCGCCTGGAACATCGAGCGCTACGATCAGGAGGCGAACTACGGCGGCCGGGTCGTCGGCACGACCTTGCGCCACTCCGATTACGCCGCCATGGCGCGGGCGCTCGGCGCGCATGGCGAGCGGGTGGAGCGACCGGAGGAGCTTTCCGGAGCGCTCGAGCGCGCCCTCCAGCATGCGCCCGCCGTGGTCGACGTGGTGACCTCGCAGGCGGCGGTGTCGTCGGATGCCAAGAAGGGCCTCGGCTTCGTCCCCGATTACCAGCCGCTCACGGCCTGGGACGATGCCGAGCGCCGGCGGCGCGGACAGCGAGTCTGAGACGGATTTCGAAGGTCGAACCTCGCGGAGGTCGCTGGGCAGCCTCGGGTCGAGCACGCCTTCGAAAGAAGGGCAGTCCGGCCGGACAAGGCAAAACCAGAAGAATCGTTATAGTTCAACATCTTAGATAAGTTTCGCCTCAAATCGCTTCAACAGCCGCGCCGGCCCGAACGACGGACGGGCATCGCTGCCACTGTGATCGCATCCCGGCGCAGTCGCGGTCTGTGTCAAAGCACAGGTGTTGCTTCTGCCCGGCGCGGAGCATGCTCCAGCTTGCCACGAGCGCGACTGTCGGCGGGCCGGTGCCCCGCGGCGCCACGCTGATCGGTCGGACGCCGCTGCGCGGGCCGCTGGCCGTCTACAGCTCGACCGCCCGCCGCGTGCGGATGCTCTCGTCGGCGGCCAGCACGATGCGCAAGGAGTTGACCGCGTCGTCCATCCACTCCGACAGGTCGAGGTCCTCGCGGATCGCCTTCAGGAAGAACGCCTGCTCGCGATCGCACAGCTCCTGGTGGTCCGGCTCGTCCGCCATGTTGATCCACTCGTCCCTGCGCGTGAAATGGTTCTGCGCGTCGATGTCGGCGTAGTGGATCTTGAGCGCGTTGGTCTTGGTGTGCTGGTCGATGTCGGCGGAGTCCGAGATCGCGTCCGCCTTGGCCTCGGTCTGCCCCTCCTGCGGCACGACGATCGAGACGCAGCCCTTGGGCCCGACCACGTCCTTCACGAAGTAGGCGACCTCGCTCATCATCGGCCCCCAGCCGGCCTCGTACCAGCCGACCGAGCCGTCGTCGAACGCGACCTGCAGGGCGCCGTAGTTCTCAAGGCGCGTCTCGGCGCTGAGCTTCGCCCCGATGCCGTGCACGCGCACCGGCTTCGCCCGGGTCATCTGGCACATGATGTCGACGTAGTGCACGCCGCAGTCGACCAAGGGCGTGAGGGACTCCATCAGGTTCTTGTGCCAGTTCCAGGCCGGCCCCGAGGACTGCTGGTTCAGGTTCATGCGCATGACCAGGGGCTTGCCCAGCGTGCGGCCGACCTCGACGAATTTCGCCCAGGACGGGTGGTGGCGCAGGATGTAGCCGAGCACGAGCTTGCGGTCCTTCTCGCGGGCTTTGGCGACCACCGCCCTGGCATCCTCGTAGGTGGTCGCGATCGGCTTCTCCATGAACACGTGGCAGCCGGCGTCGATCGCGCGGAGCGCGTAGTCGGCATGCGTGTTGGGCCAGGTGTTGATCGAGACCGCATCGGGCCGGGTCTCGCGCAGCGCCCGATCGAAGTCTTGAAAGCGCGGGTAGCCGGCGAGCTCTGCCGGCAGGTCCTTGCGCGCGCCGATCGACCGGCTCATCAGGCCGCAGATCGCGAAGCCCGGCAGCTTGTGGTACGCCTTGGCGTGGGAGGCGCCCATGTTGCCGACGCCGACCACCAGGATACGCACCTCGTCCGCCATGTCCCGCCTCCCCGCTGGCATGCATCGTGTTGCGCCGGATCATAGCGCGCGGCCGTACCACTGGAAACCGCCCCCGCGGCGAGCGTCTCTCCCGGAAGAGCGCGGATCCGCAAGGCGCGACCGGCGTCGGGTTCGTTCGGACGAGGGCGCCCGCGCGTGGGCGACTTCGACCGGCTCGGGTTCGTTCGGGTCCTCCTCCGCAGAGATTGATGCGGCTTCGAGCTCGGCTTGGGCTCGTTCGGATTCCAGGGGCGCCCGCCTTTCGGCGACTTTCGCCGGCTCGGGTTCGTTCGGACGAGGGCGCCCGGGCCTGGCCACCTTGCGACCGGCTTGGATTCGTTCGCGTGCCGCAGCTGGGTTCGGTGCATTCGAGTTTCGGCTTGGGTTCGTCTGGACAACCGTTGGATCGGCTCGGGTGGTCCGGACTCGAGGGCGCCCGGGTTTGGGCAACCTGCGACCGGCTTGGGATCGTTCGGGTTCCGATGCACGTCGGTTCGTGCAAACTGGTTCGCGGCTTGGGTTCGTTCGGATTCGAGGGCGTGCGCGCTCGGTCACCGTTCGACCGGCTCGGGTTCGATGGGATTGTTGCGGGCTTTTCATTGAGGCGGTGACCAGCGTTAACGGCGCGTTGACCATTGCTCGGTTAATGCCTTGTTCGGGTGGTCCATGCGACCGTGGGAATCCGTGTCCGCGCCAGGGCGGGTCAGTGCCGCCCGCGGCGGCAGGCGGCGGCCGGTGGACGGGCTAGGTTGTGGCCGGTGGACGGGCCAGGTTGTGCGAAGCGTTCGCTCGCGGGTTCGACTGGCGTCGGCCGCGCTGCCGACCCCGCCAGGCATGGGACGGCGATGCGGCTTCGGCATTCAGCGTGCAGGCATGCTTCAGCGCGTCCGGTATCGAGCGCGCTGGCGCGCTGACCCGCCTCGGCGCGCGCACGATGGGAGGTGAGGCCCCGCGGCGCTGCGGCAGCACTGGACATCGCGGCGATCCTTGCCGGCTGAGGTGGGGCTGGGGCGAACACGCGAGGCCCGAATGGCCCGCGCGACTCGCCAGCTTAGCCCATTTGTAGGAATATGTCCATAAGACGGCCCCCAGCCCGCGCCGCGCGGCCGACGCGATGACCGGCTAATTCAACAGAACATGCCAACGAAAGCCGACAGACTAAGAGATCAAGAAATACAACAGATTGTGACATGAAGCTGGCTGAGTGGTTCAAGGGGGCCCACGACCGCGTGCAACAGTACATTCGCCAGAGCCTGTTCTCGTCAGGCGGAATCGACACCTGCCATCCGGTCATGAGGATCGCTGCGCCCGGGACGCGGTCACCATGGCCGCCGGCGCGACGCCCGTCGTCGGTTCGGCCAGCGTCGTGAAGCAACCGGCATGAACCTGCTCTAGAAAGCACATGTCCGCGACACATCGACCGTCCCGCGGGAGATCCTTCCAGCTGTCCAGCCCGTTGAAGTGGGGCCATGCCGCATGGAGCGCGCAAGGACTTCGGCTAGCGGCCGCGCTTCACCCTCGGCGCCGGCCGCTCAGCCCCTGACCGAGCCCGAGGTCAGCCCGGTGACGTAGTGCTCGACGAAGAACGAGTAGATCAACGCGACCGGGACCGAGCCCAGCAGCGCGCCGGCCATAAGCTGGCCCCAGTAGAACACGTCGCCGCGGATCATTTCGGTGATGACCCCGACCGGCACGGTACGCACCGAGCTCTTGGTCAAGAAAATCAGCGCATAGAGAAACTCGTTCTGCGCCAGCGTGAACGCGAAGATGCCGGCGGAGATGAAGCCGGGCGTGCACAGCGGCAGGAAGATCCGCCACATGGTCTGCAGCCGGCTTGCGCCGTCGATCCGCGCCGCCTCCTCGAGGTCGCGCGGCACGCTCTTGAAATAGCCGAGCAGGAGCCACGCGCAGAACGGGACCAGCATGGTCGGATAGGTCAGGATCACCGAGGTCAGCGTGTTGCCGAGCCCGAGGCGGTTGATCACATCGGCGAGCGGCAGGAACAGCAACGGCTGCGGCACGAGATAGACCGCTGCCACCGTCATCGCCAGCAGGCTGGCGCCGGCGAAGCGCATCCGCGCGAGCGGGTAGGCGAGCATCGTGCCGAACACCAACGAGATCCCGGTCGAGATCACGGCGACCAGCATCGTATTCCAGGTCCAGCGCAGAAAATGCGTTTCGGTCAAGAGGTCGACGTAGTGCTCGAGCGTCGGATGGCGCACCAGAAGCGGCATCATGTGCCGGTTGTACAGCTCGGAATCCGGTTTGATCGAGGTGATCGCCATCCAATAGAACGGGAACAGCGCCACCACGAGGAAGAAGCCGACCGGGAGCCAGACCCGGATCGCCTGATTGAGGTGCCCGTGCCCGGTCACCATCACGGCTTCCGGATGTAGAGCGTGAGCGCCACGATCAGCAGGGCCAGCGCCGGCAGCATCGTCAGCGCGATCGATGCGCCAAGACCGAGCTGCCCCGCGGTCATGCCGATGTCGAAAGCGTAGGTCGCGAACAGGTTGGTCGCATTGTTCGGGCCGCCGTGAGTCAGGACGTACACGAGCTGAAAGTCGGCAAAGGTGAAGATCACCGAAAACAGCGTCACGATCAGGATGACCGGCTTCAAGAGCGGCAGCGTCACGTAGCGAAAGCGCTGCCAGCCGGTGCCGCCGTCGATCGTCGCCGCCTCATAGAGTTCAGGCGGTATGGTCTGTAGGCCGGCGAGCAGCGTGATCCCGTAGAACGGCAGGCCGCGCCAGGTGTTGATCATGATCACCGAAAACATCGCGAGCTTCGCGTTGCCGAGCCAGGACGGCCCGGGCGGCGTCCCGCCCAACTCGACCCAGAGCCGGTTGACGACGCTGAACGCGGGGTCGAGCATCCACAGCCAGGCGACCGTGCTGAGCACGGTCGGCACGATGAACGGCAGCAAGAGGACCGCCCGCACCAGCCTCTTCATCCGGAAGGTCTGGTTCATCGCCAGCGCGAGGCCGAGCCCGCCGATCATCTTCAAGATGGTCGCGGCGATCGTGTAGACGAACGTATTGACGGTGACCCGCCAGAAGATCGGGTCGTGGAAATTGGTGATGAAATTCTTGAGCCCGACGAACTGGCCGGGTTTGCCGATCACGCGGTCCTCGAGGCTCAAGAGGACGCCATAGACCAAGGGATAGCCGACCAGGGCCACGAGGAACAACAGCGGCAGCGCCATCATCAACCAGCTGAACACGTCCTCCCGGTCGAGCCAGCCAGCCAGAGACAGCGCACGGCGCGCGGGCGGCGCTGCGATCAACGACTCGCTGCGGACCGACATGCCAGGGCCCGCAGCAACATCACGCGGCGTGGTAAATCTGCTTCAGCTGGTTCTCCGCCTTCTTGATCGCGTCCTTGGTCGAGGTGCCGCTGCAAGCCGCGGCGAACATGTCGACGACGACGTATTTGGCGACGTTCTCGGCGAGCTGGCGATTGGGCGGCGCCGGCCAGCCCGGCAGGTGCGCCTCCGCCATGGCGTCGCGGTAGGGCAGGTTGCGCGGCTCGACCTGCCACATCGGCGCGTTGTCATACCCGCGCAGGAACGGCTGATAATAGCTGTCGGCGACGTCGTACCACCGGCCGAGCTGCTTTTCCTGCATCAGCCACATCAGGAAATCGTGCGCCTCCTGTTTCACCGGGCTGAAGTTGAAGACGCCGTGCGTGATGCAGTTCAGCAGGTGAAAGCGGCCCTTCGGCCCTTGCGGATTCTGCGCCTGATCGGTGACTTGGGCGATGTCCGGGAATTTCTCCTTCGCGAACCAGAGGATGCTCTCGGCGTTGTTGGTGCACGAGATTTGCTCGGCCATCCACGCCTTGTTGTTGCTGACATCGGTCCAGCCCAGGCAGTCCTCGAGCACGCAGTCCTGGAACAGCTTGCGGGCATAGTCGAGGGCGTGGGCGGTCTCGTCGGAATCGATGACGACGGTCTTGCCGTCGGACTCGACCTCGTGGCCGCCGAACGACCACAGGAGCGGATAGATCCAGCCGTGATTGTCGCCGAAGCCGTGGCCGAGCTCGAGGCCGTAGGGATGGCCCGCGGCCTTAAGCTTCGTGCCGACCTCGTAGAACTCGTCCCAGGTCTCCGGGAATTGCTTGACG
>JBKPNX010000187.1:0-10389 GCA_046732855.1 Pseudomonadota bacterium
CGTTCCGGTCCATCATCATCTTGCCGGCGATCATGCGTGTGTTGCGCCGCTCCGACTCGACGAAGAAGGCCTCGACCGATTCCGGATGGACGGTGCAGTACACCACCGCCGTCGTGGTGCCGCTGCGCAGCAGCTCGTCGAGGAAAAACGCCGCGATCTCGGAAGCATGCGCGGGGTCGCTGAACTTCTGCTCCTCGACGAACGTATATCGGTTCAACCATTCCAGGAGCTGCGCGCCATAAGACGCGATCACCTGGGTCTGGGGATAGTGGATGTGAGTGTCGATCAGGCCAGGAAGGATCAGGCAGTCGGGGTAGTGGTCGACGACCGTGCCTGGCGGCAACCCTGCTAGGAGCGCCCGCGCGTCGCCGGCCTGTACGATCCGACCGCCCTCGATCACGAGCAGACCGTCCTCGTGATAGCGATGGCTCGCCGCCACACCCGCCTCCGCGGGATCCTCCAGGAACTCCAGGAGCGGGCCGCGCAGCGCGCGGGTGCCGGTCGCCGGCATCGCGTTCTTTGAGCGCACCCTGCGGGGCAATCGAGCACCCGGGCATCTACGCGGGCGCCGGCTCCTTTTGCCGAGCCGGGCCGCTTCCCGCCGCGGCGCTGCGCAGCACCGAACCGGACACGTCGTCGAGCGTCAGCGAAGGATCGAGGCAAAGAATCTCCTCGAACTCGTTGACGCTGTGGATCTCGGTGCCCATCGACACGTTGGTGACGCGCTCGACGATGAACTCCAGCACGACCGGCACGCGGTGCTCGTTCATGAGCTCGCGGGCGCGCGCGAACGCTTCCTTGAACTCGTTCGGGCTGCGCACGCGGATTGCCTTGCAGCCGAGGCCCTCCGCCACGGTCACGTGGTCGACACCGTAGCCTTCCACCTCGTCGTTGTTGATGTTGTCGAAGGCGAGGCTGACCTCGAAGTCCATCTCGAAACCGCGCTGCGCCTGACGGATCAGGCCGAGATACGAGTTGTTGATGACCACGTGCAGGTAGGGCAGCTTGTACTGGGCGCCGACCGCGAGCTCCTCGATCAGAAACTGGAAATCGTAGTCGCCGGACAGCGCCACGATCTCACGTTGCGGATCAGCCGCGCGCACGCCGAGCGCCGCGGGCAGGGTCCAGCCGAGCGGACCGGCCTGGCCGCAGTTGATCCAGTTGCGCGGCTTATAGACATGGAGGAACTGGGCGCCCGCGATCTGCGACAGGCCGATCGTCGTAACGTAGCAGATGTCGCGGCCAAACGCCTCGTTCATCTCCTGATACACGCGCTGGGGCTTGAGCGGCACCTGGTCGAAATGCGAGCGGCGCAGCATGTGCAGCTTGCGATGCTCGCATTCGGCCGCCCACTTGCTGCGGTCGGCGAGCTTGCCCGCCGCCCGCCATTCCTGCGCGACCTCAATGAACAGCCGAAGCGCGGCCCTGGCATCGGACACGATGCCGAAGTCGGGGCCGAACACGCGGCCGATCTGGGTCGGCTCGATGTCGACGTGAACGAACTTCCGTCCCTTGGTGTAGACGTCGATCGAGCCGGTGTGCCGGTTCGCCCAGCGATTGCCGATACCGAGCACTAAGTCGGACTTGAGGAAGGTGCGATTGCCGTAGCGGTGGCTGGTCTGCAGGCCGACCATGCCCGCCATGAGCGGGTGGTCGTCGGGGATGCTGCCCCAGCCCATGAGTGTAGGGATGACCGGCGTGCCGGTGAGTTCGGCGAACTCGACCAGGAGATCGCAAGCATCGGCGTTGATCACGCCACCGCCCGCGACGATCAGCGGCCGCTCGGCCGCGTTCAGCATGGCGAGCGCCTTTTCGATCTGCGGTCGCGTCGCCGCCGGCCGGTACACGGGCAGCGGCGCATAGGTCTCGTCGTCGAACTCTATCTCTGCGGTCTGCACGTCGAGCGGCAGATCGATCAACACCGGCCCCGGGCGGCCCGAGCGCATGATGTGAAAGGCCTTCTGGAAGGCCATCGGCACCTGGGCGGGCTCGCGCACCGTGACCGCCCACTTGGTCACGGGCTTGGCGATCGATTCGATGTCGATCGCCTGGAAATCCTCCTTGTGCAGCTTTGCCCGCGGCGCCTGCCCGGTGATGCACAGAATCGGGATGGAGTCCGCGGAGGCCGAGTAGAGACCCGTGATCATGTCGGTGCCGGCCGGGCCCGAGGTGCCGATGCACACCCCGATGTTGCCTGTCTTCGCCCGGGTGTAGCCCTCGGCCATGTGCGATGCGCCCTCGACGTGCCGGGCAAGGATGTGACGGATGCGGTGCCGTTTCCGGAGCACGGCGTAGAGCGGGTTGATCGCGGCGCCGGGAACCCCGAAGGCGATCGTGACTCCTTCCTTCTCCAAGACGCGCATGCCGGCTTCGATCGCACTCATTCTGGCCATCGCTCCCCCCTCGCCTCCTCGAGCCTCAGTCCATTTAGTTCCCGCTCGTTGCTAACGCTCGTCTTGTCCTCATTGCTCGGTACCTTCGTCGATTGGCGCACCCGCGGCGATCCACGCAGCCAGGATCTGCCGCTCCTCCAGCGAGATCTCGGTGAGGTTGCCGGGCGGCATGGCATGGGTCAACGTCGCCTGACGCTCGATCTCCGGCGCGTGCCTGCGGATCATCTCGGGCGTGTCCAGACGGACGCCTTTGGGCGGCGCGACGATGCCCGCCCAGACCGGCTCGGCAGCGTGGCACATGCTGCAACGCGACAGCACGATGTCCTCGACCTCGGCGAACGCCACCGGCACCGGAGCTCGCGCGGCCGCGCGCTCCTCTGCGCCCGGCAAGGCCGCGCTCAGCCAGACAACCAGCGCCATCCCCACGGCGGCCACGCCCCACGTCCACCATGGGCTCGGCCGGCCCGCGTGGCGCATGTTGTAGAAGTGACGGATCACCGCCCCGACGATGATCACGAGCGCGACGATCAGCCAGTTCCAGCGCGTCGCGAAGCTGAGCGGATAATGGTTGCTGATCATCAGGAACAGGGCCGGGAGGGTCAGATAATTGTTGTGCAGCGAGCGCTGTCCGGCCTGCGCGCCGAGGGTCGGATCGGGCTGGCGGCCCGCGATCAGGTCGGCGATCACGACCTTCTGATTCGGGATGATCACGAAAAAGACGTTCGCGACCATGATCGTGCCGATCAGGGCGCCGGCATGGATGTAGGCGCCACGCCCGGAGAACACCCGGGTGTAGCCCCAGGTCGCGGCGACCAGGAACGCAAAGCCGAACGCGCACAAGACGGCGGTGTTCGCGCCAACAGGCGAGCGGCACAGCCGGTCGTAGCTCACCCAGCCGAGCGCCAGCGAAGCCACGCTGATCAGGATTGCGCCCCAGACCGGTAGATCGAGGACAGCAGGGTCAATGAGATAGAGGTCCGCGCTCAGATAGTAGATCAGGCCGAGCAGGACGAAGCCGCTGAGCCAGGTGGAGTAGGCCTCGTACTTGAACCAGGTGAGATGTTCGGGTAGCTCGGCGGGCGCCACCAGGAATTTCTGCATCCGGTAGAAGCCGCCGCCGTGTACCTGCCACGCTTCGCCGCCGACGCCGGCCGGCAGGCTGCCTGACCGGCGCAGGCTGGCGTCCAGATGGATGAAGTAAAAGGACGCGCCGATCCATGCGATGCCGGTGATCAGGTGGATCCAGCGCACGATCAGACTGACCCAGTCCGCTACCACCGGCTGCCACATGGCCGCGTCCATCGCCATGCCCGGCTACCCTGGCCATGCGATCAGGCCGGCGCGGCGAGGCCGTCTAGCTCCAGCAGGCAAATATGCTCTCCATCCCGCGGTCATCGCGAGGACGCGCAGCGGTCGTGGCGATCCCCACAAGTCGACATTTTCCTGGATTGCTTCGCGCCTTCGACGCTCGCAATGACGACCGGCTCACGCGCGGTCACGTCGGCAGCGCGCCCTGGATTCCCTGCACATAATAGTCCATGTGCAGGATCTGCTCGTCGCTCAGGTGCTCGCCCTCGGGCACGACCAGCTCGCCCGCCTGATTGTGGATCGGCCCGGCGAACGGATGCAGCTCGCCCGCGATGATCGCGTTCTTGATCTGATCCGCCTGCTGGGCGACCTCGGGGGGCACCGCCGGACCGTACGGCGCGATCTGCACCATGCCCTCCTTCAGCCCCCACCAGATGTTGTGGGTCTGCCACGTGCCCGCCTGCACCGCCTTGACCCGCTCGACGTAGTAGGGCCCCCAGTTGTCGACGATCGCGGTCAGTTGGGCGTTCGGCGCGAACTTGCGCATGTCGGACGCCTGACCGAAGGCGTGCACGCCGCGCTCCTCGGCGACCTGCAGCGCCGCCGGGCTGTCGGTGTGCTGGACCATGATGTCGGCGCCCTGGTCGATCAGCGTCTTGGCCGCATCGGCCTCCTTACCCGGATCGTACCAGCTGTTCACCCAGACGATTTTGACCTGCAGATCGGGGTTGATCTTGCGCGCCGCGAGGAAGAAGGCGTTGATGCCCATCACCACCTCGGGGATCGGGAACGAGACGATGTAGCCGACCGTCCCGGACTTGCTCATGTGCCCCGCAATGGTGCCGATGACGGTGCGGCCCTCGTAGAAACGAGCGTTGTACACGGCGAGATTCTCCGCGGTCTTGTAGCCGGTGCAATGCTCGAACTTGACGTTTGGGAACTGCTGGGCGACGCGCACGGTGGCGTTCATGAAACCGAACGAGGTCGTGAACACGATCTGATTGCCGCCGGCGGCGAGCTGCCGGATCACGCGCTCGGCATCGGGCCCTTCGCTGACGTTCTCGACGAAGGTGGTCGCGACCTGATCGCCGAGCGCCGCCTCGAGGTCCTTGCGTCCGACGTCGTGCCGGTAGGTGAAGCCGAAGTCGCCGACGGGCCCGACGTAGACGAAACCAGCCTTTACCTGCTCCTGGGCGCGCGCCCGCGCGTCGAGGCCCGCGAGCGTGGCTGCGGCCGCGCTGCCCAGAAGGTTCCTGCGGGTGATGAGGGCTGACATCCTGGTCTCTCCCTGCGGCGATCGATGCCCGCTCAGACATGAGGCCAAACGGCCTGCCAAGACAAGCCGGCGCTGTGGCGCGCTCCTCTGCGGGCCGGCGGAGCTCGCGCTCGGCGCAATCGTGGCCAAAGATGGCGGCATCGACAAGAGCCGTACGCAAAGGCGGCACTGCCCCGGCGCTGCGGGGCGGGCGCGCGATGACCGCTCGGGCTCCGGCGGGATGGCTTTCCCGGCCGCGCCCCTTCCCTCACGTCGGCAGCGGCCCCTTGATCCCCTGGACGGAGTAGTCCATGGGCAGGAGATCCTCGTCCGTTATGCGCTTCCCTCCGGGAGGACCAGCTCCCCTGCCTGGTTGCCGATCGGTCCGGTGAACGGGTGCAGCTCGCCTGCAATGATCACGCTCTTCACCCGGTCCGCGTCCGCGGCCACATCGGCCGGCACCGCGGGACCATGTGGCGCCGGCTTGCGGATCGTCCCGAACCATGGCAGATGCGCGCTCGCGGTCGGCGGCGCGGGATTGACGCGGGCGCCGGACGCCACGTCGAAGCGCATTCGGACTGCAGGTCGTGGCCGTCATGAGTTCCCGTGACCAGGCGCCGCGCTGGCTCAGGCCGGCGGTCGACTATGGGCCGCTTGCGGTGTTCTTCGCGAGCTATCTGGCGTTCGGCCTGATGGCGGCGACCGCGGCGCTGATCGCGGTCAGCCTGGTCGCCCTGGGGCTCGCCTGGCTGCTGGAGCGGCGCGTGCCGCTCGTGCCCCTGATCACCGCGGCGATCGTCGCGGTGTTCGGCGGCCTGACCCTGTGGCTGCAGGACGAGACCTTCATCAAGATGAAGCCGACCATCGTGCAGGCGCTGTTCGGGCTCGTCCTGCTCGGCGGCCTGGCGTCGGGCCGGCCGCTGCTGAAGCCGCTGCTCGGCGCGGTGATGCCGCCGCTGAGCGAGCGCGCCTGGCGGCAGTTCACGCTGCGCTATGCGCTGTTCTTCCTCGCCATGGCCGTGCTCAACGAGCTGGTCTGGCGGACCCAGTCGACCGACTTCTGGGTCACCTTCAAGGTGTTCGGCCTGCCCGGCCTGACCATCCTGTTCGTCCTCGCGCAGATCCCGTTCGTCGGCCGCGCGACGCGCACGGCGGAGGCGGGATCGGATCCGGCCCGCTCGGGCTAGGTCGCCGCCCGCGCCAGCACCGCGTGCAGGAGCACGTTCGCGCCGTCGGCGCAGGCCTCGGGCGAGGCGTACTCGACCTCGGCGTGGCTGATCCCGTCCCGGCACGGCACGAAGATCATCGCGGTCGGCACGACCCGCGCCATGTACACGGCGTCGTGGCCCGCGCCGCTCACGATCTCGCGCGCCGACAGGCCGAGCCCGGCCGCCGCCTGGCGCACCGCCTCGATGCACTCCGGATCGAACGCCACGGGCGGCGCATACCAGATCTGGTCGACCTCGAAGTCGAGCCGCCCGGCGCCTCGGGCGCGCGTCCGCTCGAACGCTGCGCGCAGGGCGCCGTCCATGGCGTCCATGGTGGCGCCGTCGGGATGGCGCAGATCGACCGTGAAGCGCACCCGGCCCGGCACGGTGTTGCGCGAGCCCGGGTACGCCTGGAACTCGCCGATCGTGGCGCGACCGGCCGGCGCATGGCGGTGCGCGATCGCATAGATGTCCTCGAGCAGCGCCGCGGCGGCGCGCAGCGCATCGCGCCGACCCTCCATCGGCGCCGCGCCGGCATGGGTCTCGGCCCCGGTCACCGCGCAGTCGTACCAGCGAGCACCCTGGGCGCCGGTGACGATGCCAATGCGCTGGCCCTCGGCCTCGAGGATCGGCCCCTGCTCGATGTGCAGCTCGAACAGCGCGCCGACCGGCCGCTGGCCGACCGGCATATCGCCGGCATAGCCGATGCGCTCGAGCTCTGCGCCGATCGTGCGGCCGGCATGGTCCTTGCGCGAGAGACCGTGTTCCAGCTCGAACACGCCGGCGAACACGCCCGATGCGATCATCGCCGGCGGGAACCGGCAGCCCTCCTCGTTGGTCCAGTTCACCACCTCGAGCGGCGCCCTGGTCGCGACGCCGTGGTCGTTCAGCGTACGCACCACCTCGAGCGCGGCGAGCACGCCAAGCGCGCCGTCGAACTTGCCGCCGGTCGGCTGGGTGTCCAGGTGGCTGCCAAGCATGACCGGGGCTTGGTCGGCATCCGTGCCCTCCCGCCTCGCAGACATGCTGCCCATGCGATCGACGCCGACCTGCAGCCCCGCCTCCTCGCACCACCGACGGAACAGGTCGCGGCCGCGCTTATCTTCATCCGTCAGCGTCTGGCGGTTGACCCCGCCCGCCGGGGTCGCGCCGATCTCGGCCATGGTCATCAGACTCTGCCACAACCGCTCGCCATCAACCCGGATGTCCGTCATCGCCACCGCCCCCCTCGAGTCTGTCCGCTGTCTCTGCGCCGGACTTTCGCAGGAGAGACGGGCGCGCCTCTCCAGGTCCTATCAGATGCGCAATTGAATAGGGTACCTTCGCCCGCCCCGCCGATCGGGACAGCGCCACTACAAGCAAGAGCGTCATTGATACCAGCACCATCAAATGCGGGAAAGGCAAGGCGCGAGAGCTGCAGCCGGCGCGAAGGTCACCAGTGCGGGCAACAGTCCTGCGTCGTCAAAGGAGGTCAAGGAACTCGCGCACGCTCAGTCCGGCCTGCTTGATGATGGCCCGCAGCGTGCCCGGCGGCAGATCGCCCCGGTGCATCGGAACAACCGGTCGCGCACGAGGCCGGTCGGGATTGCGCAGATGGTGATGGCTGCCCTTGATCCCATGCACGCTGAAGCCCGCCCGCTCGAGGGCGCGAACCACGTCGTCTGCCGATAACGCCGGAAGCCGCCGGCGCGTCATCGGACGCTTGTCACGCTCACCTGGTCAACCAAGGGCGCCGGCGCGGGATCGCTCTCGGGAATCGGCTCGCCATCCTCGCGCAGGCATTCGATGTAGCCGCGGATCGCGTCGGCGGCCATGGCGCGCGCCTTTTCCAGACTGGCGCCATAGCTGACGAGCCCGGGCAGCGTCGGACAGGTCACGGTGTACCCGCCCTCGGGCTCCGGCTGCAGCAGCACCGTGTAGGTGTACGCCGCGGCCGACACGCTTTCCTTGCGCCTCATGGCAGTCATCCTAGCACGAGTCGTCGCAATACACTCCCGCCATCGCGACCGCAGGAGATCGCGCGGGCCGGCTGTCGGGCAGCTCGTTCTGATGTAGGGTGCGCACGGGAAGAACGAGCGGGGGAGAGGCGCCGATGCTGGGGGGCCTTGGAGAGGCATGGGTCTGGATGGCGCAGTCGCGTGGGCGCGAGCCCCTGCCCGCCAGGCGGCTGCCGTTCCTCGTTCTGTCGGCGGCGCTCTTGAGCGCGATATGGCCGGCCGCGGCGCCGGGCGCGGAGCTCAGCGCCGACGAGGTGCGCGGGCGGATCGAAGCCACGGGCAAAGCGCCGCCGGATCTCGCCGACCTCGATCTTACGGGGGTTGACCTCGCCGGCGTTGATTTCAAGGGCGCGGACCTGCGCGGCAGCGTGCTCAAGGGAGCCAACCTGACCGGCGCCGATCTCAGCGATGCGAAGCTCGATCTCGTGATCCTGCGCGACGCTAACCTGACCGGCGCCCGGCTCGCCGGTGCAAGCGCCTTCCAGGCCGTGTTTTCCGGCGGCGATCTCGAAGGCGCGGATCTCGAAGGCGCCAATGTCGTCGCCAAGTTCGAGCGCAGCAATCTGCAGGGCGCCAATCTGGCCGGCGCCAATCTCGCCGCCGACATGACCAATCAGTCGATGGGCCTGATCCGCGCGTACCTGACAAAGGCCAATCTCGCCGGCGCCAGCCTGACCGGCGCGAAGCTGTCGCGTTGCGCCGCCGAGTTCGCCGACTTCACCCGCGCCAACCTCGCCGGCGCGGATCTGTCCCGTTGCCAGCTCGCCGGCGCCGACTTCACCGGCGCGGATCTGACTGGCGCCGATTTCACGGGGGCGGACATCCAGGGTGCCCGCTTCGACGACGCCGCCGGGCGCGAGCAGGCGATCGGCCTCGACTGAGCGCTGGATGTTCGAATCCGCCGCGCTGCCCCCACCTTCTGGACGCCGGTCGAGGCGGAGCACGAGTTGCTGCGCGCCACCGGCGCGCGGCCTGAGGCACGCCTCGCCCGAGGACGCTTCCGAGCTACCGGGCGCGCCTCGATTCACGCAGCGGCTCGCTGAGCCGCCGGCGGTGTTCTGCGCGGGCCGGCCGTGCCGGCACGAGTGACGGCGGGCTGCGTCCTCACGTCCCGATCCGCGCCGCGTCATCGGGGCTTCCCCCGCGTCGGGCGGCGGGTATGCTGCGCCAGCGATCAGCTGCAGGGAGGGAGCCCGATGATCGACCTGTACACTTGGCCGACACCGAACGGCCACAAGATCCACATCATGCTCGAGGAGTGCGCCCTGCCCTACAACGTGATCCCGATCGACATCGGCGCGGGCGACCAGTTCGCCCCCGAGTTCCTGAAAATCTCGCCCAACAACAAGATGCCGGCCATGGTCGACCGGGACGGCCCCGACGGCCAGCCGATCGCGCTGTTCGAGTCCGGCGCGATGCTGATCTACCTCGCCGAGAAGACCGGCAAGCTCCTGCCCAGCGACCCGCGCGAGCGCTACGCCACGCTGCAATGGCTGATGTTCCAGATGGGCAGCATCGGGCCGATGCTCGGCCAGGCGCACCACTTCCTGCAGTATGCCCCGGAGGACATCGCGTACGCGCAAAGGCGCTATCGCAACGAGGCGAACCGGCTGTATGGCGTGCTCGACCGCCGCCTTAACGAAAGCCCGTTCGTCGCGGGCGACGACTACACCATCGCGGACATCGCGATCTGGCCCTGGACCCGCTTCCCCGAGCGCCAGGGCGTCGAGCGGACCGACTATCCCAATTTCGTCCGCTGGTTCGATGAGATCGACCTGCGCCCGGCGGTGCAGCGCGGCGTCCAGGTGCTGGCTGACCGCCGGCGCGACCTCAAGACCGACAAGGCCGCCTGGGAGATCATGTTCGGCGCCACCCAATACCAGCGCCGGTGATCGATCGCGCGCCTGCGCGTTCGGGCCGCTTGCGGCCCGGCTGAAGCTGACCCAAGAACAGGAGGCACCGCACCATGCTCACGCGGCACAACCCGGCCACCGTCGCGCCGCCCTTCTCCCGCTACAGCCACGGCGTCGAGGCGCCGGACAATGCACGCTGGCTGGTCATTTCCGGCCAGGTCGGCGTGACCGCCGAGGGCAAGGTCCTGGACGGCGCCAAGGCGCAGATCGAGCAGGCCTGGCGCAATCTCCTGAACGTGCTGCAGGCGGCGGGCATGGGACCGCACGATCTGGTCAAGGTCACGATCTTCCTCGTCGATCGCGCCCATCTGCAGC
>JBKPNX010000188.1:0-14740 GCA_046732855.1 Pseudomonadota bacterium
GCCTTCATGCCCGCCTGGATCGGCAGATCGGGCGCGTAAAGCAGGCCCAGCTCCTCGGCGCCCGGATGGACATGCACCAGGGTCTGCTTGGGCTCGGGAATCTCGATCAGGCTGTAGCTCCGGCTCGAAGCCTCGCCGAGACGCGTGCCGACCAGCAGCAGCAGATCCGCTTCTTTCACCCGGTCGCTCAGAGGCGGCGCCACCGAGATGCCCACGTGCCCGGCGTAATTCGGGTGGGTGTTGTCGAAATAGTCCTGGCGGCGGAAGGACACGCCGACCGGCAGATCCAACTGCTCGGCGAAGGTCCGGATGTCGGCACACGCCTCGGCGCTCCATCCGCCGCCACCAAGGATCATGAACGGGCGCTGCGCCTCGGCGAGCAATTTGCGCAGGCTCGCCATGTCCGCGAGCGCCGGATGCGCCTCCGCGACCTGATACCGCGTCGCATCGGCGCAGTCGGCCCGCTCGGTCAGCATGTCCTCCGGGAGCGCGATCACCACGGGGCCCGCCCGGCCGGCGACCGCGGTGTGGAACGCCCGGCTGATGATTTCCGGAATTCGCGCTGGGTCGTCGATCTCGTACACCCATTTGGCCAGCGAGCCGAACATCGCGCGGTAGTCGATTTCCTGGAACGCTTCGCGCCCGCGCATGCCGCGCGCGACCTGCCCGATCAGCAGGATCATCGGCGTCGAGTCCTGGCGCGCAATGTGCACGCCGTGCGCGGCGTTGGTCGCGCCGGGGCCGCGCGTGACCATGGCGACGCCGGGCCGCCCGGTCAGCTTGCCGTACGCCTCGGCCATCATTGCCGCACCGCCCTCCTGGCGGCACACGATGTAACGGACCCTGCTGTCGTACAGCGCATCGAGCAGCGCGAGATAGCTTTCGCCGGGCACGCCGAAGGCGAGTTCGACGCCTTGGATCTCGAGCTGGTCGACCAGGATTTGGCCGCCGGTGCGAAGGTTCGAGGCGCGGGTCATGTTCTCTCGATCGGTTCGGGTCAACCTATGGCCGCACAGATATGCTGAGGTGAATCGCAGATGGCAATGCGCCGGCGTTCGAACGAGGCCGCCGCGGACCCCATCAAGCGGCGGCGCTGCGGCGGTCGGCCGACGGGGTCCGGCCGGTCCACCTGCGGTACGCCCGATTGAAGGCGCTGCTCTCGGAGTAGCCGAGCAGATAGGCGATCTCGCCTAGCGACAGGGTGGCGTCCGCCAAGTATCTGTCGGACAGCTGACGGCGCACGTCTTCAACCAGTCGGGCGTAGACGATGCCGCACTCCCGCAGACGCCGCTGCAGGGTGCGCGTGCTCATGCCGAGCGCACGCGCCGCTGCGCTGAGGCCGGCGCTGTCCTGTGGCAGCGCGCCGACCACGAACCGACGGAGCTGTCCGATGAGATCATCCTTCGGCGCGGGCAGCTCAGCCAGGACCGTGCGCGCGTGCTCTTCCAGATAATACAGCAGCTGGTGATCGGCCGTGCGCAGCGGTCGGCTCAATAGCCCGCGTTCGAACATCATGGCGTTATCGGGCTGCCCGAAGCGCACCAGCGTCCCGAACAGCTCGTGGTACGGCGAGATATCGGCTGGCGGGGCGTGACGGAACTGAATCTCCTGTGGCGACCAGCTATCGTCGATCGCCAGACGCACGAATTTGACGAAGCAGACCATCGTCAGCTCGCTGTAGTGGCGGCTCGTCGGGATACTCGGGTTAGTCAGGCGGTAGATCAGGCGGGCCTCCGGGCCGGTGAAATCCAACGACAGCTCGGCGGCATCGATGTGCAATCTTAAATAGCGCATCGCGTTGGTGACCGCGATCCCGAAGTTCGGTGAGTTGCGCGCGATGTAAGATAATAAGCCTACGGTATCGAAGGCGTACGTCGCGCCAAAGTGGAGGCCGAAATACGGATCCCGGGCGGCCTCGGCGGCCAGGTCCAAAAGCGCAAGATATTTGTCGAGAGGGATCCGGCGCCGCAGCTCGATTTGGTCACGGCGCAGCCCCAGCGTGCTCGTGATGCGCCCTTCTGCCCACCCGGCATCCCGGAGCGTCCGCACCATCCCGGACACCCACAGGGCATTGACCATAGGCTTGGCCGGCACGGCTCCCCCCGCAGGCTGCACCGCCCAATCTGGCGGTAGCTGTCAAAACTCTGGCCTCGAATGTCAAGCGGTACTTTGGCGCACGAGCCATCTCGGGCCTCCGTGGGCGGCCATCGCGTCCTGACGGTGATTCCCCCCCGCCCAGGCACGATGGTTGTCCACATCAGAACCCGTTTGCTCTCGGAGAGAATCGATTGCTCCGCTGGTGGGATTGCAGTGCGGCCTCGATGTCCGATCCATCGGCCCCGATCGGGGACGATCGGGCTCTGGGGGATGCCGAGCACGGCTACGCGTGCTACGGAGAATACTACGATTCGGTCACAGGTCTGCCACGCCCTCGCTCCTTCCTCGAACATCTGGAACGGTTGTTGGCGACGGCTGACGGGTGCCGGCGGTCGGTCGCCATGCTCCTGCTCGAGGTCGCGGGCCTTGACGTCGTCGAGGCACAGCACGGGGAGCCCTGTTGCGACGAGCTCCTGCGCACCGTCGCGGAGCGGCTTCATCAAGAGGTGCCCGAACCGAACCTCGTGAGCCGCCTGCACGGCGGCACGTTCGCGATCGTGCTGCATGATCTTGGTCCCGGGGTCATGCCGGACACGGTAGCGACTCATCTGCTGGAGCGGGCGGGCGAGCCCTGTCTGACCGGCGATGGACACGTGAGATGCACGGTGATCGGCGGGTTGGCCCTGCCAGGCGATCGCGCGGAGCCGGCGCTACAATTGTTCGAGCGCGCGCGTCGGGCCTTGGCGCGCGCGAAGCTCCAAAGGGCGGGCGTGCCCAGGGGGACCCCAAGGCACGCCTGAGGCGTGGTCGCGCTTCCTGGAGTCGGCTTCGCGATCCGGAACTCCTCCGGGCCTGGGCGATTCGGCGCGCTTGTCCGATGATGGCGCCGTGTTGCGCGGTTTCGGCGCGAGCCCGCGCGCGATCGAGGCGGCGGGCTGGTCGACCCGCTGGGCCAAGGCGACGCTCTACGGCCTGGCCGGTAGCTTCGCGTTTCTGGCCGGCATGGTCATCACCGCCAACCCCCGTGGCGGCGATCCGACGGGCGCGACCTCGATGACGCTGTTGTCGGTGGCCGCAGTGATCCTCGGCGGCGCGGCGTTCTCGGGCGGCCTCGTCGCGCCCATCGGAGCGCTGTTCGGTACGCTGACACTGGTCATGGTCGGCACGCTCTTGTCGCTGCTCGAGGTCAGCGCCGTCTATCTGCCGATGGTCCAGGGACTGATGCTGCTGGGCGCGATCGGCATCCGCACCCTGCTCACCTGGAGGACGGTGGCGTGACCGCGCTTGCCCGCCTGCGGCGGCAGGCCTGGTTCTGGCCGGCGGCGGCGAGCGCCGTTCTGATGGTCATCATCGGGGCGCTCTCGCCGGAGTTCCGCTACAGCATCGTCACCGCCAATCTGACCGCAGCGTCGTTTCTCGCCCTGGTCGGGATCGGCCAGATGTTCCCGGTCGCTTCGGGCGAGGGCGGCATCGACCTCTCGATCCCGTTCGTGATGAACTTCTGCGCCTTTCTGGTGGTCCAGCTGATCACCGACGACCCCTGGTCGATCCCGCTGGTGCTGCTTCTCGCCATCGCATTCGGGATCGCGGTTGGACTGGTCAACGGCCTTGTCGTGGTACGGGTGCGCGTACCGCCGATCATCGGTACTTTGGCGGTCGGCTTCATCGTCCTCACCCTGGTGCAGCTGATCTCCGCGAGCGGCGACACAACCTTCGCCGACCGCACGCTGACCAACCTCATGCGCTCGCAGCTGTCGGGCATACCCACGCCGTGCTACGTCCTGCTCGCCGTCGCAGGGCTGGCCATGATCGTGATTCGGCGCACCGCGTATGGGCGAACCCTGCTCGCGGTCGGGCAGAGTCGCAAGGCCGCGCACCTGTCGGGCATTGACGTGGATCGCACCGTGCTCGTGGTGTTCATGATCAGCGGCGGCCTTGCGGCGCTGACCGGTCCGCTCCTGGCGGCCTCGGTGGGCAGCGCCGACCTCGAGCTCGGCAATCCCTACCTTCTGGCGAGCGTCGGCGCGGTCGTGCTCGGCGGCAATCATATCGCCGGCGGCACCGCGACCGTGGTCGGTACGGTGTTCGGCGCCATCCTTCTGACCCTCCTGGTGGCGGCGGTCACCATGGCGGGCCTGCCGATCGAATTCCAGAACATCGCGCGTGGGGTGGTGATCACCCTCGTCCTGGTCCTGGCCAATACGCCCGACACGGCGGCCCGCGCGGTGCGGCGGATGAGAGCTGCGCCAGGCTAATCCAGTAAGCGAGCGCGGCGCTCGGCGCCGATCTTGCCTTCACAAGGTGGAGCAACGGCATCGGGAGGGCGTGATGGAGGCATCGGTCAGCGACTACGGCCTGAACAGGGACTGGACTGCGGACGTGATCGGCTATCCCGATCCGGCCATCGAGGTGTGCGATCCGCGCTTCGAACGTTGCCGCCTGCTGCCGGCGTCGATCGAGCGGCTGTGCACCGGCGGGCGCTGGACCGAAGGACCGGCCTGGTTCGGCGACGCCCGCTGCCTGCTGTTCAGCGACATCCCGAACGAGCGGATCCTGAGCTGGTCGGCGAGCACTGGCACGGTCAGCGTCTATCGCTCGCCCTCGGGCTTCGCCAACGGCAACACCCGCGACCGGCAAGGCCGGCTCATCAGCTGCGAGCATGGCGGCCGGCGCGTGGTCCGCACCGAGCTGGACGGCACCGTCTCGGTGCTGATGGACCGGTTCGAAGGCAAGCGGCTGAACGGACCGAACGACGTGGTCGTGCACGCGGACGGGCAGATCTGGTTCACCGATCCCGGCTATGGTCTGCTGTCCAACTACGAGGGCGCCCGTGGGCCGTTCGAGCTGCCCACGCGCGTATACCGGCTCGATCCGGACAGCGGCGCAGCGACCGTCGTGGTCGAGACGCTGACGCGGCCCAACGGGATCTGCTTCTCGCCTGATTTCGCGCGGCTCTATGTGGTCGATACCGGGTGCACCGACGATCCGGCGCACCATCGCAACATCATGGTCTACAACGTCGGCACCGACGGGACCGTGGAAAACGAGCGGGCCTTTTGCGACATGGCGCCCGGGCGAGGCGACGGCATCCGCTGCGACACTGACGGCAATCTTTGGGCGGCGTCCTGTTTTGGCGGGCCACATAGCAATGGGGTGCAGGTGTTCGCGCCGGATGGCACGAAGATCGGCATGATCCACCTGCCCGAACCGTGCTCGAACCTCTGCTTCGGCGGGCTGAAGCGCAACCGCCTGTTCATGACCGGCGGCCAGTCGCTCTATTCGCTCTATGTCGAGGCCCAGGGCGTGCCCTACGCCTGACCGAGGCGGCGCCGCCCCGACCCGCGCAATACAGCGGCATCAGCAAGCCGACGGGACAGCCCGTGGGCGGCGGACGGCACCGGCGCGCACCCCGGGCCGTCGCCACGGCCGGTTCAGCTACTCACCCTTTGCCTCCTTTGCCGTCGAGCTCGGCGAAGGTCTCGCGGGCGGTGCGGAACGCATCGACCGCCGCCGGCACGCCGCAATAGATCGCGACCTGCAGCAGCACCTCGCGGATCTCCTCGCGGCTGACGCCGTTGGTCAGCGCGCCCTTGATGTGCATCTTCAGCTCGTGCGGCCGGTTGAGCGCGCTCAGCATCGCGAGGTTCAGCATGCTGCGGATCTTGCGCGGCAGCTCCTCGCGGCCCCACACCGCGCCCCAGCAGTACTCGGTCACCAGCTCCTGCAGCGGCCGGTTGAACTCGTCGGCCGAAGCGAACGACTTCTCCACGAACTCCCTACCGAGCACGGCCTTGCGAATCTCGAGACCGCGCTCCAGGACCTCCTTGCTCATCGTCATCTCCTTTGCGTGGCGGCGGCGGACCGCCTTGGGTGAGGCGCCCGGCCGGCTCCCGGGCGCAGTGCTGCGGGGCCGGCTCAGCTCTGGGGCCAGATCGGCTCGGCGACCGCGAGCGCGGGTGGATAGACCGTGACCGGGACGCCATCCTGCCACTGGATGATGGTCAACCCGGCGCCGACCCGGCGCCCTTTGTCGTCGAACTTGAGCTCGCCGCCCGGGAAGTAGGGCGATGGTCCGTCATCGAGCGTGCGCAGCGCCTCGGCCACCGCCTCGCGATCGGCCTTGCCGGCTTTCTCGAGCGCGGCCTTCAGGATCCACATGTCGCCGTACGTCGAGATCGCGTTCTGGGTCATCCAGGGCTCGCCGTAGCGTTCCTTGAGGCGGGCGATCATCGCCTCGTGCCCCTTGGCGCCCCAGTTCGCCACCACCGCCATCACGCCCTGCAGCAGCTCGGGGCCCATGGTGTTGAGCAGATCGGGCTCGGCGATCGCGATGCCGAACGAGATCGTCGGGATGCGGCCCTGGCCGAGGCCGAACTCGTTCATCTTCTCGAGCACGAGCTTGGCGTCCGAGATCACGGTCGGCAGGAAGAAGAACAGGTCGGGCCGCGCCGCCCGCAACTGCTGCACCAGCGGCGTGGCGTCAGCGAGAGGCGGCGTGAAGGTCTCGTCGACCACCAGCTCGAGTCCGAGCTCGGCCAGCAGCCGCTCCCGCATCGGCTTCACCGACGAGAGCGAGGCGGCGGTGTTGTCGGTGACGATCGCCACCGTCTTCGGGTCGGCGCCCGCGGCCTTGGCGAGCTCCATCAATCTCGGCAGCGACTGCTCCGCCTGCGAGCCTGAGGTTGCCGAAGTCTGGAAGATGTAGTGGAAGCCGCGATCGGTGATCTTGTCGGAATACGAGAGGGTCAGCATCGGCAGCTGGGCGCGCTCGGTCACCTCGGTGACCGCGAGGGTGAACGAGCTGAGATAGGATCCGGTCGCCGCGACCAGGTCGGTGTGCTCCGCGACCATGCGCTGCGCGGCGTTCTTGGCCTTTTCCGTAGTGTCGCCCGAATCGAGCACGACCAGCTCGAGCTTGGCGCCGCCGAGCGCCTGGATGCCGCCTGCCGCGTTGATGTCCTCGACTCCGAGCTCCGCGCCCATGCGCATGACCTGACCGGGTCGCGCATAAATCCCCGAGAGCGGCACCAGCAGGCCCACCTTGACGGTATCCCCGCTGCCCTGCGCGTGAGCGGAGCAGGCGCCGAATCCGAGCATCGCCGCGAGCGGGGCCGCGATCAGCGGTCCCATGCCGAGGAAGTCGCGTCGTCGAATGGTCATCATCGCTCCCTTCGTTCTGCCCGCGCTGCTGCGGGTTGCAGTATCACATGCCGAGGTAAGCCTGGCGGACGCGATCGTCAGCGCGCAGCGCCGCGGCCGTCCCCTCCAGCACCACGCGTCCGGTCTCAAGCACGTAGCCGTGGTCGGCGGATTCCAGCGCCTCGGCAACGCGCTGCTCGACCAGGAGAATGGTGAGCTGCGCCTCCTTGCGGATCTCCATCAGACGTTCGAACACGAAATCCGCGACCGTCGGCGCGAGCCCCATCGACGGCTCGTCAAGCATCAGGAGCTTGGGCGAGGAGGCAAGGCCGCGGCCGATCGCGAGCATCTGCTGCTCGCCGCCGGAGAGCGTGCCGGCGAGCTGCGCGCGGCGTTGCTCGAGCACCGGCAGCCATTCGAAGATGCGCTTGACGTTGCGCTTCCAGGCGCGCCGGCCGGCCTCGGTGTATGCGCCCATCTCGAGGTTCTCCAGCACCGTGAGCGAGGGGAAGACCTGGCGGCCCTCAGGGATGTGCGCGATGCCGAGATGCGGCCGCCTCGCCGGCGCCACCCGCAGCAGATCGACCTCCTCGAAGCGGATGCTGCCGGCGTTCGGGAGCAGCGTGCCCGAGATGGTCTTGAACAGCGTGGTCTTGCCGGCCCCGTTCGGGCCGACGATCGACACGAACTGGCCGGCCTCGACCGCGATCGACACGCCGTGCAGCACGGGCACCGCCGAGTAGCCGGCTTCGATGCCCTCAAGCCGCAGCATAGGCGCTCCATTTCTTGCCGAGATAGGCCTCGATCACGCGCGCGTTCCTGGTCACTTCCTCGGGCGCGCCCTCGACCAGCACCGCGCCGTGGTCGAGTACGACGAGGCGGTCGGCAAGGCGCACCATGGCGTGCATGGTGTGCTCGATGATCACCATCGTGATGCCCTGCTCGGCGAGCTCGCGGATCACCGCCACGACTTCGCCGACCTCGCCGTGCCCGAGCCCCGCCAGGGTCTCGTCCAGCAGCAGGAGCCGCGGCTGGCCAGCCAGCGCGCGCGCCAGCTCCATCAGGCGGAGCTCGCGCGTGGTGAGGCCGGCAGCCTGCCGACCGGCGACCGGCGCGAGCCCCACGCGCGCGATCGCGCCGTTTGAGAGCTCCCTGGCGTGGGCTTCGTCGTGGGCGCGCACGTAGGCGCCGACCTTGACGTTGTCGGCCACGCTCATACGCGGAAACGGGCGCATCACCTGGAAGGTGCGGCCGATGCCGGCGGCGCACAGCCGATGCGGCTTCTGACCGACGCAGTCCTCGCCGTCGAGCAGCACTTGGCCGGCATCCGGCTTCAGGAAACCGTTCAGGAGGTTGAATAGGGTGGTCTTGCCGGCGCCGTTCGGACCGATGATCCCGAGGATCATGCCCTCCTGCACCCGGAAGCAGACGTCCTGAACTGCCTTCAGGCCGCCGAAGCTCTTGGACAGGTTGCGCACTTCGAGGATCACCGCCGGTGCCACCCTGTGCGCAACCGGGGCAGCCGGCTTGAATAGGACATGGGTGAGCGGAGCAGGCATCGGTGCGGTCGCGTCCGCGGGGGCAGCCCGCCGGCGCTGCAGGACGTCGCGCAGCCGCCAGAACACACCCTCGGGCGCCGCGAGGATCACGCCCACGATCGCCAGGCCGAAGATGACGCCCTGGATGCCGGGGAGACGGGCGCCGAGCTCGGCGTGCAGGGTCTCGGCGACCGGGATCAGGATCGCTGCCCCGATCACCGGGCCCCAGATCGTGCCGACCCCGCCGAACATGGTCACCGTGAGCGCCTGGGCGGAGACCAGCATCCCAAACACCGAGATCGGCGTCACGACCAGGAGCACCACCGCGTAAAACGCTCCGATCGCGCCGGCGATCGCGCCACTCAGGGCGATCGCGCGTAGCTTCCAGGCGAAGGTGTCGATGCCGGTCGCCTCGGCCGCCGCCTCGTTCTGCTTGATCGCGATCAGCGCCATGCCGAAGCGCGAGCGCTCGAGGGTGCGGGTGACGATCACGATGACGATCAGCAGGAAGAGCGCGATCAGCACGTAGATCCGCTGGTCGGCGAACTGCATGTAGCGGCCCGCCGCCTCGCGCTTCATCGGCAGCGTTACCTCCTGGTAGCCGAGCCACTCGAACACGTAGAGCATGGCGAGCGGGTACGCGAGCATCGCGAGCGCGAAGTAGACGCCGCGCAGCCGGAAGGTCGGCAGGCCGATCAGCAGGCCAGCAAGGCCGCCGAGGATGGCCGCGAGCGGGATCGAAAACCACGGCGAGAGATCGAAGTGAATCTGGCCGAGCGCGGTCGTGTACGCGCCGATCCCGAAGAACGCCGCATGGCCGAATGACACGAGGCCGGTGTAGCCGCTGAACAGGTTCCACGACAGGCCGAAGCAGGCCCAGACCAGGACCAGGGTCATGATCAGCTGGTAGTAGGAGTTCTGGAGCAGGAGCGCAGTCGCGGCATAAAGCGCGGCGAAGATAAAGACCGGCGTGAGCGACCGGAGCAGCGCCATTTCAGGTCCTCTCGACCGCGCGGCCGAAGAAGCCCTGCGGGCGGAACACAATGATCAAGAGGAAGATGACGAAGATCGTGGCATTCTGCAGCTGGGTCGGCAGGACCAAGGTCGAAAGCTGCTGCACCAGCCCGATCGTCATGCCGCCCCAGAACGGGCCGATGATGCTGCCGATGCCGCCGAGCACGACCCCGGCGTACATGACGATCACGTATTCCAGGCCGACGAAGGGGTGGAACGGATAGTTGGTGGCGAGCAGGCCACCGGCGATCCCGGTAGTACAGGTGCCGAGCGCGAATGCGATCCGATGGGCGTGGTCGACGTCGATGCCCATGTAGGTCGAGGCGTCCGGATTATCGGCCGCAGCGCGCAGCGCCTTGCCAAGCCGGGAGCGAGTGATCAGCACCCAGAGCATGACGATCGCGAGCACCGAGGCGAGCGCCGATACCGCCCGCGACTTGTTCACGAACACGCTGACGAAATCGCCCCAGAACGGGCCGATCTCCCACGCGGCGCTGGACAGCGGCGTTCGGATCGAGAGCAGCTCCGAGCCGAACAGGATCATGGCCCCGTTCTGCATGATCAGCGCGATGCCGAGCGTGAGGATGAGCTGGGCGTAGTGGCCCTCGCCCTCGAGCGCCGCGGTGCGGGCGCCGGTCACGCGCGCGATCAGCACCTTGTGCATGAGGAAGCCGAACGCGAACAGCCCGGGCGCCGCGAGCAGGATGGCGACATAGGGCCCGACTATGCCGCCGAACGTCGCCTGAATGCCCAAAAGCGTGAAGGCATAGAAGGCGACGTACATGCCCAACATCATGAAGTCGCCCTGGGCGAAGTTGATCACCCGCATGATGCCGAAGATCAGCGCGAGACCCACGCACATCAGGCCGTAGATCGCGCCGACCAGGGCGCCCGCGGCCAGCGCCTGCAGGAAACTTTCGAGCAGGATCTGGAGATTGCTCACGGCGCGCCGTCTCGAGCGCCCAGCAAAGCCGCACGCCTAAAGCGTGATCGCGTCGTCATCTCACAGCTTCCCTGTCAGTCGAGCTGCCGGTTCCGCCGCCAGTCCCGACGTTCTCCCCCCGGTCAGCGCGCGGCGTTCCTCCCGGCGTCGTCGTCGGTTGCGGCAAGCTCCAGCAGTTCCCCGACGTCGTCGCTCCTTTCCAGATCGTCGATCCGATCCTCGATTTTGTCAGCGCGCGCCCTGCCGAAGACGGCGGAGGCGGCAGCCCGGAAACGCGCCCTGACCTGGTCCGGGCTTGCCGGGATGACGTCCGGCAGACGCTCCACGATCGCGCTGCCATCCCTTAGGCGGAGCTCGATCTCGGCGCCCTGGGCGCGCGGAAAAGCGGCGCTGAGGCCCGGGTCCGTCTCGAGGCGGACGAGCTCGACCAAGCTCAAGATCTCGGGGTCATCCAGGCGCCCGTAGTTGCTGTCCGCGACGGCGCCGCTCGCGAGCGCCGCCGCCACCCCGAACTGAATGCTCATTTTGGCCTGAAGCGCACGCGCGAACGGTCCGCTGAAGTCGCAGCCCGGGTAACGCTTCGATGCCTCGGGCACCCGCACGATGACCTCGCGCAACAGATCGATCCGATCGCCGAGCCGGGCGCGCGCCCGCAGCGCTGCCTGGCACGGCGTCTGGGCGAAGTTGCAGGCCGGGACAGGCTTGTTGAAGACCTCGAGAATTTCGAATCGGCCGTGCTCGAACAGCTCGATCGGGCTCCTCGGGCTGCTTCGGGCGAATGCCGCGAACAGCCCGGCTTCGCCCTCCAGGATGTCCTCGGAGGCGAGCGCGCCCGCTTCGGCGAGCTGGACGGCGGTCACGGCATTGCGCGCGGCGAAGCCGGGGTGGAAGTACATCTCGCTGCCGCCGGTATGCGGCCATTGGTTCAAGCCTGCGGTGGTGTTGGCGGCGAGCGAGAGCGCGTGCGTCGCGCGCGTCTCATCGAGACCGAGCAACCGGCACGCCGCGACGGCGGCGGCGATCGGGCCGACCAGACCGGTCGGGCGGAACAGCCGGGCGAGTTCCGCGGTCATCAGCGCCCGTCCGACCCGGCCCCCCGCCTCGTAGCCAGCGACCGCGGCGGCAAGACAGGATCCGCCGCTCACCGTCGTGCGTGCGCTGAGCGCGAGCAGGGTCGGCCAGACCACCACGCCGAGATGCGCGATGCTGCCGGCGTGCATGTCCTCGCGCACGAGCCCGTGGCCGAGGACGGCGTTGACGAAGGCGGCATCCGCAATAGTGGTGCGCTTCGGGCTCCCGATGATCGCAGCGCCGGCGTGCGCAAGATCCGGCGCGACGGCGACCGCCTGGCGGCTCCACGGCAGCTCGCGCGCCTCGAACGCGCAGGATAAAAAATCGATCAGGCAGATCTTGGCTTTGGCCAGCACCTCGGGCGGCAACGCGGCGGGGTCGACCGCGAGCGCGGCGCGCGCGAGCCTGCGCGCGAGCGGAGGGCTGCTGAACGGCGTGCTGTCGCTGACCATGGCCATTCCCCGCTCAGCTTCTGATTTCCACGCCGGCCCACTCCTCGACCACCTTGGCGATCGAGGTGAAGTCGGAATCCGGGCCGAACCTGGCGTTGGTCACGGCGAGCATCTGGCGGACCACCGCGCCCAAAACCATCGGCACACCGAGCGCCTCGGCCTCGTCGACGCACAGGCGAACGTCCTTGTAGGAGAGGCCAGTGGCGAAGCCGAAATCGAAGGTGCCGGGCAGGATCGCGCGCGGAAACTTGTCCTCTGTGGCGCTGTTGCGGCCGCTGCTGGCGTTGATGATCTCGATCATGACCGCGGGATCAAGCCCGGCCTTGACCCCCATCGCGAGCGCCTCGGAAGAGATCACGAGCGCCGCCGCGGCGAGCAGATTGTTGCCGAGCTTGGCGACCTGGGCGACACCCGGCTTCTCGCCGACGAAGAAGACCTTGCCAAAGGTCGCGAGGAGCGGCTGGATCGCCTCGTAGGTCGGCGTTGGACAAGAGACCATCACCGCGAGCGTGCCGTCCCGCGCGCCCTTGATCCCGCCGCTGACCGGGGCATCCACCCACTGAATGCCGCGCGGTGCGAGCCCCTTGGCTACCCTCGTCGCCGTGCTCGGGCCGGTAGTCGAGAGGTCGACCACGGTCCTGACCCGGGCACCGTCAGCGATCCCGGCCTCGCCCAGCGCCACTCGATGGACGATGTCCGGGGTCGGCAGGCTGGTCATCACGATCTCGGCCGCGGCGGCGACCTCGGCCGCAGAGCCGGCCGGCGCCGCCCCTCGCTCGACCAGGGACCGGACCGCGGCCTCGCTGATGTCGAAGACGGTGACCGCGTGCCCCGCCTCGAGCAGCCGACCGACCATTGCCCCGCCCATCCGGCCGAGCCCGACAAATCCGAGATCGTGACCTGGCTGCGCCATCCGTCAGTGCCTCACTGTGCCCCCTTAGCGACAGAGCCGCTCTGACCACACGGCTTCTGGCGTTGCCGCGCCCGGGCCGGTGCGATTGCGACGCGGTCCCGCGGCGGTCGCTATCGTTGCGCGAGCCCGCCCGGGTCAGACGCGGCGCACGATCGCCGTGTGCAGCACCGGGAAATTGACCGAGCTTGCGATGAAGCAGCCGTCGTGCGCCTTCGCGTGCAGCGCTTCCGCCTGCGCCAGATCGCCCCCGGCGATCGTGACCTGCGGCGCGAGCGTCACTTCGACGAAGCGCATCTTACGCTCCTTGAACGCCATCTTGCCGCTTGCGCGATCCTCGTAGGCGACCACCTCGATGCCGGCGCGGGCGCACTCGGCGAGATAGGTCAGCATGTGACAGGCCGCGAGCGACGCGACCAGGAGATCCTCGGGGTTGTGCTTGCTCGCGTCGCCCAGGAACGTCGGATCGGCCGAGCCCGTGAGCGGCGGCTTGCCCTCGATCTCGACCCGGTACTCGCGGGAATAGCTCCGGTAGTCCTTGGTGGAGCCGCGGTCCGCCCCGATCCAGATCAGGCGGGCGGCATAGTGATGCTCGTGGGCCATGGCGCGTGCACTCCCCGTCCAGGATCAACCGTCGCCGTGCAGCGCTCCTTAGCGGGAATTCCGCGCAGCGCCAAGACGTCCGAAGCCCCGCGGCCGATCGAGACCCGGCCTGCGGCGGGGCGGTGCGATCGCGACAACCGGCATCACCCGCGGGCGCGCGCCATGAGGCAGGCGGTCAGATACGCCTCACGAAGCGCGTCGACTCTGGCGGCGCCCGTGCCGGCGATGTCGAACGCGCTGCCGTGCGCCGGCGTGGTGATCGGGACCGGCAGGCCAGCGAGGATCGTGATGCCGCGCTCGAAGCCCATGAGCTTCATCGCGATCTGACCCTGGTCATGGTACATCGTGACCACTGCGTCGAACGCCCCGTCCCTCGCGCGCACGAACACGGTGTCGGCGGGGAACGGGCCGGAGGCGGCGATCTGCTCGGCGCCGGCGCGCGCCACCGCCGGCGCGATCACCTCGATCTCCTCGCGCCCGAACACGCCGCCGTCGCCGGCGTGCGGGTTGAGGCCGGCGACCGCGATGCGGGGGTGCGGCTTGCCGGCGGCGCGCAGCGTCGCATGGGCGAGACGGGTCGCGGCCAGCACCGCGTCCTCGGTGATCAGGTCGGCGACCGCGCGGAGCGGCACGTGAGAGGTGACCCGTGTTGTGGCGAGATCGCCGGTCGAGTTGATCTCGCCGACATAGCCCGTGCACCCGAGCTCGTGCGCGAAGAAGCGCAGCTCGTCCTCGAACGTAAGGCCGCCCGCGTGCATCGCCTGCTTGTTGCAGGGCGCAAAGCACAGCGCATCGAGCGCGCCGGCCCCGACCAGCCCGAGCGCCTGGCGAAACGCGTCGAGCACGTAGGCGCCCGCGGCGGCGCTCACCTGGCCGACCGGCGCGGCGGCCGGGTCGAGCGAGGGCCCGTGCAGCAGCGCGGCGGTGCCTTGGGCGGCCTGATCCGGACCGGAGACTTCCGGCAGCGCGAGTG
>JBKPNX010000189.1:0-16584 GCA_046732855.1 Pseudomonadota bacterium
GCGACCGGCGTCGGCGCGACCGCATCGACCACCGCCGGCACCAGCGGCAATGTCGCGCGCTTGGCGCCGTGGCCGCCCGCCTCCGCGCCCTGCGCCACGACCACGTCCGCGCCGAGCGCGACCGCCGCGCGCGCATCCGCCAGCGTCTGCACCTGCAGGATCAGCCTCGCCCCGGCCGCGCGAATCGGCGCCACGAACGGCGCCGCGTCGCCGAACGAGAGCATCACCGCGACCGGCTTGTGCCTGAGTGCCACCTGCAGCCGATCGGGGTGACGCGCGAGGTGCCAGGTGATGAAGCCGATGCCGACCGGGGCGCCGTCCGCGGCAGCGAACTCCCGCTCGATCCACGCAGCGTCGGCATAACCCGGACCGAGCAGGCCGAGACCGCCTGCCCGACTCACGGCCGCGGCGAGCGCCCCGCCCGACACCGCGCCCATCGGCGCCAGCAGGAGCGGGTGACGGATGCCGAAAAGCTCGGTGAGCGCCGTCCGAAATGCCATCCTGCTACTCCTCCTCGTCGACCTCGCCCGCGCCGGCCGCGCGCCGTGGCCCGCCGAGCTAGACCGGGCGGATCTGGCCGCTGCCGCGCACCACGTACTTGAAGCTGGTCAGCTGCTCGACGCCGATCGGGCCGCGCGCGTGCAGCCGGCCGGTCGAGATGCCGACCTCGGCGCCCATGCCGAACTCGCCGCCGTCGGCGAACTGGGTCGAGGCGTTGTGCAGGACGATCGCGCTGTCGACCTCGGCGAGGAAGCGCTCGGCGGCCGCCGGCTCTGCGGTCACGATGCTGTCGGTGTGGTGCGAGCCGTAGCGGTTGACGTGGGCGATCGCCTGCTCGAGCCCGTCGACCACCTTGGCCGCAATGATCGCGTCCAGGTATTCGGTCGACCAGTCGGCCTCGCTCGCCGGGCTCACCCGCGCATCGATTCCCCGTACCTCGGCGTCGCCCCGTACTTCGCAGCCCGCCTCGATCAGATCGGCGAGCACGCCCGGCAGGAGCCGGGGCGCGGCGTCGCGATCGACCAGCAGCGTCTCGGCCGCGCCGCAGACGGAGGTGCGGCGCATCTTGGCGTTGAGCACGACCCGACGCGCCATGTCGGGATCGGCCGCGGCATGGAGATAGACGTGGCAGATCCCGTCGCGGTGCGCGAACACCGGAATCCGGCTTTCCCGCTGCACCCGCTCGATCAGCGACGGGCCGCCGCGCGGCACGATCACGTCGATGAGCTCGCTCATGGTCAGCATGATCCCGACGGCTGCGCGGTCCGTGGTCGGCACGCACTGCAGGGCGGCCTCGGGCAGCCCTGCCCGGCGCAGCCCGTCCTGCAGGCAGCCGAGGATCGCGCGCGAGGAGAAGAAGCTCTCCGAGCCGCCGCGCAGGATCGCCGCGTTGCCCGCCTTGAGGCAGAGCGCGCCCGCATCCGCGGTCACGTTCGGGCGCGATTCGTAGATCACGCCGATCACCCCGAGCGGCACGCGCACGCGCGCGATGTCGAGGCCGTTCGGCCGTTGCCAGCGCGCCAGCTCGGTGCCGACCGGGTCCGCGAGCCCGGCGACCGCCTCGAGCCCGGCGGCCATCGCCTCGACGCGCGCCGCATCGAGCGCCAGGCGGTCGAGCAGCGATGCCCGCAGCCCGCGCTCCTGGGCCGCCGCCATGTCTTTGGCATTGGCGGCCAGCAGCTCGTTCCGTCGATCGCGTAGGCTTGCCGCCGCGGCGCAGAGCGCCTGATCCTTCAGCGCGCGCGGCGTGGCCGCGAGAACGTGCGCCGCCGCCCGGGCGCGCTCTCCGAGCTCACGCATCGCGGCTGCAAGGTCGTGGCCCGCTGCGCGGTCATGGTCGGCTGCGCGGTCCTGGCCGGCTGCAAGGTCGTGGCGAAACGCGGTCGCCATGGCGGATCGACTCCCTCCCGATTGCCCGGCTCACTTTACGCCCAGCCCGCGCCATTGGCCAAGCCCGCGCCGCTGCGGCGGAGAGCGTGACCTTGTCGCCGTCTCGCCTCGGTCGATCTGGGAGCGCGCCTCAGCCCGGTCGGTCGTACGCTCCGCCCCCCGCTTGGTGGTCCCCAGCCCCTCACAGGCGATCGAGCGCTCTGGCCGCTTCCGCGAAGGCGCGGGATTGCACGTCGTCTCCGGCGCGCGCAGCGACGATGGACAGGGCGTTGCGGCGCGGCGCAAATCGGCGTCGCGAAGTCGAAAAACGTCGCCTGAGCCCCCTTGAACTCACGGCGGGCCTCCCCACATCAGTGCTCGGCCGGGCGCCAACTTGGGTCCGGCAGACGTAATGCCCGGTTTTCGGACGGGCGCACAGTCAATCGCTCAATGGAGGATGGACGATGCGTAGCTTCGACCTGTCACCCCTGTTCCGTTACTCGGTCGGCTTCGACCGTCTCGACGATCTGTTCGAGACGGCGTTCCGCAACACGCAGGAAGCGTCGTACCCGCCGTACAACATCGTGAAGACCGTCCAGGACAAGTACAAGATCACCCTGGCGGTCGCGGGCTTCGGCGAAAATGACCTTGAGCTCGTGGTCAAGGAGAACGTCCTGACCGTGCGCGGCAAGGTGAACGATGCCGAGAAGGATAAGGACGTCACCTACCTGCATCGCGGCATCGCCGGCCGCTCGTTCGAGCATCGCTTCCAGCTCGCTGACCACGTGCGCGTGAACGGCGCGAACCTGGCCAACGGCCTGCTCGATATCGAGCTGGTGCGCGAGCTGCCCGAGGCGATGAAGCCGCAGCGGATCGAGATCGGCGCCGGCACGACCAAGCCCAAGGTGATCGAGGGCAAGGCCAAGGCGGCGTAAATTCTCGCTGCATAGCAAACGGGGGTGCCGGGCCGGCGACGGTCCGGCACTTTTCGTTTGGCGTGATTGCCGCGCCCGCGGTTCGCCGCAACCTAGAGCAGTTTCATCTCAGGCAGGTTCACAGCCGCAGCGGCCGAACGACGGGCGGGCGTCGGGATGGCGACAACGGCGACCGCATCGCCGGAGCAGTCAGCGCTATTGCTAAATTGCAGGTGTTGATTCTGCTCAACGCGAACACGCTCTAGAGCAGTTTCAGGCAGTTTCACAGCCGCAGTCGGGGAAACGACCAGGCGGCCTCGCGACAGCCAGCCATGGCGACCGCATCCCGGCGCCGCGATCCGCGTTGCCGGAGCGCAAGTCTCGGTTCGGCCTGACCCGAACCCGCTCCAGGCAGTCGGCGCTCCTGGCTCGGGCGCTGCAGCCGGACGCCTGACCGGGTCGATTCGGCGCCGAGCCTACGCGACTTGTCCGCCGCGCTCGGCTGCGCCGACGCCCTCGCTACGCCGCCTTTTCCAGGTGCAGGCGCGACCAGATCGCCGTGAGCGCATCGACCAGATGGTCCATGGCGTCGTCGTCGTGCAGCGGCGAGGGCGTGATGCGCAGCCGCTCGGTGCCCTTCGGCACGGTCGGATAGTTGATCGGCTGGATATACACGCCGAACTCCTCGAGCAGCGTGTCCGAGGCGCGCTTGCACCGCACCGGATCGCCGACCAGCACCGGCACGATGTGGGATGGCGACGCCATCAGCGGCAGACCGGCGTCCGCGAGGCGCCGCTTCAGCGTCGCCGCCCGTTCCTGATGGCGCGTGCGCAGCTCGCCGTGCGCGCGCACGTAGCGCACCGAGGCGAGCGCCGCGCCGACCACCGCGGGCGCCAGCGCCGTGGTGAAGATGAACTCGGGCGCGATCGAGCGCACCGCATCGATCAGCGCCGCCGAGCCGGCGACATAACCGCCCATGCAGCCGAACGCCTTGGCGAGCGTGCCGTTGATCACGGTCACCCGGTCCATCACGCCCTGCGCCTCGGCGACGCCGCCGCCGGTCGGACCGTACAACCCGACGGCGTGCACCTCGTCCAGATAGGTCATCGCTTTGTGGCGCTCCGCCACGGCGCAGATCTCGGCGATCGGCCCGAAGTCGCCATCCATCGAATAGACCGACTCGAACGCGATCAGCTTCGGGGACGCGGGGTCGCTGTCCGCGAGCAACGCCTCGAGATGCGCCACGTCGTTGTGGCGGAAGATCCGCTTGGCGCAGCCCGAATGGCGAATGCCGGCGATCATCGAGGCGTGGTTCTTCTCGTCCGAATAGATCACGCAGCCCGGCAGCAGCCGGCAGACGGTGGACAGCGTCGCCTCGTTGGCGACGAAGCCCGAGGTGAACAGCAGCGCCGCGGGCTTGTCGTGCAGCGCCGCGAGCTCCCGCTCCAGGAGCACGTGCAGGTGCGTCGTGCCCGAGATGTTGCGGGTGCCGCCGGCGCCCGCGCCCATCGTGCGCACCGCCTCGACGCCGGCGTCCAGGACCGCCGGATGCTGGCCCATCCCCAGGTAGTCATTGGAGCACCACACCGTGACCGGATGCGGCTCGGCGTCGACATCGACGTAGCGCTTGGCATGCGGGAACGCGCCCGCCTGGCGCGCGAGATCGCAGAACACGCGGTAGCGGCCTTCGCCCCTGATCCGATCGACCGCATGCCGAAAGACCTGTTCGTAATGCATCAGCATCTCCCAGCGTCTGATGCCGCCCCCCTGCGCGAACGCCGGGCGCGCGCGCCCCGCCCGCGGGCAACCCCACATGCCACCGATCGCCGGTCCCGCCAAGAGCTTCCGGCCCCTGAGCGCCAGCGTGGGGGAGTCGGTCGCGCGGTCGGCCTGCGCAGATTGCCTGCGGCATCATCCAGCTGCTTTGATCGAGGTCAAGCCATTGCAGCCGCGGCGGGCCGGCCGTTGTGTTGAAGATCCAGGCGGCGCACTATCCGCTGGGTCTCCAAACCGGGAGGCGCAGCCGTGGCAGAGGCGAGTTTGCAGCTTTTCCGCCCCGATCCCTGGTGCCTGCAGGCCGGCGGGACCACGATCGGCGGCCTGTTCGCCGCTCGCGCGCGCATCGATGCCGCCGAGATCGCGCTGGTCGAGGGCGAGCGGCGGGTCACCTTCGCCGCGCTGAACGAGCGCGTGAACCGGCTGGCGCACGTGCTCAGGGCAGCGGGCATTGGCCGCGGCGATCGGGTCGGCATGCTCGCCCGCAACTCCGCCGCTTGGGTCGAGCTGGAGCTGGCCGCGGCCAAGCTCGGCGTGATCGTCGCGGCGCAGAACTGGCGGCTCGCCGCGCCCGAGCTCTTGTACTGCATCCGACTCGCCGAGCCGCGCGCCATGCTGGTCGCCGAGGACTACGCCCCGGTGCTCGCCGGCCTGGACGTGGCGCTGCCGCTCACGATCACCATCGGCGACGATTACGAGACGCGCCTCGCCCGCGCCGATGCCGGCGAGCCGCCCGCGGTCGCCGAGCCCGAGGATCCGCTCATGATCCTCTACACCAGCGGCACGACCGGGCTGCCCAAGGGGGCCGCGGTCAGCCACCGCGCGTTCATCGCGCGCGCGCTCGTGTTCATCACCGAGCTCGGCCTTGGCCCGGGCGAGGCGTTCGTCGCCTGGGCGCCGTTCTTCCACATGGCCTCGACCGACCACGCGCTCGCGAGCCTGCTGCGGGGCAACCCCGTGATCGTGGTCGACGGCTACGACGCGCCGGCGCTGCTCGAGACCGTCGCGCGGGAGCGCATCGGCTGGCTGCCGCTCGTGCCGGGCATGATCGAAGGGTTCGCGGCGGCGCTGCGGGCGACAGAGGTCCGGCCGCGCGGCATCCGGGCGATCGGCGCGATGGCTGACCTCGTGCCGCGCCACCAGCTGGCCGAGATCACTGCCCTGCTCGGCGCGCCTTACGTCAACAGCTTCGGCGCGACCGAGACCGGCCTGCCGCCGGCGACCGCCGCCCTGATCCCGATCGGCGAGGCGCCGACCGATCTCGCCAAGCGCCAGAGCGCGTTCTGCGAGGTCCGCCTGGTCGACCCCGACGACGAGGACGTGCCCGACGGCACGCCGGGCGAATGCGCGATCCGCGGGCCGACCCTGTTCAGCGGGTACTGGCTGGCGCCCGAGGTCAACGCCAAGGATTTCCGCGGCGGCTGGTTCCACATGGGCGATATGTTCATCCGGCGCGACGACGGCCGGCTCGCGTTCGTCGACCGCGCCAAGTACCTGATCAAGTCCGGCGGCGAGAACGTCTATCCGGCCGAGATCGAGCGCGTCCTGCTCGCCGATCCCCGCGTCGGCGACGCCGTGGTGGTGCGCCGGCCGGATGCCAAATGGGGCGAGGTGCCGGTCGCGGTGGTCGCGCGCACCGACGCGAGCCTCACCGCCGACGAGCTGCACGCCAGATGCCGGCGCGAGCTGGCGGGCTACAAGCAGCCCAAGGAGATCCGCTTCGTCGGGTTCGCGGAGTTGCCGCGCAGCACCACCGGCAAGATCCAGCGCCACGAGGTCGAGGCCTGGCTCAGACGGACGGACGAGGCCAGATTGGGTGAGTCATAGGCGCAACCAACGCTTGGCGCGCGGCAGAGGGTAGTCGGGTGCGCTACGCTCCACCCGACCTACGGCTGCTTGCATTCGTTCCGGCGCGGAGCGGCTGGCTCCTGTGATAGACAGTCGAGTTCATGCGGCTTGCTGATCCGCCTTAAAGCCATTCAGATTATTTGTAATTATCTGGATCTGGTCAGCAATGCGCTCCTGCAATTGATCTGCTTTTCTGCGGATCTTTTCGCCGTTGCTGTGCACCGTGACTGCCCACTTTGAGATCTCGCTGAGGTCTTCGGCTTCTTTTGCAATTTTCGCTATGGCCTGATCGATAGCGCCGACCTCAGCGGTTAACTTGTCAGTCTGCCGATGCTTGCGAATCGCCAGGGCCCGTGCAACTGACAAGCCTGCCTCAAGGATCACGTCCGTCGACTCGTCCTCGGCGTCCCAAAGCACGACAACATCGTTTTCGTAGCGCTCGAATGGCTCGAAACCCGAGGCAGCCGCCTTCGCCAGGACGAACAGACCCACCTCAGCTGCGCGGTTTTCCCGCGCTTGGTTCAGTTCCTGGCGAATCTTGCTGGACGTGTAACCGGCGGCCTTTTTGACCTCGACAACAATTCGGGACCCCGCCGCCGCCGAGTCGGGGCCCAGTTCGATCACGAAATCACCTACTTTGCTCCGCTGAATCTTGCCGGGGTTGTGCCCACATTCGTCGAAAAGATCGCCCTTTGCCAATTTCCGCAATACTACACCGGCAGCATCCTCAAATTCCAGACCGTGCCGGGTGGAGCGCACCGCCTCTGCCCTCCTCGCTTGTAATGCAGCCAAGCTGGATTTCACCTCTTCCTGGAATTTCTGGTTAGTCTCTTCATTCTCCTTGATGATTTTAACCAACTCGCGCCGTAGCAACGAGAGCGGTGATTTGTCGTCATCCAATGTGAGACGGCTTCGGATGACTCCGCTGGTCTCATCGAGTTCCTTTTTAAGCCGAGACAGCGCGGATTGCTCATCATCTAAAGTAAATTGCTGCTGTATCGCCTTATGCGCCTGCTCTACACGCTTGACAAGTCGAGCCAGAGCTCCCTGTTCATTGTCAAGAGAGAATTCAGACTTAACGGTATTAAGGTCGGCGGCCAGCTTCTTCCGCAGATTGTCATTTGCGCCTACCATTTCATCGATAGTCCTCGATAACGCCGAGTCTTTGTCGTCAAGCGAGAATTGCTGCAAAATCTGAGTGCGCTGCTTGATCAGTTCGGCCTCGATGGCACGAGTTAACAAATCCAAGATACCATCCCGCCGCCCGGGATCCAGCAGACGCAACAGAGGACTGTCCTGCCCGACATGGCTTGCCAGAGTGCGTGCGAGCGTCGATGTCTCACCGTGTAGGTGATTGGCTAGCAATCGGCCGAGTTCGCCGTCTTGGCCTAGCACGCGCTCTAGTCGTTGCGGCAGCTGACCGGACCTCGGATCGAAGTACTGGCTCAAGGCCGACTTGAGCTCGTCTGTCAGCTTGGCCCGGTACCCTTCCAGGGCAGACCCAAGCTGCTCCAGCAGCTTCTCGGCTTCGCGCTGGACGCGGTTTCCGTCGAGCACCCCATTTGCCTGGCGGAGGGCTATCACACCGATGCGCAGAGCGAGTTGTGCGTATGCGTCTCGCGCCGGTCCGGCTGGGCGCTGGCCAAGCTCAGAGACTATCTCGGGATCGGACACTTCTAACTGAAGCAGGATTCGAGGGTTCGGGTCAGTCTGTCCGTTCGTGGGGCGCACATCCAGATCAAGATCCATCGGACCTTGTTCTCTCTACCTTAGAGGGAATGATGCTTACAAATATAAACTAAAAGTATATCGAGTCAAGGCTACTTGAGGAGCAGCGCGTCCTCCCCGCCCAGGACGAGCCAGATTTGCTTAGTGGAAGGAACGTTTAGGGCAAGGTCCCTACATTGCCTAATGACTCGCCGACAACCGCCGCGACGGCAGACCCCCCGCCACAATCGCGCTCAGCGGATCACCTCGATCGCGATGCCGAGGTCGAGCTGCGACCACGAACGGTCGGCGGTGAGCGCGGGCGCGCCGAGGCTCTGCGCAAGGGTAAGACACGCCCGATCCCCGAACGAGAGCCCGAAAGCACGAGTGGACCCGCGCAGGAGGCCAGCAAGGTAGGCGTGCTCGGCGTCGAACCCATGTACGCCCAGCTCGAGCCGCCCGATGGCACGGCGGATCGCGGCCTCGGGCACATCGTCCTCGATCAGTTTCGCCACCACCTCCGACAGGTTGACGGCGCCGATCCGGGCGCCGTCGAGGCGTAGCTCCACCCGCTCCGCGCCCGGTTCGGCGCGCAGCACGGCGAGCAGCGCAGAGGCGTCGAGCACCACGTCATTCACGCTCGGCCTCTTGGCGTCGCTCCTTGATCAGCTCGTCGACCAGGGAGCGGTCACGGTCAGGAATGTATTTGCGGATGATCGCCTGGGCCTCTCGAATCGCCAGCCTGTAGGGGCGGACGCGGAGCTCGTCCCCGTTCGTCTCTAGCACCACCGGGTCGCCCGGCTCGACCTTGAGCTCTGCTCGTAGCTTGGCCGGAATGAGAATTCGCCCAGCTTTGTCGATCTTGGCGCGAACTGTCGACATGGCTGATCCGTCCGAGCTGGCAGACCCCTAACCTTGGCCTGGTAACCGCGGAAGTCAAGCCTGGGTCGGTGCGTTCCCCCTTGCCCCAGAACGTGCCGGCCCGAGCCGGCGTCAGAGCGTCACGATGATCTTGCCGAAATGCACCCCGCCCTGCATGTGACGATAGGCGTCGCGGGCCTGGTCGAAGCCGAAGGTCCGGTCGATCACCGGGCGCAGGCCTGACGCCGCGAATGCGCGGGTCATCGCCTCGAACATCGCCCGGCTGCCGACGTAGATCCCGTGCACCGTGAGCGATTTGCGCATGATCGCGGTCGGATTGATCTGACCGCCGGTCAGCACGCCGATCAGCGCGATCTGGCCGGCGATGCGGCAGGCGGCGATCGAGCGCTCGAGCGTGCCGGCGCCGCCGACCTCGACCACGTGATCGACCCCGGCGCCGTCGGTCAGCTCGAGCACGGCGCGCTCCCACTCCGGCGTCGCCCGGTAGTTCACGGTCCGCCACGCGCCGAGGCCGCGCGCCCGCTCGAGCTTGGCGTCGCTGCTCGAGATCACGATCGGCCGGGCGCCCTGCAACGCGGCGAGCTGCAGCGCGAAGATCGAGACTCCCCCGGTGCCGAGCAGGAGCACCGTCTCGCCCGCCTTGAGCCGGCCCTTCTCGATCAGCGCATGCCAGGCGGTGACGGCGGCGCACGGCAGGGTCGCCGCCTCCTCGAACGAGAGATGTGCCGGCGCGTGCACCAGCCCGCCCTCGTCAAGCACGACTTCCTCGGCGAGCACGCCGTCCTCCGCGCCGCCGAGCGCGCTCGCCATGGCATCCGCGGTGATCGGACCGTCGGCCCAGCGCTGGAAGAACGTGCCGGCGACGCGGTCGCCCGGCGCGAAGCGGGTCACGCCAGGGCCGACCGCGAGCACCTCGCCGGCACCATCGGAATTAGGGATGCGCGGATAGGGGATCGCCCGGCTCTCCGGGTCGAGGATGGTCATCAGGTCGCGGTAGTTCAGCGCCGAGGCGCGGATGCGCACCAGCACCTCGCCCGGGCCGGGCTCCGGCGACGGCCGCTCGGCCCGATGCAGCGCGTCGATGCCGCCGGCCGAGACGATCTCCCAGGCTCTCATCGCGAGCTCCCACCCATCCGGGACGGTGGTAGCACGGGCGGGCGACGCTGACGACTCCGCGGCCGCCGATTAATCGTGATCGGCGGAGAAGCGCGGGATCGCGACGTCGCGGTGGATGTCGACCCCGAGCATGAGGCCGAAGCCGATCAGGACCGTCATCATCGCGGTGCCGCCGTAGGAGATCATCGGCAAGGGCACCCCGACCACCGGCACCAGTCCGGTGACCATCGCGACGTTGATCACGACGTAGAGGCAGAACGTGGTCGCGACGCCGGTCGCGAGCAGCCGGCCGAAATGATTGCGCGCGCGGAGCGCGAACACGAAACCGTAGCCAATCAGCACGAGCAGCAGGAGCAACAGGCCGAGCGCGCCGATCAGGCCGGCCTCCTCGGCCAGCATCGTGAATACGAAATCGGTCTGCTTCTCCGGCAGGAAGCTGAGCTGGCTCTGGGTGCCGTTGAGAAAGCCCTTGCCCCAGACCCCGCCCGACCCGAGGGCGATCTTGGATTGGATGATGTGGTAGCCGGCGCCGAGCGGATCGTGCTCGGGATCGAGGAACGTCAACACCCGCTGCTTCTGGTAGTCATGCAGTTGCTGCCACGCGACCGGCAGGGCGGCCGCCACGGTGCCGATCACGAGCGCGAATTTCCACCAGCGCACGCCGGCGAGAAAGAACATCGCCCCCGCGCCGGCGAGCAGCATCACCGCGGTGCCGAGGTCGGGCTGCTCCAGGACCAGCAGCGCCGGCACCAGGGCCAACAGGGTCGGCGTGATCAGGTGCAGCGGCCGCGCCGCGTCCTCCAGATAGGCGCTGTGGAAATACCGGGCGAGCGCCAGGACCAAAGCGATCTTCATGACCTCGGACGGCTGCAGCTGGAACGGGCCGAGATCGAGCCAGCGCTGGGCGCCCATGGCGGTCTGGCCGGCCAGATCGACCGCGACCAGGCCGAGCACCGCCGCGGCGTACACCACGTAGGCGCAGCGGAACCACCAGCGCAGGTCGATCACGGCCACCACCAGCATGGCGCCTATCCCCGCGCCCAAACGCACGCCGTGCCGCCAGGCCCACGGCGCGTGCGCCCCGCCGCCCGCCGAATAGAGCGTGCCGTAGCCGATCAGCCCGACCAGGCAGACGACCAGCACGAACGGCCAGTTCAGCAGCCGCAGCTTCTCGAGCAGGGACAGCTCGACCGGCTTGAAACCAGCAGCCAGCATCATCGCTCAAGCCTCGTGCGGCGGCTGCGCCAAGGGCCGCTCGGTGACCGTCGCAGGCGTGCGCGCCGGATCGAGCTCGAGCGCCTTCGCCATGATGTCGCGGGCGATCGGCGCCGCCGCCTTGCTGCCGCTGCCGCCGTGCTCGACCACCACCGCAATGGCATAGCGGGGGTTGTGATACGGCGCGAACGCGACGAACAGGGCGTGGTCGCGCTCTTCCCAGGGCTTGTCCTCGTTCTTGCGCACCCCGCTCTGCCGCTCGCTACGGCTGATCCGCCGCACCTGCGAGGTGCCGGTCTTGCCGGCCATGGCGATGCCGGAATTGGGCAGGCGCGCCTCGCGCGCGGTGCCGCGCTCGCCGTTGATCACCCGGTACATGCCTTCTTTGACCAGGCCGAGCGACCACTCGGACACGCCAAGCGGCGCGACCTCGGCGGTTGCTTCGGCGCTGCCGGGCGGCCGCACCAGCCACGGCCCGATCGCCTGGTTGCCGTTGGCGAGCCGCGCGGTCATGACCGCGAGTTGCAGCGGCGTCGCCTGCATGAAACCCTGACCGATGCCGACCACGAGCGTCTCGCCCTTCTGCCAGGGCACGCCGCGCGTCGCCAGCTTCCATGCCCGGTCCGGAACCAGCCCCGGGCGCTCGCCCGGCAGATCGATGTTCAGCCGCTGGCCGAGGCCAAACCGGCGCGCCATGTCGGCGATCGCGTCGACGCCGAGCTTGCGCGCGAGGTCGTAGAAATAGACGTCGCACGACTGGGCGATGGCGTCGACCAGCTTGAGCCGGCCGTGGCCGTGCGGCCGCCAGCAGTGGAACCGGCTGCGCCCGAGCTGCATGAACCCCGGGCAGACCACCTCGTGGTCCGGCCCGACCACGCCCGCTTCGAGCGCGGCGAGCGCGACCAGCAGCTTGAAGGTCGAGCCGGGCGGATACTGCCCCGCGATCGCCTTGTTAACGAGCGGCGCTCTCGGGTTGCCGGTCCACTCGCGCCACGTCTCATGGGCAAGACCGTTGATGAACGCGCGCGGGTCGAACGTCGGCACCGAAGCGAGCGCCAGGACTTCGCCGCTGCGCACGTCGAGGACCACCGCGCAGGCGCTCGGCTCGACGCTCAGGCGCTCGTGCACGTAGCGCTGGAGGTCGAGATCGAGGGTCAACTTGATGTCGTGACCCGGCTCGCCGTCCTCGCGGTACAGCGGCTTGATCTCGCGGCCGAGCGCGTTGACCTCGAACCGGATCAGCCCCGCCCGGCCACGCAGCTCGCCGTCGTAGATCTTCTCGATGCCATTCTTGCCGATCCGGAACTCGGGCAACTCGAGCAGGGGTTCGCCGGTCAGCTCCTGTTCCGCGACCGGCGCGACGTAGCCGAGCACATGCGCGGTGACGTCGCCGAGCGGATAGTCGCGGACCAGGCCGGAGACCAGGGTGACGCCGGACAGCTCCGGGCTGTGGATCGAGATCCGCGCGACTTCCGTCCAGTTGAGGTCCTCGCGCACGGTGAGCGGCACGAACGGACGGCGCGCCTGCACCTCCGCGATCACCTCCCGGATGCGCTCCTCGGGCAGGGCGATCAGGCGGGCCAGCGCTTCGAGCGTGGCGTGCAGATCGGTCGTCTGCTCGCGCACCACCAGGACGCGATACGTGGGGCTGTTGCGGGCGAGCGGCACGCCGTTGCGGTCGAAGATGCGCCCGCGATCGGGCGGTACCAGGCGGTGGTTGATCCGGTTCTCGTCGGCCAGCAGCGCGTATTGGTCGGCGGTGACCGCCTGCAGGTAGTAGAGGCGCCCGCCGAGCGCGCTGAACAGGGCCAGCTGGGCGCCGCCGAGCAGCAGCGCCCGGCGCGTGAACGTCCGCATCCGCTCCGAGTCACGGTGCATGGCTCAGCCGCGGTATCTGATGGTGCACCCGGGCGAGCAGCAGGCTGATGACCGGGTACAGCGCCATGGTCAGGAGCAGCGACAGCACGATCGGCTCAAACGGCAGCGCGCGGCCCCACCACAGGCAGGCCAGCGCCCAGCGGGCGGTCGCGACCGCCGGGGCGAGCAGCAGGAAGCAGCTCAACACCACGAGAAACGAGCGGGCGGCGAAAAAGCGCCGCTGCATCACCACGAACCGGCGCGTCAGGATGAGGATCAGAGCGGTCAGGCCGAGCGGGAGGCCGGCCACGGCATCGTAGATGATCCCGGTCGCGAACGCCGCCGCCGTGCCGAACAGGTCGGGTCGGTAGAGGCTCCAGAAGTAGACCACGCACAGCGTCGAGAACGGGGTCAGACCCCACGGGCCGAGGCCGAGCAGCGGCAGGACGTCGATCAGCACCGCGCCCAGCGCGAGCGCGAATGGCAGCAGCAGGCGCAGCCTGGCATCCAGCTGGCGCAGCGAGAACCAGATCACGGCGAGGTGCCCGAGGTGACGGGCGGCGGCTCGGTCAGCTTGCCCGCCGGGTCCGGATAAGGGGCGTCGGGGGCCGCGAACCCGGGCGGCAGCGGCGGCCCGTACATCTCGCGCTGCATCTCCTCCAACTCCTCGGGGGGCACGATCTGGTCGTACGCGAGCAGGCGCAGGTACTCGAGGCGCGCAAGGTCGACCGAGGGCTCGACCGTGACGCCGGCGTCGTCGATCGCGATCACCGTGCCGATCTCGAGGCCCGGCGGCAGCACGCCGTCCCGGCCGGAAGTGAGCACCCGGTTGCCGACCGAGAGACGCGGGTTGAGCGGGAGGAACACCAGGGCGGGGCGGCGCGTGTTGTTGCCGGCGAGGATCGCCTGGTCGCGCGACGGTTCGACCAGCACCGGGATGCGGGAGTTGAAGTCGGTCAGCAGCAGCACGCGGGCGCTGTGGCGGCCGACCTCGATCACCCGCCCGATCATGCCCCGCTCGTTGACCGCGGCCATCCCGCGCGCGGCGCCGTCATCCGCCCCGACGTCGACCAGCACGGTGTGCACGAATGGTCCGCCGGCATCGGCGACGACGCGGCCGGTGACCGCGGTCGGTCGCTTGGGGTCGGCCCGCATGTTGAGCAGCTGCCGCAGCGCCGCGTTCTCGACGCTCAGCTGACGCGCCGCGCCCTGCCATTCGAGCAGGCGCTGATTCTGCTCGTTCAGGCGCGCGTTCTCGGCGCGCAGCGCGAGCAGCTCGCCGACCCCCTCGACCACCCGGCGCGAGGCGGTGACCGGTTGCATCAGCGCCTGGAGGGTGGGCACCAGCGCGTCGCTGATGCGCATGCTGACGCCCTCGAGCAGGTGGACGTTGGCCTTGCCCACGGCCAGCAGCGCGAGCGACAGGATCACCAGGGCGCCGAACGCGAAGCGGTCGGCCAGCACCTTGAGCGGCAGGGCCAGGCGCGACAGCGCGCGCCGCTCGGATTTCACCCGACTTCTCCGTCAGGTCCGCGGCGGCAGCCCGGAGCCGGCCACGGCCGGATCAGGCGGCATCGGCCCGGCCGGCGCGGCGCTCGCGCGCATCCCATCGCGCGGCCGCGAGCGCGCGGGCCCGAGCCCCGTGGTGGTCCAGGCCGCACCTCAATAGGCGGTGTGCAACACGTGGCGTAGGGTCTTCATCTCCTCGAGACAGCGGCCGGTGCCGAGCGCGACGCAGGTGAGCGGCTCGTCGGCCAAGCTGACCGGCAGCCCGGTGGCGTGGCGCAGCACGAAATCGAGATTGCCGAGCAGCGAGCCGCCGCCGGTGAGCACGATGCCCTTGTCGACGATGTCCGCGGACAGCTCGGGCGCGGTATGCTCGAGCGCGACCTTGACCGCCTCGATGATCGCGCTGACCGGCTCGGCGAGCGCTTCCGCGATCTGGCGCTGGCTGATCACGATCTCCTTGGGCACGCCATTCATCAGGTCACGGCCCTTGATCTCGACCACCCGGCCGTTGCCGTCGTCGGGCAGGCAGGCCGAGCCGATCTCCTTCTTGATCCGCTCCGCGGTCCCCTCGCCGATCAAGAGGTTGTGGTTGCGCCGGATGTAGCTGATGATCGCCTCGTCCATCTTGTTGCCGCCGACCCGGATCGAGCGGGCGTACACGATGCCGCCGAGCGAGAGCACCGCGACCTCGGTCGTGCCGCCGCCGATGTCGACCACCATCGATCCGGTCGGCTCGGTCACGGGCAGGCCGGCGCCGATCGCGGCGGCCATCGGCTCCTCGATCAGGAACACCCGCCGGGCGCCGGCGCTCTCCGCCGATTCCTGGATCGCCCGCCGCTCGACCGCGGTCGACCCCGACGGCACGCAGATGATGATCCTGGGGCTGGCGAAGCCGCGGCGGTTGTGCACCTTGCGGATGAAGTGCTTGATCATCTCCTCGGCGACTTCGAAGTCGGCGATCACGCCGTCCCGCAGCGGCCGGATCGCCTCGATGTTGCCGGGGGTGCGGCCGACCATCTGCTTGGCTTCCTCGCCGACCGCGAGGACCTGCTTGCGCCCGCGATTGATGGTGATCGCGACCACCGACGGTTCGTCCAGCACGATTCCCTTGCCCTTGACGTACACCAGGGTATTGGCGGTGCCGAGGTCGATCGCCATGTCGGCGGACAAGAGGCCAAGCAATCTCGAGAACATGAGGACGGGTTCCGCGGTTAAGGGTCCAGACCCACGCCGCAGGGCCGGGCGGCCCCACCAGTTGTCTGATCGGGCCGCGCGACCCCCTATATGTTGTCGCCGCAGTCTGGGCGCACCCAGCCGAGGTCGTCAAGCGGACAGGGCAGCAGGTGCTGTTTTTTCTCGTTTGACTAAAAGTTTGTTTAACGCGGACACATATGCCCGCGCCGCGGCCAGAATCGTGTCGGTCTCGGCGGCCTGTCCGTTAACCGTTTTGCCACTCTCTTCGAGGCGCACGGTGACCTCCGCCTGGGCATCGCTGCCCTCGGTCACCGCGTGAATCTGGAACAGCGCCAGGGTCGCGCTATGCGGCACCAGCTGCTTGATCGCGCTGAAGGTGGCGTCGACCGGGCCGTCGCCCTGGGCCTGGGCCTCGCGCCGCTGGCCGCCCACCTCGAGCACGATCGCGGCGAGCGACTTCGGCCGCGAGCCGCAGTGGACGTCGAGGTCGAGCACCTTGATGTGCGGATCGGCGGCCTGGATCTCGTCGTCGACCAGCGCGATCAGGTCCTCGTCGAAAATTTCTTTTTTCTTGTCGGCGAGCGCCTTGAACCGGGCGAACGCGTCGGTCAGCGCGTTGTCGCCCAGCTCGTAGCCCAGATCGGCGAGCTTCTTGCGGAAGGCGTGGCGCCCGGAATGCTTGCCCATGACCAGGCTG
>JBKPNX010000190.1:0-6975 GCA_046732855.1 Pseudomonadota bacterium
CGCGCCGACTCTTCCCTACCAACATTCGGCACCGGCAGACCTGAAGCAAGGGGCGCGAGCACGCGCCGAACAACGCATGACCACGAGCACCGCTGCCATCACGGCCCACGCGGCTTCCGGCGCCGAGATCACGGACGAGGAGGCGCTCGCGCTCGGCCACTGCGACGATCTGGACGGCCTGCTGGCGGCGGCGCGCGCGCGTCGGGACCTCGCCCATCCGGTGCTGGTCAGTTATTCGCCCAAGGTGTTCATCCCGCTGACCCAGCTCTGCCGCGACGTCTGCCGCTACTGCACGTTCGCCCAGGCGCCGCGTGATCTGCGCGCGCCGTATCTCTCGATCGACGAGGCCCTCGCCATCGCCGAGGCCGGCGCCCGGGCCGGCTGTCACGAAGCGCTGTTCACGCTCGGCGATCAGCCGGAGCGCCGGTACCGGGTGGCGCGCGAAGCGCTCGTTGCGCTCGGTCACGATACGACCATCGGCTATCTCGCCGAGGTCGCTCAGCGGGTCCGTGAAGCCACCGGACTGCTGCCGCACGTCAATCCCGGGGTGATGGGCCGCGCCGACCTCGAACGGCTGCGCCCGGTCTCCGTGTCTGCCGGGCTGATGCTGGAGTCGGTCGCGGAGCGCCTGTGCGCGCGCGGCGGGCCCCACCATGGCTGCCCGGACAAGCTGCCGCAGGTGCGCCTCGAGACCATCCGCATGGCCGGTGAGCTGCGCGTCCCGTTCACGAGCGGCATCCTGATCGGGATTGGCGAGACGCGACGCGAGCGCATCGAGTCGCTGCTCGCGCTACGCGCCCTGCACGCGCGCTACGACCATCTCCAGGAAATCATCATCCAGAATTTCCGAGCCAAGCCCGGGACCGCGATGGCCGAGGCGCCCGAGCCGGCCCTCGAGGAGCATCTTTGGACGATCGCGCTCGCGCGCCTCGTGTTCGCGCCCGAGATGAGCATCCAGGCCCCGCCGAACTTGAACGCCGACGCCCTCGACCGTCTGCTGGCCGCGGGCATCAACGACTGGGGCGGCGTGTCGCCCGTGACGCCGGACCACGTCAATCCCGAGGCGCCGTGGCCGCACCTCGCGACCCTTCGCGGCGCCACCGAGGCCGCCGGCAAGGAGCTGGTCGCGCGGCTGGCCATCTACCCCCGCTTCGTGCGGCAGGCGGAGCGCTGGCTCGCTCCGGAGATGCGTCCGCCAGTGCTCGACCACGCGGATGGCGAGGGCTATGCGCGCGAGAGCGGCTGGATCGCCGGCGCGGTCGCGAGGCCCGAGACAGCCGTCAGCGTCGCGCCTCTTGCTGGCTCACGCGGCGAGCTCGATTGCATCCTGCATCGCGCCCGGGACGGGCGCCGGCTGGAGGAGAGCGAGATCGCGCGACTGTTCGAGGCCCGCGGCCGTGAGACGGTGGCGGTGTGCCGCCATGCCGACCAGCTGCGCCGGGAGGTGAACGGCGAGCGCGTCAGCTACGTGGTCAATCGCAACGTCAACTACACCAACGTCTGCTACTTCCATTGCCGCTTCTGCGCATTCTCCAAGGGCAAGCTCGCCGACCATCTGCGCGGCCGGCCCTACGAGGTGGACCTCGACGAGATCGCGCGGCGCACGCGCGAGGCCTGGCAGCGCGGCGCGACCGAGATGTGCCTGCAGGGCGGCATCCATCCCGAGTACACCGGCGCGACCTATCTCGAGATCTGCCGCACGGTCAAACAGGCGGCGCCCGAAATCCACGTGCACGCGTTTTCGCCGCTCGAGATCTGGCAGGGCGCGCGCACCCTGGACATTCCGCTCAGCGCATTCCTCACCGAGCTGCGGCAAGCCGGCCTCGGCTCCTTGCCCGGCACTGCGGCGGAGGTCCTGGACGACGAGGTGCGCCGGGTGATCTGTCCCGACAAGGTCACCACGGCAGAGTGGCTCGAGGTCATGCGCTGCGCCCATGCGGTCGGCCTGCGCAGCACCGCAACCGTGATGTTCGGTCACGTCGACCATCCGCGCCACTGGGCGAGGCACCTGCTGCGCATCCGGGACCTGCAGGCGATGACGGGCGGCTTCACCGAGTTCGTGCCGCTGCCATTCGTGCATATGGAGGCGCCGATTTACCTCAAGGGCGGCGCGCGCAGGGGCCCGACCTGGCGCGAAGCCCTGCTCATGCACGCGGTCGCGCGTCTGGTCCTGCATCCGCACATCACCAACATCCAGGCGTCCTGGGTGAAGATGAGCCCGCAGGGTGCCCAGGCGTGCCTCGCGGCCGGGGCGAACGACCTCGGCGGCACGCTCATGAACGAGTCGATCACCCGCGCCGCAGGGGCGGCGTTCGGCCAGGAGCTGCCGCCGCAGACGATGCACGATCTGATCGGCGAACTCGGGCGCGTGCCCTACCAGCGCACGACGCTCTACGGCGAAGCGTCGGCCGAACGCGGCCGCGCATCGTTCTGCGCAGCGCCGCTGGAGCCGGTGGTCAACCGAGCGCCGCGGCGCCGGGAGCGTTCCCGAGAGCACGCCCTGGCGCGCTTCGGGTAGCGCCGGTGGCGGCAGATCCTGCGGCGATCAGCCTGATCGCACTGCCGGGCGTCCCGGCGATCCGGCCCGGCGACGACCTCGCGGCCATCCTGGGCGACGCTCTCGAAGCCGCGAAGCTGCGGCCGCGCGCGCAGGACGTGCTCGTGGTCACCCACAAGATCGTGTCCAAGGCGGAGGGCAGGTACGTCTCGCTCTCCGCCGTGACGGCCTCGCCGCGTGCCCGGGAGCTGGCGGCGGCCACGGGCAAGGACGCGGCCCTGGTCGAGGTGATTCTGTCGGAGTCGCGCGCGGTCCTGCGCTTTCGGCCCGGGCTGATCATAGTGGAGCACCGGTTGGGCATGGTGCTCGCGAATGCCGGCGTCGATCAGTCAAACGTACCCCAGGGGGGCAAGCCGCGCGTGCTGCTGCTGCCGGAAGATCCCGATGCGAGCAGCGCGGCGCTGCGGGCCGCCCTGGAGAAGCGTTTCGGCGTTGCCCCTGCGGTGGTGGTGAGCGACAGCGCCGGGCGGGCATGGCGCCAGGGCGTGGTCGGACTGGCGATCGGCGCCGCGGGACTGCCTACGCTGCTCGACCTGCGCGGCAGGCCCGACCTCGAAGGCCGCGCGCTCAAGGTCACTCAGGTCGGCCTCGCCGACGAGATCGCCTCGGCGGCGCAGCTGCTGGTGGGCGAGGCCGATGAGGGGCGCCCGGCCGTGCTCGTGCGCGGGCTGGCGTGGCAGGATCCCCCGCGGGGGGCCACCGCGCTGCTGCGCGCCCCGGCGGACGACCTGTTCCGATGAGCGCGGCGGTCCGGGTGGTCGCCCTCTCGGGAGGCATCGGCGGCGCCAAGCTGGCGCTCGGCCTGTACCGGACATTGCCGCCGGACTGCCTGATGGTGGTGTGCAACACGGGCGATGATTTCGAGCACCTGGGGCTCAGCATCTCGCCGGATCTGGACACGGTCATGTACACGCTGGCCGGGGTCGCCAACGCCGAGACCGGCTGGGGGCGGGCCGGTGAGACCTGGACCTTCATGCAGGCGCTGGAGCAGCTCGGCGGCGAGACCTGGTTCCGTCTCGGCGACGCCGACCTGGCGACCCACGTCGAGCGCACGCGCCGTCTCGCCGCCGGCGAAAGCCTGAGCGCGGTTACCGATGATTTCTGCCGGCGGCTGGGTATCCGCGCTCGCCTGGTCCCGATGAGCGACCAACCGGTCCGCACGCTGGTGCGCACTGACGCCGGCATCCTGCCGTTTCAGCGCTATTTCGTCGAGCGGCGGTGTGCGCCGCGAGTGCGCGGGTTCGAGTTTGAAGGTGCGGGCGACGCGCGTCTGACGCCCGGTCTCGGCGAAGCGCTCGGACACGAGGGACTCGAGTCAGTGGTGATCTGCCCGTCGAATCCGTTCATCAGCATCGATCCGATCCTCGCCGTGCCGGGCATGCGCGCGGCGCTCGTCGCCTGCCGCGCGCCGGTGATCGCGGTGACGCCGATCATCGGCGGACGCGCGGTCAAAGGGCCGACCGCCAAGATGATGACGGAGCTCGGGATGCCGACCAGCGCGCGCGCGGTGGCGGATCATTACGACGACCTGATCGATGGCTTCGTTCTCGACCAGGCGGATGCCGATCAGGCGACGGCGATCGATCTGCCCCGTCTCGCCACGCGCACCCTGATGGTGAGCGAGGACGACAAGCGGGCGCTGGCCGCCGAGGTCCTGGCGTTCGCCCGCCGTCTCGGCGCCAGGACGCGAGCGCGTCCGATTACCGCGTGAGCGGCCGGATCTCGTCGGCGACGAAGTGCATGCTGGCGAGCGACTGCTCGAGCGTGCCGCGTTGCAGGTTGAGCACGAGGTCGGTGACGCCGAGCTCGCCGAGCGCCGCGATGTCCTCGGCGACCTGGGCAGGGCCGCCGCTCATCAGGTGACGCTGTCCGTCCTCGACCTGGATGGTCTTGGTCTCGTCGAACCAGCCGGCATAGAACGCGAGCCCGATGCTGTCCGGGTCGCGCCCGAGCTGCTCCGCCGTCCGATGCAGCTGCGCCACGCCGTCCTTGAACCGCGCCACGGTGTCGAGCCGGTGGTGCGGGTTGTTGCCGATCGGGAACCAGACGTCGCCGTAGCGTACGGTGCGGCGCAGCGCGGGCGGGCTCTCGCCGCCGATCCAGATGGGCGGGTGCGGCTTCTGCACGGGTGTGGGCAGGAATACGATTTCGGAGAAGCGGACGTGGTGGCCCTCGAAACGCGGCTGATCCTCGGTCCACAGGGTTTTGAACGCCTGGAGGTACTCGTCGGTGACGCGGCCGCGCTCCTCGAACGGTGGGGCGTCGACCGCCTCGAATTCCTCTTTCATCCAGCCTGCGCCCGCGCCCAGGACGAGGCGCCCCTGGGAGAGCACATCGATCGTCGCTGCGATCTTGGCGGTGTGCATCGCGGCCCGGTAGGGGATGACCGCGACCGCGGTGATCAGCCGGGGCCTGCTGGTGATCGCCGCGAGCCAGGCAAGCAGCGTGAACTGCTCGAGGCATTCGCCCGAAGCGGCACCGGGCCACTCTCCGGATTCGGAGTAGGGATAGCGGGAGCCGATGTTGCGCGGCACCACCAGGTGGTCCGACACGGACAGATGGTCGAAGCCGAGTTCCTCGGCACGACGCACGAGCGTCGCGATCTTATCGGGCGTGGCGAGCGGGCCGCGCGTTGGAATGGTCAGTCCGACGTCCACGATGGTATCTCCCTCGGGCTTGGTTGGGGCAGGGCGCGATGCTGACGGATCGGCAGCGGCGGTTTCTGGCTGAACAGCGGGTTGCGCGTCTGGCGACGGCGGATGCGGCGGGCCGGCCCCATGTGGTGCCCATCTGCTATGCGCTCCGCGGCAACACCGTGTACTTCACGATCGATGAGAAGCCGAAGAAGAGGCCCGGCGCAAGGCTGAAACGCCTCGCCAACCTGCGGGAGAACCCGTCGGCCGCGCTGGTCGTCGACCGCTACGACGAGGACTGGAGCCGGCTCGGCTGGCTCATGGTGCGGGGGCGCGCCGAGGTGCTGGAGGCGGGTCCCGAGCACGACCTGGCCCAGGCCGGTCTGCGCGCCCGCTATCCGCAGCTCGCCACGATGCGGATCGAGGAACTGCCGGTCGTCGCCGTGCGAGTCGACCGTGTCGTCAGCTGGGGCCGGCTCGAGAGCGATTGAGGCGGCCGCCGACGCAGTTTCTTCCTGACCCGTCGAGCACCCGCTCTGCGGTTGCCGGCAAGCGTCGCGCCCATCCGCCACGGCAGGGGCTTGCCAACGACCCGGCTCCTCGGAGCGTCTGAACGCGCCGTGGTCCCGCAACGGACTGGCCGCGACCTGACCCGCTCAGCGGGACGGATCAGCGTAAGCCGCGTTATTCCATGGCCCCGATCACTGCGGGCGGAGATTGTGCATTGGCCGATCAGCAGCCCAAGCCAGACCCGCAACGACGTGATGTCGTCGTGATTGGCGCCTCCATGGGCGGCGTCGAGGCACTGAAGCAACTTCTGAGAGGCCTGCCCGCCGACCTGCCGGCCACGGTTTTCATCGTGCTGCACACCGCCGATCATGAACCCGGTTTGCTGGCAAGGGTGCTGGGCAACGGCTCCTGCCTGCCAGTCGTGACGGCGGAAGAGGGCCAAAGCTTCGTGTCGGGGCAAGTTTACGTCGCCCCACCCGATCGTCATCTGATCGTGGGTCGCGATCACGTTCATGTCCGCCGCGGGCCGCGGGAACACAGCGCGCGACCGGCGATCGATCCGCTGTTCCGTTCGGCGGCGGTGAACTGCACGAACCGGGTCATCGGCGTGCTGCTAACCGGTCTCCTGAACGACGGGACATCGGGCTTACAGGCGATCAAGCGTTGTGGCGGTCTGGCGATCGTTCAGGACCCGAGCGACGCCGCCTACGACCAGATGCCGCGGAGCGCGATCCGGCACGTTGTTGTTGATCACGTCGTTCCGCTCGAGGAGATCTCCGCAGGCCTCCTCGCGCTTGTGCGCGAGCCGCCCCCGCCAGCCGGGGAGGTCCCGGAGGAGATCAGGGTCGAGGCGCTGATCGCGGCCCAGGAGATTCGCGACATGGACCATCCGAGCCGAACCGGCACCATCTCGCCCATCACCTGCCCCGAGTGCCACGGCAGCTTGCAAGAAATCATCGACGGCAAGCTGGTGCGCTATCGCTGCCATACCGGACATGCGTTCACGCTGGAAACGCTGAGCGCGAGCCAAGCCGACGAGTGGGAGCGGGCTCTCTATGGCGCCTACCGAGCTCAACAGGAGCGCGCCTCAGTGGTCCGGCGCATGGCGGACCAGGCGTCCCGTGAAGGGGCCACGATCGCAGCGGAACAGCTGCAGAAACGTGCCGAGAGCTACGACGAGGGAGCGGAGCTGCTGCGCGGGCTGATCGCGCGCGTCAACAGCTCGGCCGGGACGACGGAAAGCAGCGGCAGCTGATGGTGTCCTGGCCTGCCCTG
>JBKPNX010000191.1:0-14585 GCA_046732855.1 Pseudomonadota bacterium
GCGCCGTAGAATGGACGCTGGGCGCCGCCGAAGGCAGCTGGACGATGCCATGAACGCCGCCGCCCAACGCGTGGTCGCGGAACTGCTCGCCCGTCGACTGGGCGTCGACTCCGGCGAGCTGGACACGGCGCTGGGCGCCGATCCGGTCTCGGCCTTGTTCGCGCTATCGATGATGAGCCAGCCGACGCAGACCAGCGATGGCGATCCGGCGGCACAACTCCGGCGTGTCGCCGCGATCGTCGGCGCCTGCCGGCTGTGCCTGGGAGAGGATCCGGCCTGCGCCGAATGTCTCGGCGACGGCAGACCGGGCTGGCGCCCGCCGGATCGGGCGGCTCTGTTGCATTGGATCGGCCCGTCACTGCGCCGCGCCGGACTTTGCTTGACCAAGCTCCGTCGCGACCGGCCGGAGCACAACCGCGAAGCGGGAGACGAGCAATGACGACCTTTGAGGAAGCCTATGAATACGAGGCCGAGTCGAGCGAGTTCATGGAAGATTTCGAGCTTTCCGACGAGGCGGTGCGCCGCCCCGGTCGGCCAGTACGGCCATCGTTACAGGGTGCGCTGTCGAGTGCAACGCTGTACACGCCACGCGGGCCAGCGACCCTCAACCTGCCGGCACCGGTGGCAACGCTGGCGCAGTTCCGGGCACTGGAGCAGGCGGTGAACGCCAACACGCAGCGCCTGAACACGGTGCAGGCAGAGCTCATGCGCGTGCGGCGCGAGCTCGTCATCCGGCGCCGCGGCCAGCAGGGCATGAGCTCTTCCATGCTGCTCCCGATCCTGCTCCTAGAGCAGCTGAGCGGCGAGCTGGAAGGGCACATACATCCGCCGGATAACACCCAGCCGGTGCTGCCGCGCGGCCGCGGCGGCTTCGCGTCGATCCTGCCGCTCCTGCTGCTGCTGCAGCCCGGCATCTTCGGCGGCTCCAGCGGCGGCCAGGACAGCGGCATCTCGCCGCTCCTGCTGGCCTTCCTGTTCCTGGATCTTTAACCGCTCAGCGTTCAAGGGGGGCACTCCGATGGACGACAAAATGGCTCTGGTTCTTCCGATCATGCTGATCGCCCTCCTTAGCCGCTCAGCGCTCAAGGGGGGCACTCCGACGGACGACCAGATGGCTCTGACTCTTCCGATCTTCCTGATCGCCCGAGCAGAGCGGGGGCGCCAGAGGGCGATCGTCCAGCGTCTCCTGCTGGCCGCCTTACCCGGGACGAAGTCGGAAGTCCTTGCCGTGGCCGCCATCAGCGCCGACCGCTCGACGCGACTCCAGGCGCTCGCCGACCAGCACATGGTCGAGGAGGCGGTGAAGGCCTCCGCCGGCGCAGCAATCACTGAGCGGGACGAGCTCCGCGCCTTCCCGACTCTCTTCGAGGCGTTCAGCAGGTTGCCTGCCGACGTCCAGGCCGCGATCTTCCCGCGTTGCAACGATCCGAAAAAGGGGAGCGTAGCATCATGATCACCGCCGAACTCATCCAAGAAACTGAAGCGCGATTCGCACAGCGCCAGCCGATCCGCTTCGAGCGCGAGGGCAAGATCCGCGCCGGCGCCATCCTCGAAGCCGATGCTCCGGACCGCGTCAAGGCGCGCATCCAGCACTTGGCGCGACAGGTGATCGAGACCGAGGGCGTTGGCATCCCCGCTGCCGGACCGGCGGCGCCCACCGTCGAGGTGCTGGAGCGCATTCTCGGCAAGAGCGACCTGATGAGCGTCAGGTACCTCGAGCTCGGCCTGCGCGCCGCTCGGACCGTGGGACGCGTCCATATCCGCACGCCGGAGGGCGCGCAGGCGGGGTTCGGGACGGGATTCCTCGTCTCGCCGCGGTTGCTGATGACCAACAACCATGTGCTAGAGGATGCGCGCGGCGCCGGCGCAAGCCAGGTCGAGTTCAATTTCCAAGAAGGCCCGGACGGCAAGCTGCTGTCCTCGATCTTCGTCAAGCTCGATCCGGCAGCGTTCTTCGTCACCGACAAGGCGCTGGATTTCAGTCTCGTGGCTCTGAAGGGCGACCTGCGCGGCATCGCCCGGTTCGGCTGGAACGGACTGTCCTCGGCGGAGGGCAAGGTCATCGTGGGCGAGTACGTGTCGATCATCCAGCACCCTAGCGGCAAGCGCAAACAACTGGCGCTGCGCGAGAATCAGGTCATCGACGTGCTCGACAACTTCCTGCACTATCGCACCGACACCTCCCCGGGCTCGTCCGGATCGCCGGTGTTCAACGACCAGTGGGAGATCGTGGCCCTGCACCATTCGGGCGTACCGAAGAAGGACGCGCAGGGACGCGTACTGGCCAGGGACGGCACCGTCTGGAACCGGAGCATGGGCGAAGATCGTATCGACTGGATCGCCAACGAAGGCGTCCGTATCAGCCGCATCTTTAAGCACGTCCAGGGCCTGTCGCTGTCGGGCGGCCAGGCCGTATTACGCAAGCAGATGCTTGACAGTGATAAAGGGTTGACCGGCGGCGAGTCGGCCACCGAGGCGATCGGCGGCGGGGACTTCGAGGCCGAGCGCTCGGGCTCCGGCTGGACACTGCCGCTGCAGCTTACCATTGGCGTCGGCGAAAGCACGGGCGCCATGCTCGCCGGTACCGCGACGCCGCGCCTCGAGTTGGGAGCGAGGGCGCCGACAAACGGTGCCAACGGCCATGCCGAGCAGGCAGCGCCGGCCGATCAGGAATCACTGGTCGTACCGGGGCCGGGGGAGGTCGGCATGGCGGGCGCGATGGCGCCGGCGCAGGCGGCACCGGTGCGCGTCGAGACGGCCATGGAATGGCTCGCCGGCCAATCCGGCGCCGCGGCGACGATGCAGGAGCAGTTCGCCGGCACGGGCGATGACTGACGCCATCGACCCTTGCCCGCAGCGACCCCCGCCAGCCTACGCCGCCCCTCAGGCAACTGACGACACCAGATGGTCGGCCAGAACCTGGTCTGGGGCCAAGGTGGTCCACCGGGTCGTCGCCGACGGCATCGCCCCAGAGCAGGCGGTCGACGAGGCGATCGCCCGGATCAAGCAGATCCTGAGCGAGTAGTCGGCGCGATCACCCGGCCCGACTGCTCGCGCCGGCCGGATCAGTACTTCCACCGAGATGCCGAGCCGCTCAGGCAGGCGCCGGATCATGTTGATCGACAGGCCGCGCCGCCGGTTGAAGACCTCGGCGACCCGCGTGCGCGTTCCGATCAGGCCTTCGAGATCCTTGCGACTGAGACCCTGCTGCTCCAGGCGGACCTGATCGCGTCGATCAGGGTCGCCACGACATCGAGTCGGTCGCCGTCCACAGTACCGAAGGGCGCGCCCCACAGCCGCTCGACCTCGGTGAGCACCGCATCGTAGTCGGCCTCCGTGCGAATCGGCCTAAGCTCGATCATGCGCCACCCCTCTCGCGTCGATCCGATCGTTGTCCCGGTAGGTTCCAAGGCACTTGATCCATACGATGCCCTTCTCGAAATCGATCGCCACGACCAGCCGGTAGTCGTTGCCCTTGATGTTGAACACGATCCGCTCGGCCGAGACCACGCTCGCCGTGGCGTAGTGCCGCTTAAGATCGGCCGTGCTGCGCCAGCGCGCCTTGCGCACCTCATCGAACCAGGCCTCCAGGGCCGCCTCGAGCGCTGGTTGGGTCCTGGTGCCCGGAGCGCGCCCGAACGAATTCCCCGAGCGTGCGCCGGGCGATGATCCGCATGCCGCAACCGCGCGCCCATTTTGGGCGCAACCGCGGGGCGCATCTTAGCCTCTGCGACATCCATACAGGCGGCGCGACGTGCAGCGGCGCGGTGAATGGCGGCTCAGAGAATCCGATCGATCGTGTAATCTTTGATGCGCTTGCCGGCGACGAAGATGATGATCTCGCCGATCAGGCCGAGCGCGATCACCTGAATGCCCAGCACGATCAGCAGCACGCCCAGGATGAGCGCCGGCCGATCGGCCAGCGGCATGCCAAAGAACAGGCGGCTGATTCCCAGATAGCCGGTGAAGACCAGGCCGATCAGGAGGACGGGTAACCCGATGGTGCCGAAGAAGCGCAACGGCTTGTGAATGAACTTCAGGACGACGTAGAGCGAAAGCATCTCCAGCGTCAGGCCGAGGCGGGACAGCAGCATGCTGAGCCCGCCCTGATGGGGCGTACCGCCGGGCGGCGGCTCGCTGGCTCTGACCGCAACCTCGGCGATCTGGAAGCCGCGTTCGGCCGCGAGCAGCGGCGAAAAATGCTGCTGCACGTTGTAGCCGACGATCTCCTGCAGGACGTGGCGCCGGTAGGCGCGCACCCGGCACACCGGATCGGTGATGATGCGGCTGAAGAGCAGACGAACCAGCCAACGGAACAGCCGGGCCTGCACGAGCTCGGACCAGGAATTCTCGAGCGCCAGTCTGTTGCCCACGGCCATGTCGGCATGGCCGAGCTGCTCCAGCACCTTGGGCACGTCGCGCGGATCGACCTGAGGGCTGGCCGGCAGGATCAGAATCCGCTCGCCGCGGGTGCGCTCGAAGGCGCTGCGCAGCGCGGCCCCCTCGCCGTCCCACCGGCTCAGCACGATCAGCGTGAGCGGCTCACCGGCGCGCTTCAGCCGGTTCAGCCCGGCCAGCGCCTGGCGCGACCCCCGATCGAGCACGTACAGGAACTCGACCTCGCCGGGTTGGTGTTCGAGCGCCGCCCGATACGCCCGATGCGTGCCGGGGAGGGCGCCGTCGTCGTGCAACACCGGGACGATCACCGAGGTGATCGGGATCGCGTCCGCCTGGCTCGCTGGCGCCGCCGACGGCGGCGGGACCTCGGATATCAGACGCATGGGCCTCCCTTCGTAGCGGTCGTCTCCGCCGCCGAGTTACCCGTTCTCACCGGGCGCCGCCCGGCAGGTTGTGGTCCACCGTGAGCTGCAACGGCACCGGCGGGTTGCCGCCGTACTGCGACACCAAGGCGCTCGCGACCCCGGCGAAACCGAGAAACAGCGCCAGGGAGCCGCACAGGACGGCAACCGCGGCGAATACCACGAACGACTGCTTCAGGAAGATGATCGCCAGCGATGCCGAGAGCACACTCAGCGCCAGAGTCGCCGCGGCGCCGCTGAAAAAGCAGAACAGAGGCCGGCGTGCGAAGGTAATCAAGGTCTTGATGACGACGATGTCGAGCAGAACGCGGTAAATCCGGGACAAGCCATACTTGGACTTGCCGTACCTGCGCGGATGATGATGCACCTTGACTTCGGCAAGCTGACACCCGAACGTCGACGCGATGGCAGGAATGAACCGATGCATCTCGCCGTAGAGCGGGACCCGCTTGATCAGCTCGGCCCGAAAAGCCTTGAGCGTACAGCCGTTGTCTCTGACATCCACACCGGTCATGGCCGCGATCAGCCAATTCGCGATCACCGAGGGCAGCCGGCGTGACAACCATTTGTCCTGCCGCTCGTGGCGCCAGCCGACCACCAGATCATACCCCTCAGCCAGCTTGGCGAGCAGGGAGCCGATGTCGGCTGGATCATTCTGGAGGTCGGCGTCCATGGTGACCAGGACCTCGCCCTGCGCGTGCTCGATCCCCGCTGCCATCGCCGGCGCTTGCCCGTAATTCCGGCGCAACTTGACGACCGCCACCCGGCGATCGCGCGCCGCAATGGCGGCGAGCCGTTCGAACGTGCGATCCCGGCTCCCATCGTCGACGAAGATGATCTCGAACGATCGCCCCAGGGCCGGCACCGTGGCCATCAGCGCCTGGTACAAGGGTTCAACGTTCTCCTCCTCATCGAAGGTGGGGATGATGATCGACAGCTCGACCACGAGCGACCTCGTCATGACCCTCGCCAGGGCAGCCCCATGCAGATTCTGATTACTGAAACCAAGGAAGATGTTCTTGCCAAGGCCTAACGCGCTCGCGGTAAAACAAAAGTGCTTGAAATCCGCGATTTCGACAACCCGGCGTACCTTATGGCGCAAGATGAGAAGCGGGGAAAGACCAAACCGGGTCGTTCGACCGGCCCGGGACTTGCGCCAGCGAATACGCAATCCGGCCAGCGGGGGACGCGTGTCCGATCGCTGTCACGAGGATTGACCGGGTTGGCGCCAGCGCTCGGTAGCCGGATCAGAACGCGGGCGATCGCTCAAGGCGTCGGCGCGTCGGCGCGGAGCAGGCCCTCGTCCTTGAGCTCGGCCCAGAAATCCGCGGGGATGCTTGGGGCGAAAATCTCGACGTTCTGGGCGACCTCCGCAGGCGATCTCATGCCCGGAATGACCGTCGCCACCGCCGGGTGGCCGAGCGGGAACTGCAGCGCCGCGGTCGGCAGCCGCACGCCGTGCCGCGCGCACACCGCTTCGATCCGGCGCACCCGCTCCATGATCTCAGGCGGCGCCGGCGCATACTGAAAATAGGCACCCTCGACCGCGCCGGTCGCCAGAATGCCGGTGTTGTAGGCACCGCCGATGATCAACGCGATGTTGCGCCGCTGACACAGTGGCAAGAATTCGTCGAGCGGCGCCTGCTCGAGCAGAGTGTAGCGGCCAGCCAGCAGGAAACAGTCGAAGTCGCCGCGTTCTGCGAGATCCTGGCACGCTGCGGTCTCGTTGATCCCGGCGCCGATCGCCCGCACCGCGCCTTGCTCGCGCAGCTCGACCATCGCCCGATAGCCGCCCGCCATGAATTCCTCGACCCGAGCGCGGCGCGCGTCCTCCGAGCGGTGGGTCCAGACGTCGAGGTCGTGCACCAGCAGAATGTCGATCCGCCACGTGCCAAGACGCTGCAGGCTGTCCTCGAACGAGCGCATGACCCCGTCATAGGAGTAGTCGTAGACCAGGCCGAACGGCAGGCTGCGCTTGAACTGGCCGTGATCGAGCGTGGCCGGATCGCCCGGCTGGAGCAGGCGTCCCACCTTGGTCGAGAGCACGAGCTCCGCGCGTTCCTTGGCGCGCAGCGCCTCCCCGAGGCGGTGCTCGGACAGGCCGAAGCCATAGTACGGAGCGGTGTCGAAATAGCGGATGCCGGCATCGTAGCACGCCTCCACCGTGGCGCGCGCCTGCTCATCGGAGAACGCCTGGTACATGTTGCCGAGCGGGGCCCCGCCGAAGCCCATGATCGTGACTTCGACCTCCGATTTGCCGAGCACCCGTTTTGCGCTCACCTGCATCACGTGCCTCCCGTCAGTGGCGCCGGCCATCACCCGACTGCGCACCGCGCGCCGCTCTTTTGAGGACCGCCCTCCGGGCCTTCCGTGACCCCGAACAACGCTCTTTCGGCGTGGCCGGGCTTGCGATTATGCTCCAGCCCGGCACGGAAGCAATGCCGGCGGACGAGATGGTCGCGCCGCCGCGCGCCGCCGTAGGTCAACCGTCGGCGCCCGGCGGTGCACGCCAGTGAGCCCGATACCTACACGCGGCCGCCGGTCCGGAAGCATGGAGACGATGTCAGCGATCGACACCAGGCTCAGCGTCAATCTCAACAAGGTCGCGCTGCTGCGGAACCAGCGCGAGGTCGGCTACCCGAGCGTGCTGGATGCGGCGCGCCTCGTGGTCAAGGCCGGAGCGCACGGCATCACGGTGCACCCGCGCCCCGACGAGCGCCACATCCGGCGCAGCGACGTCACCGAGCTCGCCGCGTTGATCCGGCACGAGTTCGGGCCAAACGTCGAATACAACATCGAGGGCTACCCGACGCCGGAATTCATCGAGCTGATCGGTGAAGTCCGGCCGGATCAGGTGACGCTGGTGCCCGACGCGCCTGACCAGCGCACCTCCGACCACGGCTGGGAACTCAAGGAACCCCGACGACTGCGGCCGCTGATCCGGGAGCTGAAGGCGAGCGGCGCCCGGATCAGCCTGTTCATGGATCCGGACCCGGGCATCATCGCGACCGCCGCGACGGTCGGGGCAGACCGCATCGAGCTTTACACCGGGCCGTATGCCGCCGCCTTCGCCGCCGCCGAGGCGGCCCTTCTGCTCCGGCGCTACGTGCAAGCCGCCGAAGCTGCGACCGAGGCCGGCCTGGGCGTCAATGCCGGGCACGACCTCAACCTCGATAACCTACCGGCGTTCTGCCAGGCGATTTCGCAGCTCGCCGAGGTCAGCATTGGCCACGCCATCACCGCCGACGCCTTGCGCATCGGCTTTCCCGCCGCCGTCGAGGCGTATCTGCGCGCGCTCAAGCGGGTCGGTCCTCTGCCCGACCAGTCCACGCCATGATGACGAGGCCCATTACCGCCCCTGCCCTCGCCGACTTCCGCCCTGCCGACTGAGAGTTTTTCGCCAACACCAACCAGTCAGCGGAGCCCGGCCAACCCGACGCGGTCCGTGGCAGACATTGGCAGGTTGGAAGCTGGAGTGCTGCACGCCGGCCCCGTAGACTACGGGTGATTTCAGCTGTGTGAGGAGAGCGCCATGCTGCTGACCGGCTTCGAGAGCTACGGCGGACGGTCGCTCAACCCGGCCGAGCAGGTAGTGAAGCGGCTGGCCGGGACCGAGATCGGCGGCGTCCGGGTGAGCGCGCATACCTTGCCGGTGAACTACGCCGAACTCGGCGCGCGCATCGCCCGACTGATCGATCAGCTCCAGCCGCGCGCCGTGATCTGCCTCGGCCTGTGGCCGGGCACGCCGATGCTGCGCGTCGAGCGGATCGCGGTCAACATCGCGGATTTCGAGATCCCGGACAATGTCGGGCTCATGACCCGCGGCCCGGTGGTCGAGGGTGGCGCCGAGGCCTACCTCAGCACGCTGCCGATCCATGCGATCCAGGACCGCCTGCTGGCCGCGGACATCCCGGCGCGTCTGTCAGCCAGCGCTGGCACCTTTCTCTGCAACGCGCTGATGTATCATGCGCTCCGCAGCTGCGCCGAGCATGCGCCGGCGGCCCTCTGCGGCTTCATCCATCTGCCCTATCTGCCCGAGCAGGTGAGCGGGCTGCTGCTGCAGATGCGCGAATGGGCCAAGGTCGAGCTGCACCAGCGCGCCGATCTCGCGTCGATGGCGCTGGAGGCGCAGGTCGAGGCGATTCGCCTCGCGATCGAGACTACGCTCGAGGCGACCTCCGCCTGATGGCCGAGCCGATCCTCGAGCTGCGCCACGTCCGCAAGCAGTTCGGCAGGGCGGTCCCGGCCGACGATGTCTCACTGACGGTCGAGGCCGGTGAGTTCTTCACCTTCCTCGGTCCGAGCGGCTCCGGCAAATCGACGCTCCTGCGCATCGTCGCCGGCCTGGAGCATGCGGATTCGGGACAGGTGCTGTTGCGCGGCCGTGAGGTCGGCGACGTGCCGCCCTGGCGGCGCCGGCTCGGCATGGTGTTTCAGCAGTATGCCAACTTTCCGCACATGAACGTCGCCCAGAACGTCGCCTACGGCCTGCGGCGGCAAGGCCCGAACCGGGCCGAGATCAGGGCGCGCGTCGGAGAGCTGCTCGATCTGGTCGGGCTCGCGGGTTTCGAGCAACGGCGGGTCACTCAGCTTTCGGGTGGCGAGCAGCAGCGGGTGGCGATCGCTCGCGCGCTCGCGCCACGGCCGGAGCTGCTGTTGCTCGACGAGCCGCTCGCCGCGCTCGACGAGAAGATCCGCCGCGAAATGCAGGGGGAGCTGACCAAGATTCAGGAGGCGACCGGCACCACCTTCGTCTACGTCACGCACGACCAGGAGGAGGCGCTCACCATGAGCGACCGGATCGCGGTGCTGAACCGTGGCCGGTGCGTGCAGGTCGACGCGCCGGAACGGATCTTCCGGTTGCCGCGCACCCGCTTCGTCGCCAGCTTCTTCCGTGGCTGCAACGTGCTCGACGCGCGGATCGAGCGCGACGGCGGCGCGGCGCTGGTCCTTGCCGGACACAGGCTTCGGTTGGGCAAGAGCGACGGCCGCTTCGGGCCCCAGGCGCTGGCGCTTCGCGGCGAGAGCCTGCTGCTCGGCGCGCAGGCGAGAAATGCCGATCTGGTGCTGCCCGCCCGGCTCGAGCGGATCACCTATCGCGGTGTTTATCGGGACTACCGCCTGCGCCTCGACGACGGCCAGGAGCTCTCCGCGACTTTGACCGAGCGCCTGCCGGTGGTCGCCGGCTCGCAGGTCGATGTCGGCATTCGTGCCGACGAAATCGTGCTGCTCGAGGAGGATTAGACCAGGGGGCAAGCGGATGCGGCATTGAGCTACTGGCGGCGCGGCAAATGCTGTCAACTCTCACCTAAGATTTAGGCATCATTCAGGGTCAATTTCAGCCGTCCGGTTCTCACCCCGACCCGCTCGTCCGCCTGCGTGTAGAACAATTTTTCGCCACCTCGCCGCGAGATCGGCGCCCCTGACCTCGCCGCAGCCTCAAGCAGGCGCGCGACCACAAGTCGACGTCGAGCTGTCCGATTCGCGTCGCACAGTGCGGCACGACTCGAGGACCTCACGGAAGAACACGGCCTGCGCTTCAGCGACTCTGTTGCACGTGCGCTGGTCAGGCGGGGCGGTGCCGGCGCCAGTCGATCAGCGCGACCAGCGCGATCAGGCCCAGCGTGATCACGATGATCAGGGTCATCAGCGCGAACAGGTGGGGGCTCAGGCCGACCTGCTGGTACTGGGACCAAAGGTAGGTCTGCACCGTGTTGCGCCCGCCCTGGACGACCGAGGTCCGGATCGTCTCGTTGAATGAGATGATCAGCGAGAAGACCGCGGCGCCGAGGATGCCGTGGTGAATCTGGGGCAGCTCGACCTCGAGAAACGCGTGCAGGCGCCCGGCGCCGGACATGTAGGCGGCCTCGAGATACACCTGATCGAAGTTCGCCATCACGGTCAGGATGATCAGAAAGGCGAACGGCAGCGCCCAGAGCACATGCACCGCGGCGATCGTGAGCAGCGACGGCCTGACCCCCAGGATCTGGAAGAACAAGCCGGTCGCCAGGCCCATCGAGATGCCCGGCACGAACAGCGGCAGCAGCATGAGGGCGATGATCAGCCGGGGCGTCCGCCAGACCCGGACCGCCTCGGCGGCGAGCAGCGCGAGCAGCGGCGCGATCAGGGCGACCAGCAGGCCCACGATGAGCGACGTCCGCAACGCGCGCATCAGGCGCGCGTCGTCGAAGATCGCCGCATAGTTGTCGAACGGCCCGCTCGTGCCGCCGGCGTGCGCGAACGAGTGGACGGCGGGCGGCACCAGCGGCCCGTACAGGAACAGAAGAACCAGGCCGAGACATCCCCAGATCAGCGCCGGCGCCGCCCGCGAGGAGGCGTGCGCACCCGGCATCAGCCGCGCCCCATGATCTGGCCGAGGAACAGGCGCGCGTCGAACAGCTGGTACCAGACGACCAGCAGCGCCAGCATCAGGCCGGTGGCGACGGTGGAAATCGCCGCCGCGAGCGGATAGTTGAGCACATCCAGCGCGCTCGCGATCGCGTTGCCGAGCAGCTGGTAGCCGGTCCCGCCGAGGATCAGCGAGACCGCGACCTCGCCGAACGAGCCGACGAAGCCGAAGATCGCCGCGGCGAACACCCCGGGCAGCGACAGCGGCAAGGTCACGCGCCAGAAGGTGGCGAGCGGCGGCGCGCCCAGCACCCAGCTCGCCTCCAGCAGGCGCCGGTCGATGGCCGAGAGCGACAGCCAGATCGGGAAGATCATGAACGGCATGTACGCGGTGACCAGGCCGAGATAGACCGCGAAATCCGAAAACAGCAGCCAGTCCAGCGGCTGCTCGATCAGCCCGATCCAAAGCAGCAGGGAGTTGACGAAGCCGGTGCGGCTCAGGATGTCCGCCCAGGCGAACGTGCGCACGATGTAATTGACCAGAAAGGGCACCGCGAACAGGAACAGGAACGCGCGGGTGAGCTCGGGCCGGACCCGCAGCGTGACCAGATAGGCGATCGGGTAGGCGATCAGCAGCATGAGCGCGGTCGACGCGCACGCCACCCGGAAGCTCCGCTCGAGCACCTCGAGCCGGACGCCGGTGAAGAACAGCCGATACGACTCGAGCGTGAACGCCGGGCTGATCCAGAAGCCCCGTTTCTCGAACACGCTGATCGCGAGCGTGATCAGGAGAGGCCCGAGGATGAACCCGGCGATCACGAGCAGCGGCACTCCGAGGACGAGCAGCCGCGCCTGACCTCGGCTCGGAAGGCGCATGCAAAAAGCCCCCGGGGGCGGAGCGCCGGCGTCAGGCCGCCTTGAAGCGCTGCCACTCCTCCTCGTAGACGTCGACGTGGGTCGGCCAGCGGTTCTGCCAGGTGCCGCCCTGCTCGAACTTCTTCTGCACGCCTTCGGTGATCGCGGCGATCCGCGCGGCCTCTTCCGCACTGAATTCGTCCGGATGGGCCTTGGCGTACGCGGGCGCCTGAGGGTTGGTCATGTAGCCGCGCAGGAGCGTGATCTTGGCGCCGTACCAGGGCCCGAGCATGAAATCGAGCAGGCCGTAGGTGGCCTTCAGATCCTGTTCGCTGCGCTCGGGATTGTTGACGACGTACGCCGCCATCGCCCACAACAGATAGCCCTCCTTCGGCGCCGCGTAGACCACGTCGTGCCCCTGGCCCTTGGCGACGAACACCATGGGCTCCCAGCAGTCGATGACGTGAACCTCCTTGCTGGTGATCAGATTGACCGCCTGCTCGAAGCTCGACCAGATGACCCGGAACTGGCCGGCCTTCTTGTGCTCGATCATGTAGTCGATCACGGTTTTGATCTCATCGGGGGTCATGTCGGCCGGGTCGTCGATCGTGGCCTGGCCGGAGTGCTTGAGGAACAGCGCCGTCTTCTGGCCGGCGGTCGTATAGTTGTCCTCGAGCGCGACGAAGCCCTTGAACTTGGGATCGTACAGCGCGGCGTAGGAGTCGAGCGCGCCGGTCTCCTGCGGCAGGTAGGCGAACGAATCGCCCTGCAGCACGGTCGGCACGCCGTAGATCTTGTCCTCGTACCCGATGAACTGAAAGCCGGGCGTGCCCGGCGCGAGATACTGCTCGATATAGGTGTTGCTCTGCCAGTTGGACAGCCGGCTCGGGTCGAGCTCGAGGATCAGATCGTTGTCGACCAGCGGCTTTTGCATGCCGCCGACGATGTTGATCACGTCGAAGGTGGTCTGGCCGCCGCCCGCGATCAGCTGATTGACCACGGCCGACGGTGCATTGCCGATCGAGACGAGATTGACCTGATCGCCGCTCGGCTGCTCGAACCGCGACCAGTCCCCTCCGGGATCGCCGACCCCGACATCGGCGATGGCAAGCGTGCGGCCGGCCGCGCGCGCCGGCGGCGCCAGCCTCCCCGCCGCGATCAGCCCCACGCCGAGCGCGGCGCCCGTTCCCAGCACCTGGCGCCGCGACAAAGGGGGCACTCTGCGGTTCGTGTTCATGACGGTCTCCCTGATGTTCGGGCCGCTTGGTCAGCGGGTTGGTTCGGGCTCGCTTTTGCGCGGCCGAAGCGACGACGATGTCCGCGACGTCGCGCCAGCCGGCTGATCCTGCGGCGGCTGCCTGCGCTGTGCAACAAAATCTCCGGCTCGCCGCGCGCCCGTTGATGCTTGCATGGCCGCACGAGCCCGATTTACGATCCGCCCAACAGGACAGGGAGGTGACAACGATGGCCAGATGGTCCGCGACCGCTGCAATGGCAGGCTCCGCGCTTCTTGTCGTCGGCCTGCTGCCGGCCGCCGCCCAGGAGAACGCCGCGACGAAGGCGGTGGAAGCCGCCAAGCAGTATGCCGGCACGACCATCAACACCGAGGAGGAGGCGGGCCTGATGGCGATGCTCGGCATCAACATCACCGGGCCCGAGTGGGAAAAGCTCACCGGGATCAAGGTGCGCGTCAGCGAGGTGCCGTACGAGGAGCTGTTTCCCAAGGCGATGCTGGAGCATCGGGCCGGCACCGGCGCCTATGACATGCTCACGATCGCGCCGTCCTGGGTCGCCGACATGGTCCGCGCCGGCGCGCTCGAGCCGCTCGATTCATACATCGAGAAGTATGGTGTCAAGGAGGAGTTCGACGATATCGCGCCGGCGTTTCGCGACTGGATGACCTTTGACGGCAAGACCTACGCCCTCGTGGTCGACGGCGACGTCCACATCCTCTACTATCGCAAGGATCTGTTCGAGGATTCAGCCAACAAGGAGGAATTCAAAGCCAAGTACGGCTACGACCTGGCCCCGCCCGACAATTGGCAGAAGTTTGGCGAGATCTGCCAGTTCCTGACCGACAAGTACGCGCCTGAGCTCTATGGCGCCGGCCTGATCAATACCGGCTATACCTACTACTTCTTCTTCGAGCGGTTCCGCAGCTACGGCGGCCGATTCTTCGATCCCGACACGATGAAGGCGACCGTCAACAGTGAGGCGGGCGTCAAGGCGCTGACCGACATGGTCGAGCAGAACAAGTGCCAGCCGCCGGGGGTGCAGAACTGGGGCTTTGGCGAGTCGCTCTCGGCGCTGAACTCGGGCGAGATCGCGATGACCATCACCTGGCCGCCGGTCGCCCGCTGGGCGCAGGGCATCAACGCCGACGAGCAGGCGCTGTCCTGGGTGCCGCCGACCCAGGTCAAAGACAAGATCGGCTATGCCGTCAGCCCGAGCGGGCATTCCGAGATGGCGGCCGGCATCATGTTGGCGGTGTCCCCGAACAGCAAGAACAAGGACGCCACCTACCTCTACATCCAATGGCTGCACAGCCAGCAGGAGAGCCTG
>JBKPNX010000192.1:0-12788 GCA_046732855.1 Pseudomonadota bacterium
AGCCGGTGCAGAGCCGCGCTGCCGCCGCGGGCTGAGGCCGACGGCCGCTGTGGCGAGCCGCGGTCGCCCGAAGCGGGAGCTGACACGGCCTGATGCCAGGGCAGGGGCTGGATTCGGCGCTGAACAGATATCCAGCGGCGCAGGAGCGGCCGTATCGAGGCCTTCGACTTCCTGGCGCCGGACGGCTCCAGCGCCTGAACGATGTTCAGTGGCGTGGCAGCGGCCGGATCGGGGATCTGACGGACATCGAGCGGCGCAGCAGAGGCCAGATCGTGAACTGAAGAATATCCACTGGGGTGGCAGCGGCCGGATCGGGATCTGGCGGACGTCGAGCGGCGCAGCAGCGGCGAGATCGTGATCTGAAGAATTCCAGTGGCGCAGCAGCGGCCGGATCGGGATCTGGCGGACATCGAGCGGCGCAGCAGCGGCTAAATCGTGATCTGAAGAATTCCAGTGGCGTGGCAGCGGGTGAAGCGGGATGTGAGGGACATGGAGTGTCGCAGCGGACGGAGCGAACCCTGAAGACCGCCCAATTTCATGGTAAAAGTGCGGCGTCCGTGACCGCGGCGCCGGGCCGTCGTCTCGGGCCGAGGTATCGGCACATGGTCGCGCGTTTTCTCGACGACCGGCCAGCGCTCAGCGACGACCCGGGCCGGGTCGGGATCCGCGCGGCCCATCGGGCCGACGAGGCGGCCTGCGTCGCCGAGCTGCTTGAGCTCGCTGCGGTCGACGACGGGACCAAGGCGCGCATACGGGCACGCGCGCTCGAGCTCGCCGCGCGGGTCCGGCGCGCGGGCGGCGACCAGCTGAGCGTCGAGGCGTTCCTCCACGAGTATCAGCTGAGCACGCGCGAGGGTATCATGCTGACGTGCCTCGCCGAGGCGTTGCTCCGGATTCCCGATGCCGACACCGCCGACCGGCTGATCCGCGACAAGCTGAGCGCCGGCGAATGGTCGCGCCATCTCGGCCGTAGCGGCTCGCTCCTGGTCAACGCCTCGACCTGGGGGTTGATGCTGACCGGTCGCGTCGTGCGCGCGAACCTCGAGGCTGACGCCGATCCCGGGGCATGGCTGACGCGCCTGCTGCACCGTCTCGGCGAGCCGGTCCTGCGCCAGGCGCTGCTGCAGGCGATGCGCGTGCTCGGCCGCCATTTCGTGCTCGGCCAGACCATCGAGCAGGCGATCGGGCGGGCGCGCGAGGCCGAGCGCAAGGGCTACCGCTACTCATACGACATGCTGGGCGAGGCCGCGCGCACCGCCGCCGACGCCGAGGACTACCGGGTCGCCTATCGAGACGCGATCGCTGCGATCAGCAACGCCGCCCACGGCGCCGACCTGATCGCCCGGCCGGGCGTTTCGATCAAGCTCTCGGCGCTGCATCCCCGCTACGAGCTGGCGCAGCACCGCCGGCTGCAGGCCGAGCTGTACCCGCGCGTGCTCGGGCTCCTCCAGGCGGCCCGCGCGGGCAACATCGCGGTCACGATCGACGCCGAGGAGGCCGAGCGCCTGGAGGCGTCGCTCGATCTGTTCGAGCGCCTCGCCGCCGCGCCGGAACTGACCGGCTGGGACGGCCTTGGTCTCGCGGTCCAGGCCTATCAGAAGCGGGCGGTCCAAGTGATCGCCTGGCTCGAGGCGCTCGCGGCGCGCGAGCGGCGGCGCATTCCCGTGCGCCTGGTCAAGGGCGCGTACTGGGACAGCGAGATCAAGCGCACCCAGGAGCTGGGCCTCGACGACTATCCGGTGTTCACGCGCAAGCCCGCGACCGATGTCTCGTATCTCGCCTGCGCGCGCCGTCTGCTCGCCGGACACAATGCGTTCTATCCGCAGTTCGCAACCCACAATGCCCAGACGCTCGGCAGCATCATCGAGCTTGCCGGCAACCGGCGCGACTTCGAGTTCCAGCGCCTGCACGGCATGGGCGAGGCGCTGTACGAGGGGCTGGTCGGCGCCGAGGCGGGCGGTTTCGCGTGCCGGGTCTATGCGCCGGTCGGCAGCCATCAGGACCTTCTGCCGTATCTGGTCCGCCGCCTGCTCGAGAACGGCGCCAACAGCTCGTTCGTCAATCGCATCATGGACGAGGAGGTGCCGCTTGAGACGCTGATCGAGGAACCGGCCTTCCGGCTGGCGCGGCTCGAGCCCAAGCGCCATCCCGGGATCCCGCTGCCCGCCGACCTGTACGGCGCCGAGCGGCGCAACTCGCGCGGCGTCGACCTGCGCGATCCGGCGACGCTCGACCGGCTGGCGGAGCAGCTCGATCGGGCTTTCGAGCCGGGCTTCCAGGCGGGGCCCGGCATCGCGAGCGGGCGGGGCGCGGCGCGCGCGATGTTCGATCCAGCCGATCGCTCCGTCGCCATCGGCAGCGTGATCGAGACCGATCCCGAGGCCGTCGCGCAGGCAGTGCGCCAGGCTCAGGCCGGATTTGCGGCGTGGGAGCGGACGCCGCTCGCGGCACGGGTCGATTGTCTCCGGCGGGCGGCCGACCTGTACGAGGCGAACGCGGCCGAGCTGCTCGCCTGGTGCGTGCGGGAAGCCGGCAAGACCCTGCCCGATGCGGTCGCCGAGGTCCGCGAGGCGGTGGATTTCCTGCGCTACTATGCCCTCGAGGCGCAGACCACGGCGGCGCCGCGCGAGCTGGAAGGGCCGACCGGCGAGAGCAATCGACTCGCCCTGCACGGCCGCGGCGTATTCGTCGCGATCAGCCCCTGGAACTTCCCGCTCGCCATCTTCACCGGCCAGATCGCCGCCGCGCTGGCGGTCGGCAACGCGGTGCTCGCGAAGCCGGCGCCCCAGACCCCGCTGATCGCGGCCAAGGCGGTCGCCCTGCTGCGTCAGGCGGGCGTCCCCGAGGATGCTTTGATGCTGTTGCCCGGGGGCGCGGAGGTGGGCGCGCGGCTCGTGGCCGACCCGGGCATCGCCGGGGTCGCGTTCACCGGCTCGACCCACACCGCCTGGGCGATCAACCGCGCGCTCGCCGCGAAGGCCGGGCCGATCGTGCCGCTGATTGCCGAGACCGGCGGCCAGAACGCCATGCTGGTCGATTCATCCGCGCTGCCCGAGCAGGTGGTGGCCGAGGTGCTGGAATCCGCGTTCCGCTCGGCCGGTCAGCGCTGCTCCGCGCTGCGCGTGCTGTGCGTGCAGGACGATATCGCCCCGCGCGTGCTGGAGATGCTGGCCGGCGCCATGCTGGAGCTCGAGGTCGGCGATCCCGGACTGCTGGCGACCGACGTCGGCCCGGTGATCGATGAGGCGGCGCGCGCACGCCTCGAGCAGCATGCCGCGCGCATGATGCGCGAAGGCCGGCCGATCCAGCGCCTGCCGCTGCGCCCCGAGCTGGCCCGGGGCTGCTTCTTCGCGCCGCAGGCGTTCGAGATCGATGCGGTCACGCGCTTGGAGGGCGAGGTGTTCGGGCCGATCCTGCACGTGGTGCGCTTCGCTGGCGACCGGCTCGAGCAGATGATCGACGCGATCAATGACACGGGCTACGGGCTGACGCTCGGGGTGCACAGCCGGATCGATCGGACGGTCGAGCGGGTGCTGGAGCGGGCGCGCGCCGGTAACATCTACGTCAATCGCAACATGATCGGCGCGGTGGTCGGGGTGCAGCCGTTCGGCGGCGAGCGCCTGTCCGGCACCGGACCCAAGGCCGGGGGACCGCACTATCTGCCCCGCTTCGCCACCGAACGCACGGTCAGCGTCAACACCGCAGCGGTCGGCGGCAACGCCAGCCTGCTCAGCCTGGAGGGCGATCCAGGCTGAGCGAGGGCGCCGCGCCGCTCTCGTCGCGCGATCGGCACCGCACACGTAAGTTCGCGACCCCGACTCGCGATCAGCTGCGGCCCAGCCGCTCGCTCCAGACCTGCGTGGCGATTCGTGCCCGAGCCCATCCTTCGCCGGCGCGCCAGCGTCGCCTCGGAGCGGGTGAATGCCGTCACGGAGAGAGAATCGCCGCGCGCCCGCCATACAGGCGTACGGCAACGCAAGCCGACGTTAAGCCCGCGCCGCCATCGTGCGGACCTAAAGCGCGGAAGAGGTCCCATGGCTCTGATCGATGCCGCGGCGGTGCTGCCCGAGGTCGAGGCGCCCGTGCCCGAGCATATCGCCAGGTCGCTTCCTCCGGCGGTTCGCAACCAGCTGGCGCGCCTGCCCGCTGGCGCGCAATCCGCGTTCCTCGAGGAGTTCGACAGGAAATCGAAGAGCCTGTGGGCGGCGTACTTCTGCTCGCTGTTCTACGGCCACCACGCGCTACTGGGCCGGCGCGGCACCACGCTCGCGATGTGGCTGGCGTCGCTCGCCACGTTCGGCATCGTCGGAATGGCCTGGTGGCTGGTCGACCTGGTCCGCCTGCCCGGCCTGGTCCGGAGCCACAATCAGGCGCTCGCCTTCGACATCCTGCGCAGCCTGCCGGCCGTCGAGCGCTGACGTCGTCGCGGACCCCGGCTGACGCCAGCGGTCAGACCATCGCGATCAGGCGCTTCACGGCGACAGCGCCGGCCGGCTGAACCGACAGCATACGATCGGCATCGATCCTGCGGCGGCGCATCCGCTCGACGTGCGTGTGCCGCTCAAGCGTGCTCGCCTGTGCGCGCCGATGGCGCGCGGTGGACAATATTCCTATTGGCGGCTAAGATGCTGGGTTGGGGCGAGGCCGGCCGGAGGCTTGCGCCCGCACCCTCCAACCCCCGTCTCCAGCCCAAGGAACCGTCATGTCGAGTGCAACCGCCGCGCCCCGCGCGGCCGTTTCCGTGTCCAAGGCGCGCGCCGAAGCGAGTCGGTGCAACGGAGCGAAGTCGCGCGGGCCGAGGACCGAGCAAGGCAAGGCCCGGTCGGCGCAGAATGCGCTGAGGCACGGCATGCGGGCAGAGACGCACCTCGTGCTGCCGGAGGAGGACGCTGCCGAGTTCGCCGTGCTCGAGGCCGCGCTCCTGGATGAGCTCGCCCCGGTCGGCGCGCTCCAGACCGTGCTCGCGCGCCGCGTCGCGATCGCCGCCTGGCGCCTCGCGCGGGCCGACCGGATTGAGGCCGAGCTGTTCGAGGAGCGCCGCATTGCGGACGGCGGGCTCGGGCTCGCGCTGATGCGCGACGGCAACGGCACCCGCTCGTTCGAGACATTGCTGCGCTATCGCGGCGCGGCGATGGCCGAGTTCTGGCGCGCGCTCAAGACGCTGAAGGCGCTCCAGGCCGAGCAGGCGGCGATGGCGCTGCAAGATGCCGTGCCCGTACCCCCGATCCGGCCCGCGCCGCGGCCACGGCTCGCCGATCGGGCGCCAACGAACGAACCCAGGCCGCAAGCGCAACCGGACGAACCCAAGCGCGCGGGCCCGCGCCCCCTGGAATATTCCGGCGCGGAGCTATCCCTATCCGACCGCATGCTGCACGAGCCTGGCGCATCCTGGACGCCGAACGGACCTGAGAGCGGCGCCGATCGGCACCGTGATCACCTGGACCGGCGGCCGAACTCGAAGGAAAGAGCGATTGTGCTCAGCGCGTGGCCAATCTCAGACCCGCGCTCCTCCCCGACAGGGTAACCGATGGCGCCCCCCTGCGGCGAGCCGCCTTCCGGCCCGTGACCGACTCGTCGGTCCCGGGGCGATCGCGGCTGACGCGTATGACGCTGGTTCTGTCGGTGAGTTGTGCCTATCATCGGCATGCAATTCGGATCGGACCGGATTGATGGCGCGCAGGCTGGCTGCGATCCTGGCTGCGGACGTCGTCGGCTACAGCCGTCTGATGGCGGCCGACGAGAAGGGCACGCACGCGCGCCTCAAGGCGCTGCGCCAGGATTTGGTCGAGCCCAAAATCGCCGAGCATCACGGCCGCGTCGTCAAGTTGATGGGCGACGGCGCGCTCGTAGAATTCCCGAGCGTGGTCGACGCCGTCGAATGCGCCGTCGCGATCCAGACCGGCGTGGCCGAGCGGCAGGCGGAATTGCCCGAGGACCGGCGCATCGCGTTTCGCATCGGCATCAACATCGGCGACGTGATCGTCGAGGAGGGCGACGTCTATGGCGACGGGGTGAACGTCGCGGCGCGCCTCGAAGCCCTGGCCGAGCCCGGCGAGATCTGCGTCGCGCGCAACGTCTACAACCAGGTCAAGAGCAAGGTCGCGTTCGGCTTCGAGCCGATGGGCGAGCACCGGGTCAAGAACATCCCCGAGCCTGTCACGGTCTATCGGGTGCTCACCGAGACCGGCCCCATCGCGAAGGCGCTCGGCCTGAAGCGTGCCGGCACACGGACATGGCGCCTTGGGGCGCTCGCCGCGGCGGCGGTCGTACTCCTGGTGGCCGCCGGCGGCGCCGGGCTGTGGCTTCGGTCGAACGACCGCGCGACTGTGGCGCCGCAGCAGTCCATGACTCCGGCGACAACCGCTCCGGCGCTAGGCGGGGCCGAGCAGGCGCCTTTGGACAAATACCGCATCGCGGTGCTGCCGTTTGCGAACATCAGCGCCGATCCCGAGGACGAGTACTTCTCCGACGGCATGACCGAGGAGCTGATCTCGAAATTGTCGCACCTGCACGACCTCTCGGTGATCGCGCGCACGTCGGTAATGCAGTACAAGCAAACCGGCAAGAGTATCGCCGAGATCGGCCGCGAACTCCAGGTCGGCACGGTCCTCGAGGGCAGCGTGCGCAAGGCCGGCGAGCACCTGCGCATCACCGCCCAATTGATCGACGTGGCCAGTCAGGCGCACCTCTGGTCAGAGGATTACGATCGAGACCTGACCGACGTGTTCGCGATCCAGAGCGACGTCGCCCAGAACGTCGCCCAGGCCCTGCAGATCACGCTAAAGCCCACTGAGGCAAGGCAGCTCGAGAAAACGGGGACGGCCGACCTGGAGGCGTATAACGCCTATCTCAGGGGTCTCTATCGCTTCAGCACGTGGTCGAAGAAGGGTCTGGAGGAAAGCAACAAATACTTCGAGCAGGCGATCGCGCGCGATCCCGCCTTCGCGAAGGCTTACGCCGCCATGGCTTTCGCCTACGACCTCCAGGGCCAGTTCGGCTATCTGCCATTAGGCGAAGCCTATACGAAAGCGAAGGAGGCGGCGCACCGGGCCCTCGAGATCGATGCCACGACCGCCGAGGCGCATACCGCGTTGGCGGCCGCAGCGGGCTACTTCGATTTCGATTGGGCACGCGCGGACGAAGGCTATCGCCGTGCCCTCGAGCTGAACCCGAATTCTGCGGTCGCCCACGATTGGTATGGCATCAATTACCTGAGTGCCATGGGCCGCCACGACGAGGCCATTGCACACCTGAGCCGTGCTAAGGAGCTCGACCCGCTCACTGCTTACATCCGGAACGATATGGGCATGTCGTACGTCCTCGCACGCCGGTACGATGAAGCGGTCGCAGAGTGCCAGCGAGCTTTGGATGTAGATCCACGTCTTTATGTCTTACACTGGTGCCTCGGCGAGGCCTATTGGCAGAAGGGCCTACTCGAGGAAGCGGTGGCTGCATATGAACGCGCGGTCGACCTGGAACCGAGCGATCTGTGGGTGAAAGGCGACCTAGCGATCGTCTATGCCGCTGCAGGCAAGAGAGCTCGGGCACAACAAATTCTCAAAGAGTTCGAAGATAAAGCACAGCGAGAATACGTGTCGCCGCTTCCGCTAGCCTTGGCCCACATCGCGGTGGGCGACGTGAACGGCACGTTCGCATGGTTCAACAAGATGTACGAGGAGCACCATCCGGAGCTGATCTGGATGAACCAGCAGCCGCGCTACGACAGCCTGCGCGGCGACCCGCGCTGGCACGAGCTGATGCGTAAGGTCGGGTTCACGGAAGCACAGATCGACGCGGCCAACGTTCTTGCCGGCAAGAATGGCTAACACCGGTGGACTCGTGCATTACGAGCGAGGCAGATGAGGCGCCGCAACTCTACGTCGCTTATGCGGCCTTGGCGGGCCTGTAATCCGGGAGCGGTCGAATTCGTTTAGCCATGGGCCGCACGACGCGCTCGAATGCTCGAGGGAGGAGGGGAACGCAATGACGACGCGCATGGGCAAGGTCTGGGATCGGGGCGAGGCGGTGCTGAATGGCTGGTTGACGATCCCGAGCACGATCACCGCCGAGACGGTCGCCCGGCAGGACTACGATTCGATCGTGGTCGATCTGCAGCACGGCCTGATCGACTACCAGATGGCGCTCCCCATGATCCAGGCGATCGGCGCAGCGAGCGACGCCACGGTGATTGCGCGCCCGCCGTGGAACGAGCCCGGCATCATCATGAAGCTGCTGGACGCCGGCGCCTGGGGCATCCTCTGCCCGATGATCAACAATCCGGGCGACGCCGAGGCCCTGGTGCGCGCCTGCCACTACGCCCCGCGCGGTCAGCGCAGCGTCGGTCCGACCCGCGCCATGATGGTTTACGGTCCGTCCTACATCCAGGACGCGAATCGCCACGTCATCACGCTCGCCATGATCGAGACGCGCGAGGCGCTCGACAACGTCGAGGCGATCGCGAGGACGCCGGACCTCTCCGGCCTGTACATCGGCCCGAGCGACCTCGCCCAGTCGCTCGGCTATCCGATCCAGCTCGATCCCACCGGCGCCGACACGATGGCCGCGGTCGAGCGCATCTTGCAGGCGGCCAAAGCCGCGGGGATCAAGGCCGGCATGCACTGCATGATGCCGGACTACGCCCGGAGCATGGTCGCCAAGGGCTTCGACTTCGTGACGCTCGGCACGGACCTGCGCATGTTCAACGCCGAGGTCGCCGCCCGGGTGGGCGCTTTCCGCGGCCGGTGACGCGCTCGAGCTGCGCACCACCAACCTGGTGGTCGGGGTGCCTGGTCCAACGCAGCACAGCGAAGTTCAGAGCGACGGGTGTTAACGGAGCGTTGACAGTTGCTCGGTAAGATTTGGTTCGGGTGGTCCATGCGACCGTGTGAGTCCATGCCGGCGGCGGGTGGGTTGGCCTGCGGAGCGGCGGCGGCAGGGGCCAGACGAGTGGACCGGCCCACAGATTGGGCGAAAGCGCTAAAGGTCGAGGCGCCGGGGCTGGTCGGCCGAGCGGCACCAGGAGGCGAAAATGGTGCCCCGCAAAAAGAGCGCAAAAGGAAGTTGATCAGCGACCCACGTCTTCATAAAACCTGGTTCGGGTTGAGCGGTAACGGTGCAGGTAAATCGCGCACAAAAACAAGAATTGATACGTCTGGGTCGAACGCTACTGACCAGAAGCGCGGCGGCCGGAAAGGGGTCCTAGGGCCATGCTAGGATCGAGCATCGTTCAGCTCCCGCCGCGTTTTCTCTGCGTGGAGTATCCTTAAACACTGATTCCAATCTTTCGGCGCCGTCGACCGGCCGCGGCGTCTTCGGCCGGTTCCATCGCGCTCGAGCGATGCGACCGCCTTTCCCGCCTGCCCGGCCTTCGTCTTTTTCCCCCGATATGCGCCACGAACGGATCGTCGGGCGACGGCCCTCGTGGACGCGCGAACCGCCTCGAAACTCGGCGATGACGGCGGGGGCAGGAGCACGCCCGCTCGCGCCGATGTGATCTGAGCTGTGACCGTGATCACAGCGGTGACGTGGTGACGTCGTCAACCTACAGAGCAGGACCTCGCGTCCTGACCACGCATGCCAGCGGTAACGGCCGGCGACGCTCGGTGACCGCGGGCAGGCAAGGAGATTACGTCATGGCCACTCATGCCCTTTGCCACGAACCTCTGGCAGCGCGTGGCTTCAGGCGGGGCCGCGCCGCGCGGCTGGTCGGCGGATTTCTGCTGGCGCTCCTGGCATCCGCCGGCGGCCTCCTGCTCGGTTCGCCGGTCGAGGCCGCCAGGCTGTGCGGCGCGCGGAGCGATATCCTCAAGAGCCTGGAGCAGCGGCACCAGGAGACGCCGCAGGCGCTCGGCCTCTCCGCCGACGGCGGCGTGCTCGAGGTCCTGGTGTCGCCCAGCGGCGGCTGGACCATCCTCGTGACCTATCCCAAGCGGCCAACGTGCGTGGTCGCGATCGGCGAGGCCTGGCAGGCGCTCCACCTGACCGGCGGCGAAGGCGCGTGAGCGCGCCGGCGCGGGGACGGGTCACAAGGTCGCTGATCTCGTGACCGGGGCTGGACCAGCATCAACTGGCCTCGCGCGCCCGGTTCAGAGCCGAGCTGGCTCCTCGCCATGGGGGACGAAGATGTAGCCGGCGCCGCGCACGGTCTTGATCACCTGCGGCTTGCTCGGGTCGGTCTCGACCTTGCGCCGCAGGCGGGCGATGCGGATGTCGATGCTGCGGTCGAACGGTTCCCAGTCCCGATTGTGCGCCAGATCCAAAAGCTGGTCGCGACTGAGCACGCGGTTGGGATGCTCGGCGAACGCCTTCAGCAGGTCGAACTCCATGCTGGTGATCGGCACCTCCTCGCCCGCGGCGTCGTACAGCCTGTGGGCGTCGAGATCCAGCTGACAGGCGCCAAAGCCGATCTTTCTCGTCCCGGGCGCTTCGGCCGCCGGCTTTTCGGGCACTGATTCCGTCCGACGCAGCACCGCGCGCACGCGCGCCAGGAGCTCGCGCATGTCGACCGGTTTCGGCAGGTAGTCGTCCGCGCCCATCTCCAGGCCGACAATGCGGTCGACCACTTCGCCCGCCGCGGTCAGCATGACGATGCCGATCCGGGTGTTGGCGCGCAGATAACGGGCGAGCGACAGGCCGTCCTCGCCCGGCATGTTGATGTCCAGGATGACGAGATCGGCGGCCTGGTCCTCCAGCAGTCGGCGCAGCGACGCGCCGTCCTCGGCGGTGCTCACCCTGAAGCCGGCGTGGCCCAGGTAGTCCGCCAGCATCTCGCGGATCTCGGGCTCGTCGTCGACGACGATGATGTGGTTCGCTGCGGCCATCCCGGAGGTCCCGATCTCGCGGAGCTCCCGCGCGTGCTTTGTCATCAAGCTGAAACATGGCGCAAATTCAAGGCAATTACATGTTGACGGCAAGAACAGAGGCTGGCCCAGCCCGGATTCCGGATGCCTGGACGTGGGAAATAGATCTCGGCGCGCCCTATGCGCGGGGGAGACGACCGGCGCGCAACCCGCTATGTTCGTGCTCCGGAGGGGGACCGAGTTGCCGACGAGGCCGAGCCCGATGTCCGATCGCGCGGATGCGCCGTCCCCGACGGTATCGACGGGCGATGCGGCAAGCGCAGCGCAGGACCCGGAGGCGGCGGGCAGCGACGGGCGAGTGCCGTTTCGCAGCTACTCGCTGATCGCCACCATCGGCGTGGTGCCGCTGGTGCTGATGGTGCTCGCACTGCTCGTGTTCCAGTTCCGGAACGAGCATCGCGCGCTGCTCGAGGAGCTCCAGGGCCAGGCCATCGAGCACAACATCCTCTTGAGCAACGTGATCAAGACGGTCGAGGATCACGTGTGGCGGCTCGGCGCCTGGAGCGAGATCTACGCGCTCAGCGACGAGCACAGCTCGCTCGCCCCGCTGCCCGCGGGCGATGCCCGCCACCTGTTGGACGGTGGCGCGGTGCTGTACGGGCCCAACTTCGCAGCGCGCGGCGATGCGCCAGCGGATTATCGGCTCGCCGAGCATCTGATCCAGCACATGCAGCTGTCGCACGAAGCCATGCCGTATCTGCGCTGGAGCTATTTCCGCTCCGGGCAGGACGACCTCATGACCATCTTCCCGTTCGCCGACCAGACGGGTCTCGGGGGCGAGTTCCGAGGGGCTTCCAACGACGAGATCCTCGCGCGTTTTGCCGCCGTGCCGCTGTTCGATCGCGGGCAGGCCGAGGCGGGGACGCCGTACTGGACCGCAGCTTACGCCGACCCCGCGGGCGCGGGCTGGATGGTCGGCTACGCCACCCCGGCGCGCGCTGACGGGCGCTCGGTCGGCGTGGTCGGCACGGCGGTGCCGCTCGACTTCGTCAACGGTTTCGTGCGCGCGTTCGACTATCCGGCCGGCCATCTCTGGTTGTTGAATGGGCAGGGCCAGGTCCTCGCGGCATCCGACGGCCGCAATCAGGAGGGCGTGCGCCTGCTCGAGATGGCCGACGTGCTGCCCGAGGCGCTGCGGACGGTCGATCCCGCCCACCTCCTGGACGCGCCGGGCTCGTTCACCCGCATCGGCGATCAGTTCGTGTTCGCTCAGCCGGTCAGCTCGACCCCGTGGACGCTGTTGTTCGCGGCGTCGACCAGCGAGCTGAACCAGGTCGTTCTGCCGCGGCTCGTGCCCTCTGGCATTATTCTCGCCGGCCTGATCCTGACCCTCCTGCTCGCCCACCTGCTCCGCCAGCGGCTGATCGTCCGGCCGGCTTTGTCGTTCGCCAATTACATCCATGCCGAAGCCGGCAACCTGCGCCCGAAGCCGCCGGCGCTGCCCGGCTGGTGGCAGCCCCTCGCCAGTGCCGCGGCCGCCGCTTTCCAGGCGCAGCGGAGCGCGCTCGAGCGCATCCAGGACAGCGACGCGCTGAAATCGGCGATCATCAACTCGGCCCTCGACGCCCTGATCACCATCGACGAGAGCGGCAAGATGGTGGAGTTCAGCCCGAGCGCCGAGCGGATGTTCGGGATCGAGCGGTCCCGCGCGCTCGGGCAGTCGCTCTCGGAGCTGATCATTCCGGCGGCGCTCCGGGCGCAGCACGAAGCCGGCCTGCGCCGCTATCTCGCGACCGGCGCGTCGCGCATCCTGGGCCGGCGGGTCGAGCTGGAGGCGCTTCGCGCCGACGGCCAGGCGTTTCCGGTCGAGGTCGCCGTCACCGAGGTGCAGCAGGCCGGCCGGCGCCTGTTCACCGCCTATCTGCGCGACATCACCGATCGGCGCGCGATGGAGCGGGCGCTCCGCCAGAGCGAACGGCATTTCCGCAC
>JBKPNX010000193.1:0-6492 GCA_046732855.1 Pseudomonadota bacterium
CCGCGGCCCCCGCCAATGTCCAGAACGCGCCCGACGGCTCGCCTGCAACGAAGGAGCAATTCTTCGGGCAATCGCCGCGCGGGTCCCACCACGGGCGGAAATGCTCGTCGCCGCCGAACTCGGTCACGTCGATGGGGCGCGGCCGGCCCCAGTGCTCCTTGAACACGAGATTGGCGACGACGCCGGGCGCGAGCGCGAGCGTGAGCAGCATGAGCACGACCGCCCGGCCGGGAATGATGAGCGGCCGCCGCGGCCAGATGAGCTTGAGCGCGAGCGCAATCCACGCCGGCGCCGACACCAGCGTGACCAGCCACACGGCGACGTCTCGTGCGCGCAGGTAAGTCGGATCGTAGGCGCGCCAGAATCCTCCGCGCTCGCGGTCGAAGAACAGCGCCGCGAGCTTGAGATCGAGATCGGGCCGTATCGCAAAGACGAGGCCAACCGCGGCGGCGACGGCAAGCGCGATCAAAAGGCCGGTTCGGTTCATGCGGCTGATCCCCCACGCGGGTCTAGCTGAGGCGCCGCGCGAGTTCAAACGGACATGGTGTCCCCTGTCCCGCTTTCGCGGCCAGGCGGCGGCACTAGTGCTTCAAGGTGCGGCTATTGCGGCTTCGGCGGCTGCTCGCGGCAGACCTCGATTTCGGCTTGGCTCCCCAGCGGCGAGAAATTGCCGCATTTGTCGCAACCCGCGAGCATGGCGCCGACCGCAATCAGCGAGGCGACGCAGGCAACGCCCCTGGCTTTCGTGCGCGTACCGGCTTTAGTGATTGCTTCCATGAGCCCCCGCCAATGGGCGCGCCATAGTTGTCGTGCGCACCACATTCTATGGCGGATTTCCTAACGGATTTCCGGCGGATGTGAGGCCGCCGGTAGCGCCGTGGCCGCGGAGCGGCGAAATACCGGTTTCCAGAAGCCGGCGCTGAAGCCCGCGATCGCCCAATAGGTAAGCCCGCCGGCAAGGCCGGCGGCGATCACCGGGAGCGGCTCGTTGAGCGGAACGCGGGTGTCATCGACGTAACCGAACAGGTTCCAGCCGATCCAAGCCGAGACCGCGCCGTTTCCGGCATGAAATAGGAAGGAGCGAATGGCGAAGGTCTCGGAAATAAGGATTCCGATGGCGGCGGGAAGCCACATCAGGGAGAGCAGCATCACCAGCAGCACCGGCGCCGCGAACACGAAGCCGAACATCGCAAAGACCTGCGTGTCCGGATGGGCAGCCGCTTCGCCAAGCTTCCAGGAGCCGAACACGATGACCAGCGTCGCTACCACGACCGCGACGAGATAACCGAGCGGCACCAGCACCAGGCGCAACAGCAGCCGGACGAGGCTGTCCATCTCAATCGGTCATCGCCATGGCGCGCAGCGCCAGGCGCTCGCGCGCGGAGAGCTTTTCGCTTGCGCTCTTGAGCTGGCCGCAAGCGGCGAGGATGTCGCGCCCGCGCGGCGTACGCACCGGCGAGGCATAACCGGCGTTGAAGATGACCTCGGAGAATTTCTCGATCCGCTCCCAATCCGAGCATTCGTATCTAGTGCCGGGCCACGGATTGAACGGGATGAGGTTGATCTTCGTCGGAATCCCCGCGAGCAGCTTGACCAGCGCTTTGGCGTCGGCGAGTGAATCGTTGACGTCCTTGAGCATGACGTATTCGAACGTGATGCGGCGCGCATTGGAGAGGCCGGGATAATTGCGGCAAGCGTCGAGCAGCTGCTCGATCGGATATTTGCGGTTGAGCGGAACGAGCTCGTTGCGCAGCTCATCGCGCACGGCATGCAGCGACACCGCAAGCATGCAGCCGATCTCGGCGCCCGCGCGCGCGATATTCGACACGACTCCCGAGGTCGAAAGCGTGATGCGACGTTTGGAAATCGCGATCCCCTCGCCGTCCGCCGCGATCAGCAGCGCGTCGCGCACCGCCTCGAAATTGTACAGCGGCTCGCCCATGCCCATCATCACGATGTTGGAGACGAAGCGCTGGCCGCTCTTCTCTCCGTCGTCGGCGGAGGAGCGGGCGTTGCCGCGCCCACGCGCCGCGCCCAGCCAATCACCGAGCCGATCCCGCGCGACCATGATCTGGCCGACGATCTCGCCGGGGGTGAGATTGCGCACGAGCCGCTGTGTGCCGGTGTGGCAAAACGGGCAGGTGAGCGTGCAGCCGACTTGGCTCGAGAGGCAAAGGGTCCCGCGGTCGGTCTCCGGGATGTAGACGCATTCGATCTCGTGCGGCCGCTCGAGCGAATGTTCACCGGGCAAACGCAGGAGCCATTTGCGCGTGCCGTCGGTCGAGATCTGCTCGGCCACGACCTCGGGACGCGCCAGCGTGAACTGCGCCGCGAGCGCGGCACGTAGCCCCTTCGACACGCTGGTCATCGCATCGAAGTCGCGCGCGCCGCGCACATAGAGCCAGTGCCAGATCTGCTGCACGCGCATGTTGCGCTGCGCCGGCGGCACACCGACGGTCGCGAGCGCTTCGCCCAGCTGCGCGCGCGACAACCCCACGAGCGAAGGTTTCGCCGGCGGCAGGTAGCGCTCGAGCGGCAGCTTTTCGACGAAGCCCGCCGGGCCTGCGGTGGGCTTCGTCGAGGGAGCGGACGTGGTTTGCAGTGGTTCGGTCATCGGAGCGAAACGTCTTGCGGCCTTTTAGCACAGATGGGGTGCCGCAGCCGACAGCGATAGGTTGCCGCTCGCCCAAAGCAGGCGCGGTCATTCCCCCTTCAACCGCTCGATCAGCGTCATAGCCGCGGCGGGCGCGCGCACCTTCGCCCCGGAGATCATATAGATGAACACATCGCGCTCGCCTTGCGCGGGTGCTGGCGCTGCGATGGTGGCAAGATCATCTGGCGCGCCGCCCGCGGCCCAATTGCGCGCACGTTCGGCCCAGAGATCCAGCGCGCGGCGCGGATAGCCGGTCTTCTCCTTCGCCGAGGTGCGCTGCAGGCGGGCATAGACGAAATCGCCGGTCACATCGGCGATCAGCGGGTGTTTGTCGGATTCGACGACGACGATCGCCACCGAGAACTTGCGCAGCAATTCGATCAAGGCAGGCACGAGGAAACTCTCGTGCCGCACCTCGACCGCATGGCGGATCGCGCGGCCATCGAGACTCGTGGGCAACAGCGCGAGAAACGCCGCGAAATCCGCCGGATCGAACTTCTTGGTCGGCGCCATCTGCCAGAGCACCGGACCGAGCTTCGATTTCAACTCAAGCACGCCACTCGCAAAGAAGCGCTCGATCGAGGGACCGGCCTCGGCCAGCACGCGGCGGTTGGTCGCAAATTGCGGACCTTTGACCGAGAACACGAAATCATCCGGCGTCTCGGCCGCCCATTTGCGAAAGCTGTCCGGCTTCTGCGTGCGGTAAAACGTGCTGTTGATCTCGATGCTGGTGAGTTTGCGGCTCGCGTAGTCGAGTTCGCGCGCCTGCGGCAGCCCCTTGGGATAGAACTCGCCGCGCCAGGGCTCGAACACCCAGCCGCCGATGCCGACCCGGATCATACGCGCACCTCGCCGCCGGCATTCCGACACGGTTGGCGAGAGCGTGCAACCCGCAGCCCGCATGCCCTGACGCGGCAGCCATGCGGTCGCAAGCCATGACCGTGATCGGCTTTCCGGGAGACGATGAGCTTTGCTGAGAGCGGATGTGTTTAGCTAACGCGCCTACATGCGAGCCGACTGCTTCAAGCCCGCTGCCCCGGCCACGCTAACGTTAACCTCGTCGTCGAGCTCGGCCGCCTTGGCCTGAAGTTCCGCCCCCATTCGTCGCAACCTGCCCGCGATCGTGAGATCGAAGGTGGCGCGCGACATCGCAATCAGAATTTCAGCCTGCCGCCGCAGGTATGCACCGCTGACCATTGACGCCAACCCCTCAACGAGGTTTTGCCTCAATAACGGCGCGGAGCGTATATCGGTTCCCAATTTTTCCGATCTTGGCGAAGGTTCCCGGCCGCCGTGCTACTTGCACCCCTGTTCGATCTTGTCGAGCGCTTGCGCGAGGCCCTTGAGCGAATATTGGTCCGTGGATTGGGTTCCCCGGCCCGAAGTTCCCTTCACCGTCAGGTCGACGCCCTTGCGCATGGCATCGACCATGCGCGCCTCCTCGGCGACGTTCTTGATCCAGGCGCCATCGTTTTGCGTATACATCGCGAACTTGGCGGTGCCGATCTCAGCGGTGGCGTCGGAGCTGGACTTGAAGGGGTAGCCGATGATCACTGACACCTCGTTCTTCACGTTCCGATCGAGCCAGATGGAGACGAACAGATAGGCCGGATCGCGGTTGCGGCCGGCGGGTTCCATCTTCGTGGTCTTCGGCTTGGCGAGCGCGAAGCAGACCTTGTTGCCGCCGGGCGAAGCCGTATACGCGCCCCAATCGCCGTACTGTCCAAGCAAGGTGGGCTGGGCATCCCCGCCCGGAGCCGCGGGGGCCGTTGCGGTCGCGGCGGGTTTCGCCGGCGTGGCCGCGGGCCTCGATGGAGCCGGCGCGGCGGGTTTCGCCGGCTGCGGCGTGGCGGCTGGCCTGGGCGGCTGCGGCGCCGGATTCGATTGCTGCGCAAAGGCGTGCGACGCCAAGGAGGCGGCAAGCACGAAGGCGCTCGTGGCAGATCTGATCCCGGTCATCGGCCCACCTCCCGTGACGGCACGCCAAATAGGAATTTCCGAGCAGCATGAACTGCTTGGCGAATTCGGCAATGTGAAGGCGGATCGCCTGCTGCGTGCAGTGCCCGCGCAATCAGCGAGGCGACGCATCTATTTGTCGTTCCTTGTCCTTTAACAGACGCGCCCCGTGCTATGAGCCTGCCGATACGATTTTGATTGGGTCGCGTCCCATGAAAGCCGTTCTCTGCCAGCGCTTCGGCACTCCCGACGACCTCGTGCTCGCGGACATCCCCGACCCCGCTCCCGGGCCGGGCGAGGTCGTGGCCAAAGTGGCGGCGGTCGGCTTGAACTTCTTCGACACGCTCATCATTGCCGGCAAGTACCAGACCAAGCCGCCGTTTCCGTTCTCGCCGGGCGGCGAGTTCGCGGGCGTGGTCGAAAGCGTCGGCGCCGGTGTCACCGCGTTCAAGCCCGGCGATCGCGTCATGGGCTACACCAATTTCAATGCCGCGCGCGAACGCACGACGGTGGCCGCCGACAATATTGTCAAGCTGCCTGCCGACCTCGACTTCGATCGCGCCGCGGCGCTGACCATCACCTACGGCACCGCCTATCACGCGCTCAAATACCGCGCCTTGATGCGGCCGCGGGAGACGTTAGCCGTGCTCGGCGCCTCGGGCGGAGTCGGGCTCGCGGCCGTCGAGGTCGGCAACCGCATGGGCGCACACGTGATCGCCTGTGCCTCGACCGACGACAAGCTCGCGTTTGCCCGCGCGCATGGCGCGCACGAGGTGGTGAACTACGAACGGGAGGATTTGCGGGCCGCGCTCAAGCGCCTCGGCGGCGAGCACGGCATCGACGTCGTGTTCGATCCCGTCGGCGGACGCTACAGCGAGCCGGCGTTGCGCTCGCTCGCCTGGGAGGGCCGGCACCTCGTCGTCGGCTTTGCCGCCGGGGAGATTCCGAAACTGCCGCTCAATCTCGTGCTGCTCAAAGGCTGCGCCGTGCTCGGCGTGTTTTGGGGAGCGTGGGTTCGCCAAGAGAAGGAGGAGTATAAGGTCGCCATCGAAACGCTCGCCCGATGGTGCGCCGAAGGCAAGCTGTCGTGCCACGTCCAGAAAGTCTATCCGCTTGCCGAGACGCCGGCGGCGCTCAAGGCGCTCGCGAACCGCGAGGTGATGGGCAAGCTGGTAGTGCGGGTGTGACGCCGGCGCAGACTCGATCTGCTCCCTCTCCCGTAGGGAGAGGGGTGGGGTGAGGGGTTAAAGTCTCTCGACAGTTCTGTAACCCCCTCACCCCAACCCTCTCCCCAAATGGGGAGAGGGAGCACACCGAGATCGCTGCGCGACCTCCGCAGTCGCTATGATCGCTCTTTCTTTATCCGCGCCAGTGCAGCGCGCGCCGCATCGCGATGCTCCGGGCGCATGTGCGCTCCGACCATGCGCAGCGCCGTCAGCAGCACCGCGGCGTCGTCGGTGAAGCCGAGGAGCGGAAACACGTCCGGCAGCGCGTCAAAGGGCAGTACGAAATAGGCGAGCGCGCCGACGAGCGAGACTTTCACCGGCATTGGCGTCGCGTGATCGAACGCGCAGTAATAGGCGGCCAGCAGATCCTCGGCGAAGGGTAACCCCGCGGCAACCCGCCGCGCCTTGTGCCAGAACTCGCGCCGCAAGCGTTCCCTCTCGCGCGCGTCGCGCGCGTCGAATCCGTCTTGCCCCCACCATGCGGCGTGTCCGAACCGCATCATGCGACCTCGGAGGCCTTGGCCAGGCGATCCATGGCCTGTGCGAGCTTGATGTCACGCTCGGTCACGCCGCCGGCATCATGCGTTGCGAGCGTCACCTCGACTTTGTTGTAGACGTTGAACCATTCCGGATGGTGATCGAGCTTCTCCGCGATCA
>JBKPNX010000194.1:0-6615 GCA_046732855.1 Pseudomonadota bacterium
CATGTCCGATCTGCTCGACCGGGTGCCTCTGCCGGAGGATGCGATCATCGGCGTGCTCGACAGCAAGGGGCAGCGGGTGGCCGCCGTACCCTATGAGCCGGACGTGATCGGCACGCCGTTGCCCGATGCGGACCTTTTTCAGCGCCTGTCCGATCAGGCCCAAGGGCACCTGGTCGGGCGCGGCGACGACGGCGTGGCGCGGTTCTATGGTTTTGCCCACTCGGCTGCGGCCCCCGATCTGATCGCGTACGTCGGCCTGGCACGCGATCCGATGTTCGCTGATGCGGATCGACTGTTCCTCCGTCGTATGGCGCTGTCGGCCAGCGCGTTCGTGCTCGCCGGCCTCGCCGCATTCTGGTTCGGCAGCTATGCCGTGCGGCGGCCGATCATGAAGCTGCGCGAGGCAATGCAGCGGGTCGCCGCGGGCGATCTGTCGGTGCGGGCAGAGGTGGCGAGCAGGATCGAGGAGTTCGCCGAGCTCGCGGCGACGTTCGACCAGATGGCGCACAAGCGACGGCACGCCGAGGAGCAGCAGCGGATCCTGCGGCGCGAGCTCAACCATCGCATGAAGAACAGCTTCGCCGCGGTGCGGTCGATCGCGTCGCAGACGCTGAGCCATGTCAGCGATCCGGAGGAATTTCAGCGCGCCTTCGAGGGACGGCTCGCCGCCCTGTCCAGCGCATCGACCCTGCTCGTCGCCGGCAACTGGCAGGTCGCAGAGCTCCGCGCGCTGATCGAGGCGACGCTCGAACCGTTTCGCACGGACGGCAATCTGCACCTGCGGGGCCCGGACGTGACCCTGCCGTCGGAGATGACGCTGACGCTCGGCCTGGTGCTGCACGAGCTCGCGACGAACGCCGCCAAATACGGCGCCTTCTCCGTGCCTGAAGGTCGGGTGGCGATCGTCTGGGCGGTGCAGGGCGCCCCCGCCGAGCCCCGCCTGATGCTCGATTGGACCGAGCACGGCGGCCCGCCGGTCCGCGAGCCGGAGCGGCGCGGCTTCGGGCGGGTTCTGATCGAACGCAGCGTCGCCTACGAGCTCGACGGCAGCGCCGAGCTCACGTTCGCCCCCGCGGGCGTGCGCTGCCATATCGAGGTGCCGCTCGGCGCCGCGACACCACAGGTATAGGAGGCGCCGACGTGGTCCCCGTGCTGGCGGCGGCGCACGGGGGTGTCCGCGGGTTTTGCGCAGGTGCCCCGAGGCCGGCCAGGTGCGGCTCGGCCACCCGAAATACACGCTCGGCGCGGCGCTCGAGAAGATGTATCTGGTCCAGAGCGGACACTCGCGACGGGGAGGGGAAGATGGATCTGGGGCTCGCCGGCAAGAAGGCGATCGTCACGGGCGGCAGCAAGGGTATCGGGCGGGCGATCGCGGACACCCTGGCTGACGAGGGCTGCCACGTCGCGCTCTGCGCGCGCGGCCAGGAGGGGGTGGCGAGCGCCGTGAAGGCGTTGCAGGACAAAGGCGTCAAGGCCTTCGGCCAAGCGCTCGACGTCACCGATCGCGCCGCGCTGGTCGGCTGGGTCGAGGCGAGCGCCGACGCGCTCGGCGGTATCGACATCGCGGTCGCCAACGTCAGCGCCCTCGACATGAACCGCACCGACGAGGCGTTCATCAACGAGTTCCAGGTCGATCTCCTGCACACGGTGCGCACGGTCGACGCGGCTTTGCCGCACCTCGAGCGCTCGAAGGCGCCCGCGATCGTCGTGATCTCGAGCGTCTCGGGCCTGGAGCACGACTTCACGAGCCCGGCGTATGGCACCTTCAAAGCGGCGCTCGTCCACTACGCCTCGCGCATGGCGAGCGAACTCGCGGGGAAGCACATCCGGGTCAACGCCGTCTCGCCCGGCAACACCTATTTCGAGGGCGGCATCTGGCAGCGGATCGAGCGTGAGTTGCCCGACCTGTTCAAGGATGCGCTCGGCAAGAACCCCTGGGGCCGCATGGCGACCGATCAGGAGGTGGCGAACGCCGCGGTGTTCCTCGCGAGCCCGGCGTCCAGCTTCACCACCGGCGTGAACCTCGTGGTCGACGGCGCGCTCACCCGCCGCGTGCAGTTTTGATCTCAGGCGAATCGGCGGCGGCTGCCGGATGCGGCCGGCGGGTTTGGTTTGGGGAAACGTGTCTGGACTCGATGCCGGAAGGCTAGATGAAGTTTTTGAGCTTGAGCACTGGGACGGGGCTAGCCAAGCCGATAACAATGGCTTTTCAGTCCGTGACCTGAGCGTCGCGTTCGGGCCTGCATTTGTTGCACGCGCTGGCCCGACAGCACGCCAATCTTAGCTACCGCGTCACCCTAACCCTGCGCGGGCGACAGGTCGCATCCGTTGCGCGTCCGAGCTATTCGGGTATCCGCAGAAGACTTGCGGTCGATCAGCGAGACCGCAATCATCAGCTTTTGGGCGCGCCGCCGGGATCGGGTCGGGAACAAGACGGATTTCTCTGTCTCTGACCGAAGCAAAGGACACTTGTAGCGGTTAATCGCCGCAAGCAATGAGATGCAAGAAGCGCGATTGCCTCGGCCTTCTTTGGCTGAGAAAGCTCTTTACCCGCGGCATAGGCCAAGGAACCATCCGGTAGACTGAACGTATTGAACGGTGCCCCCTTCGGATCGGTATGAACTAGTTTATGAAGTATCTCAGTCGTCAACTTGTGTTCACTTGACGACCCATCTGGCATAACAAGCTCAATGAGTTTCGTGAAGGACGGCTGAGATTTCCGAGGCCACCCCCTCTGCCAGGCTTCGAGCGATGCCGGATGCATAGCGAGGTGTTGGATCATGCCTGTCCTTTCCACAAGCGGACGCAGTAGGATTGCCGCCGGGTAGAGATAAGCCTGACGGATTAGTTCGCGCACACTGAGAGCTAGACTTACACCCTGAGGAATGATGACGGTTGCCGCCAGCTGGAGAGGCGAGAGGTTTGCCGCAAAAGTCGCCTTACCGATATCCGCGTGAACTGCCATAGCACGTGGGATTGCTAGATCAAAATCATAGACGCCTTCTACGCCGAGATACGGTTCGTTGCCGGGAAGGTAAACGGGCTCTGGTACGTGTTCGGCCATTGGACTACAGTCTAGCTGTCCAGAGAGAGCCGTTGGCCAGCGCCCACCAGAGACGCTTATTTTCAGGCGCTTGGCGGTGCAAAGCGCCACTCCGCCAATTGGACAGGGACTCACACAGGCCGTCTCCGAAAGCGGCGGGTACAGCCGCGACAGGTACTATCAATACTTCAGCAGCAAGCGGTGTCATGGGTTGGGAGCAGATGCTCAGAACACCGGGATCAGGTCCTCGGCGTCAAAGGCGACCGTGCGGCCGTCGATGCCGACCTCGGGTAGTGCTGGGAACTCGATGCCGTAGGGCTCGATGAAGCCCTTCAGCTTGAGCACCGCCTCGCGCCAGTTGTCGCGCCGCTCATCGAGCGTGAGCACGCCGAGGCCGGCCGTGCGCGCGACGTCCTCGAGCAGCCGGTGCGCCGGCGCGAACGTCTTGGGCAGCTCCCAGAAGTCCTTGGGCGGCTCGTACAGCACGCCCGAGAGGAACACGAAGCCCGCGCGCAGCTGCTTGGTCACCCGCGCCTTGTCCTCCTCGCTGAGCGCCGGCATGACCTTCTGCAACAGCGCGAGGCAGATGCCGAGATGGCGCGCCTCGTCCTGGCCGATGCAGCGGAACGCCTCCTTGAGCGCCGGGATGGTGGTGCGCTGGTGCATCGCATGGAACAGGGTCGCGGCCGCGGTCTCGCCGAACATGAACGCGGTGAACAGCAGCGGCAGCGGATGCTTGTGCACGCCCTTCTTGAAGCCCTCCCAATAGCGCGCGCCGTTGTGGTACAGCCACTCGACGTTGTTGCGCGCGAGCTTGCCCAGCGGCGTCTCCGGCTCGTAGCCGAGCGGCCCGGCGGGCGTGAACAGCTGGATCGCCCGGCCGCACACCTCCTCGTGATTGACCTCGTCGCGGGTGATCGAGAAGAAGCACTTGCGGATCGGGTCCTCCTCGTGGGTCTCGTAGGTGTGGATCATGGCGCGCGCGAACACCGCCGGGCCGGAGCTGTCGAACACCGAGAGCAGCGAGAACCAGTAGGCGACCGCGTAGCGCTGATCGAGGCTGTAAGCGCTCGGATCGATCGAGTCCCAGGGCAGCCGCGAGGGCGCCCAGCCCGGATCGCGCGCCTGCTCGTAGATCTGCAGGAGCTTCGGCGTCTCGACGTGCCATTCGATCGGGAAGATGTTCATTGCGGGCAGCGGCGGCGCCTCCTCGGTGCCGAACAGCAGCTCTTCCGGATCGGGCTGTTTCTCCGGCACGTAAGGCGGCTGCTCAATCCTTTGCGAGAGTTCGTCAACGTCCGCCATGAATTCGCTCTCCCGTGGCGAAAGCCGTTGCCCGGCCATGCCGGGCACTCCGCCGAGAAAATACCCCGGCCGCGCTTCCGGTCAACGCGCGTCTCGCCCTGCGGTAGATAAGCCTGCTGGCGAGAGGTTACTGTATGGTCAGCGGCGTTCTCACAGGCCGGCCGGAATTGGACCGTTGCGGAGCGAAGCGCTCTGCCCGACCCGCGAACCGGCTCAGAACAGGCCGCCGCCGATTCGGGGCTGCGGCCAGTCAGGCGGTCAGGTGCAACGCGCTCGAGATCTCGGCGACGGTGGCCTTCTCGGCGTCGCTGACCTGGACGCCGCCGAAGCCGAGAAAGCCGCCTTCCTTGGCCGCCTCGGCGGTGTGCTGGGCGATGCTCTGCAGCCAGCTCTTGAAGGCGGCGGCATCGCCCGGCGCCTTGCCGTCCAATAGGGTGGCGACCTGGCGTAGATCCGCGATCGCCTTGTCCTTGGCTTCGGCGGGCTTGCTGCCCTTGAGCCGCGCCTGCAGCCCGTCGCGGGCGGCGCTGCGCCCCTCGGCGCTCTCGAAATCCGTGACCACCGCCTTGATCAGCTCGTTGGTGCCGGCATCGGCCTTGGCCCTGACCAGGGCGCCGCCGGCGGCGAAGCTCTCCTTAAGCATGCCCCACAGGCCGCTCGGTTCGGCTGCGGTCACCGCCATGCTGGCGAGCATCGGGGCTTCCAGCAGCTGCTTCCATTCATCGGGCGTGAAACTCGCCTTGCTCGCCATCGTCGCTCCCTCCGTCGACAGATCGGTTGCGCTATGCGCACCTTGCCGCGCGGCATCACCAGACCGGCGACGGGCACCTTACTAGCACATCAGCGCGCAGGGATGGTGAGCGCGTGATGCAGGTTCCCCGCCGGCTCACCGAGAGTCAGGTAATTCCGCTCCGCTCGGGCTCGTTCGGAGGCGGTCGGTTACCTTGGTCGCTCGAGTTCGTCTGGCGGCAGGTCGCTCGGGTTTGCCTTGGTCGCTCGGGTTCGTTCGGTCGCAAGGCACTCGGGATTGGCTGCCCATGATCACTCGGGTTCGTTCGGTTGCAGCTCGGGCTCGTTGGGTTCTCGCTGCGCTGCGCATCGCCTCGCTGTTGTCCACCCCGACGACCTGGCCGCCGGGCGCGAACAGGGGCGCGAGCGCCCGCGCGTCGTCGCCGGTCCGCAGCCGAGGTCCAGAAGCCGCTGACCGACCCGCGGCTGGAGCAGCGCCTTGATCCGCGTGCACGCCCGCACCGAGCCATCTCGTTGGCCGCGTTTACGAAGCGCACGAAGAACTTGGGGTCGACGGTCGTGTCGACCTGCGTGAATCGCTCGACCGTCGCTGGCAGTGGCATGGAGCCCCCACCCCGCGAGCCAACTCCTATACGGGTGCCGAAGCCCTTTGGATGGGGTCTCGCGCTCCCGATCGCGCACACGCGGACAGCAGCCGACAAATCGGCTGTGTGCCATAGAGCTGTGTGCTCTAAATAAAAGCTGGTGCGAGCCTGCAGGCCGCAAGCACGTTCGCGAGAGCACGCCGTGCCGCGAGGACCTTCTTTGCTCGTTTGAACGTTTTCTGCCGTCGACCGGCCACGGCCACTCGAAATCATCTGCCGAGGAGCGAGCCGGCCAAGGAGCTCCAGGCAATCATTCGGAAGGGACCGTCCCCCATGCAAACCAAGTCAGCCGCGCCTGTCGCCGCCGCCCGCCCCAAGCTGAGCAGTCAGCCGTGGCTGCACCAGCGCGGCGCGGAAATCCAGGCGTTCGGCACCGTGCGCCAGTTCCCGGTCGCCCTGTCGCAGGAGACCAGACTGTACTCCTGCCAGCGGCTCAATCAGGTCCTGGCCGACTCACAGATCCTGGTCGCCCTGTACAAGAAGCACCACTGGCTGATGCGAGGCGCAACCTTCTACCAGCTGCATCTGCTGCTCGACAAACACGCCGGCGAGCAGCTCGTGCTGATCGACGCTATCGCCGAGCGCATCCAGACGCTCGGCGGCGTCGCCGTGGGCGATCCACGTCACGTCGCCGAGATCACGCGCGTGCCGCGCGCCCCGGACGGGTGCGAAGAGGTGCCGGCGATGCTCTCGCGCTTGCTCGAGGCGCACGAACTGATCCTGACCGACGCGCACGATGCGGCCGCAAGGGTCGCCGAGCAGGGCGATGATGGCACCAACGACCTGATCGTCTCCCAGGTGATCCGGACCGGGGAGCTGCAGGCCTGGTTCCTCGCGGAGCACCTGGTCGACACGCCGCTGGTGCGCGCCTAG
>JBKPNX010000195.1:0-8618 GCA_046732855.1 Pseudomonadota bacterium
CGTCGAGGGCGAGGCGCTGGCCACGCTCGTGGTCAACAAGCTGCGCGGCGGCCTCAAGGTCGCGGCGGTCAAGGCCCCGGGCTTCGGCGACCGGCGCAAGGCCATGCTCGAGGACATCGCGATCCTGACCGGCGGTCAGCTGATCAGCGAGGACCTCGGCATCAAGCTCGAGCACGTCGGCATCGACATGCTCGGCCGCGCCAAGCGGGTGATCATCACCAAGGAGGAGACCACGCTCGTCGACGGCGCCGGCGACAAGAAGGGGATCGAGGGCCGGATCGGCCAGATCAAGGCGCAGATCGAGGACACCACCTCCGACTATGACCGCGAGAAGCTGCAGGAGCGGCTGGCCAAGCTGGCGGGCGGCGTGGCGGTGATCAAGGTCGGCGGCGCGACCGAGGTCGAGGTCAAGGAAAAGAAGGACCGGGTCGATGACGCCCTGCACGCGACCCGCGCGGCGGTCGAGGAGGGCATCGTCGCCGGCGGCGGCGTGACCCTTCTGTATGCGGCCAAGGCGCTCGATCAGCTGAAGCCCGCCAATGACGACCAGCGGGTCGGCATCGACATCGTGCGCAAGGCGCTCGGTTGGCCGGCCAAGCAGATCGTGATCAACGCCGGCGCCGACGGCTCGATCGTCGCGGGTAAGCTTGTCGAAAAGAACGACGCCAACTACGGCTACGACGCGCAGAACGACACGTACGTCGACATGTTCAAGGCGGGCATCGTCGATCCGACCAAGGTCGTGCGCACCGCGCTGCAGGACGCGGCGTCGGTCGCGGGCCTGATCATCACCACCGAGGCCATGATCGCCGAGAGGCCGAAGAAGGAGGCGGCCGGCCCCGGCGGTATGCCCGGCGGCGGCATGGGCGGCATGGGTGACATGGACTACTAAGCCCAACCGGAGTTCACGAGGCGGGGCCGCTCCCTGGGAGTGGCCCTTGGCTTTGGTAGGCGAGGCCCATCAGGCCCGGTTGCCTGGTGCTCGACCGTCAGGAAGAGTTGCTGCAGGAGATCAAAGTCTGCGGTCTCGCGCGTGAGAACGACACAGCCGCCTACCAAGCTGAAGGGCCCCCATGAAGCTGTTCGAGTGCCACAACTGCGGCCAGCTGCTTTATTTCGAGAACACCCGGTGTGAGCGGTGCGGACACGTGCTGGGCCATCTTTCGGATGGTGCGGTGCTGAGCGCCCTTACCGAGGAGGGCGGCGATCTCTGGCGGCCGCTGAGTGACCCGGAGCAGGTCTATCGGTTCTGCGCCAACGCCGCTCACGAGGCATGCAACTGGCTGGCGGCGGCGGCGCCGGATGGGGTCTGTCAGGCCTGCCGGCCTCAACCGCACGATCCCCGACCTCGGCCGGCCGCCCGGGAACCGGCTCCTCTGGCAGCGCCTCGAGGCGGCCAAGCACCAGCTGGTCTACAGCATGCTGCGGCTCGGCCTGCCGCTCGTGAGCAAATTCGAGGACCCGGGCCTGGTGTTCGACTTTCTCGCCGACGCCGTTCCTGACGGGCCGAAAATCCTGACCGGCCTGCCCAAGGGCTGATCACCATTAACCTCGCCGAGGCCGACGACGCCGAGCGTGAGCGGGCCCGCCAAGAGATGGCGCAGCCCTACCGCACGCTGCTCGGACACTTCCGCCACGAGGTCGGTCACTACAATTGGGAGCGGCTGGTCCGCGACGGGCATTGGCTGGAGTGGTTCCGCACGATGTTCGGCGACCAGCGCCAGGGCTATTGGTGCCTGTCTGGAAGCGCACCATGCCAAGGACGCACCGCCGGACTGGCAGGAGCGGTTCGTCAGTGGCTATGCCAGCGCCCACCCCTGGGAGGACTTCGCCGAGACCTGGGCGCACTACCTGCACATCGTGGGCACGCTGGAGACTGCCGCCGCCTTCGGTCTGCGCATCGCCCCCCGATGCCGGACGGGTTCCCAAGCTCGCCAGGGAGATCGATTTCGATCCCTACCGACAACACGACTTCGACGCTATGCTCAAGGCCTGGCTGCCGCTCACCTATGCGGTCAACAGCCTGAACCACAGCATGGGCCAGCCGGACCTCTATCGTTCTTCCTGGCGGCGGTGGTCATAGCGAAGCTGCGCTTCGTCCATGGCCTGGTCGACCGGGCCGGCGCCTGAAGCTGGCGGTAGCCAGCCTCTGTGCCGCCAGCGCCCGAATCCGCCGAGTTGCAGAGCTGTCGCGCTGCAGCGGCTACCGCAACTTCGTTGTGCTCGACTTGTGGGTCAATCGAGCGCACACCCGCTCGACCGCTTCCGGAGCTCGAGCAGGCTTCTGGGCGCACGCTCCCTTTCGGATCAGGTTCTAGATCGAAACCATTATGATATCCGAGCCGGCTCCGTCGCATCAGCATCGCTCTAGCCCAAAGTTTGATTTTTTAGGGCCGATGTAACGTCAGAATTTATCCCCATCTATCATCTTAACCCGACGTGATCGGGTCGAGCGCACGGACGATCGGTGCGCTTCGCATGATATTCAACAGCTGCATCGGAACGTTTCGGGGACGGGGAGCCACACATGCCGAGATCTGGGCGCGTCCGATGACGGTGCGCACGAGCCAGAGGACCGTCACTTTCGCCCGTACCTTCTCATTGAACGCCCTCGACGAGGCACACCCGGCCGGAACCTACGCGGTGCAGACCCATGAGGAATCGATCCCAGGCCTGTCGTTCCTGGCTTGGTGGCGAGTTGCGACCCTGATCTTCCTGCCCTCGCGATTTGGCGGGGCGTTCGTGGAGCAGCTGGTCGAGATCGATGCCTTGAAGCAGCTCAGGAAAGAGATGCCGCGGGCGCCTAGGTCCGGCAGCGACTTTGGAAGGTTGGCTTCCGACCAGGTTGACCCGCCCCAGCCAGCCTGGCAGCGGGATGGCCGGCCATGCCAGGAGAGACCTCAGCGGAGTTCGACGTGACGACTGCCTGCGCTGAAAACTTGGGTGCGCTGGCCATGACGCGCGTTCGTACCGCACTTCTGTCGGCCGTCGCCGGGTGTTGACAACGACTTGGGCGAGGAGCACGACCATGCACCACGACCGATCGTGCTTGACGAGCATCGCGGGATGGCCGCGCAGGCAGCCCGGTCGGCGCGCCGCCGGCAACGGCGGAATGGCAGCGGCGGGGGAGTCCGATGCGTCCGGACAGGCGCAACTGGGCGCCCGATCATAGGTTGCAGCGGCACTCTGGAGTTTCAGTAAGGCCTCCCCGTGGCGGCTCTGTTCCTGAACGAGGCACTGCGCAAGCGAATCGACCGAGTGGCCGTGCTGCAGCGGGCGCGCTGGCGTATGGAGGCGAGGCTGCTTTCCCTGTTCTGGGAGATCTGCGCCCGGCTCGAGCCGCAGGCGGCGTCCGCCCTCGGCCAGCGCCTGTTCAGAAGAATCGGGCCCAGTTTGGGCAAGACCGCACATGTCGAACGCAATCTGCGGCTCGCGTTCCCCGATCTCAGCGAAACCCAGCACGCGGACCTCCTGCGCGCAGTCTGGGGCAACGCCGGTGCCGTTCTCGCCGAATACCCGCATTTCCAGGCCATCTGCCACGACGATTTCGAGGGCCACATTGAAGTTGTCGAGAAGTGGGATGTGGCCGATTACCGCGCCGGCAGACGAAACGGCGTATTCGTGAGCGCGCACGTAGGCAACTGGGAGCTATGCGCCGCAGCGGCCGGCCATCACGACATCCCGATCACGGTCATCTACGCGCCGAGCAGGAATCCCTTCATCGAGCGCATGCTGCGGCGCCAGCGCGACGCGCTGGGTTGCCGTCAGGTGAGCCTGGAGGAAGGCGCCCGGCCCCTGATACGCGAGCTCACCGAGGGCCGCTCGGTCGGCCTGGTGGTCGACACGCGCGATGATGGCGGCGTCCCGATTCCGTTCTTCGGCCTCGACAAACTGACCACGCTCGCACCCGCCCGTCTTGCGCTGCGCTTCGGCTGCGAGCTGATTCCGGTCCGGATGGAGCGGCTGAACGACACGCGCTTTCGTCTCACGGTGTATGAACCGATCCGGCCGGACCCCGCGCTCGCCTCGGACAAGGACCGGGCGATGCAGATGATGCGCGAGCTCAATCGCCTGTTCGAGCAGTGGATCCGCGAACGACCGGAGCAATGGCTGTGCATCAAGCGCGCTTGGCCAAGGACTTTCGACCCGCGGACCGGCCCCAGCGCATCCGCGCGAGCCAACGTCGGCGCCGAGGCTTGAAGGAGCGCCGGTCACCCATCTGGCACAGGCCTCAGCCCACGCCAACCAGGGCGTGCAACACCTCCGGATCGGCCCGCAGGCGAGCGCTGGTGTCATCGAACATCATGCGCCCGCGCTCCATGACCAGCGCCCCCTCGGTGAGGTCAAGGGCGATGTCGGTCGTTCGGCCGCGTTCCGACCGCTGTAGACCGAAGAGCGGACCTGTAACGAGCGCGTGTCGATAGGCTGGTCATGACCGAAGCCGCGCTTCCCAGAATCGTGACTCAAGTGCGCTCGTGGACATGAGTTTCCGCGCGACTGCCACGTTCACTACCGGCAGCTGAGCCCCATCATCGAGAGCCTCGCCGCAAAGCGTGGCGTCCCATACCACAGCTGCCCGACGCTCTGGCAGGCGATTCGTTCGCACTAATCTAGCGCATGCTGAGGGCTTCGGCGATTCCGGCTACGAGCCACCGGCGCGCCACGATGTCGTCTAGGCGGACCCGGTGAGAGGTTGAGCCCAGTCCAGTCTTGAAGAGCGCGGGCGGAAGCCCACATCTACTACTGGAAATAACGATCTGATCTCTCGCGAGCGCGCAAGGCGGGCCATCGGCGTTCCAGCCGCCCGCCGCTTCCCGAGTCGTCCGATGAACTGAGAGGCTGCCTCGGCCGCGCGCGGGATGGCCTGAACCGACCCGCGCCGCTGAGCGGCCCCGGGCCATCCAGAAAGCGACACTGACGTGACCTCCTTTGCCGATCTCGGCCTGAGCGCGCCGATCCAGCGCGCCGTCCGCGCCGAGAACTACACCACGCCGACCCCGATCCAGGCCAGGGCGATCCCCAGCTCGCCCGCGACGGCGTGCCGGCCGAGGCGATCCACGGCAACAAGTCGCAGACCGCGCGCACCCGCGCGCTCGAACGCTTCCGGACCGGGGCCGGCCGTGTGCTGGTGGCGACCGACATTGCGGCGCGAGGCATCGACGTCGAGGACATCACGCACGTGATCAATTACGACCTGCCGAACGTCCCCGAGAGCTACGTGCACCGGATCGGGCGCACTGCGCGCGCCGGCCGGACCGGCGTGGCGATCTCCTTCTGCGATGCCGCGGAGCGCGAATTTCTGCGCGATATCGAGGCGCTGATCAAGGCGCGCATCCCGGTGGTGACGGACCATCCGCGCCATCCGGGTGCGAGCGCGCCAACACATCCGGCCATGCGCGCCATGTCGCCCACGACGACGCGCGTGTCCCCGGCGCCGCCGCGGCGCCGGCCCAAGGCCGCGCGCACGGCTGGTGGCGGGCATCCAGTTGCGAGGGAGAACCCTGCGCATGCAGGTTTTCGTCCGCGATAACGACGGCCAGCTCAAGCGCAAGCTGCGGCGCGAGGGCCCGTTTCGCGAGCTGAAACGCCGGCGGGCTTAAGCATGCGCCCGGCGGTCGTGTTCTTGGCGCCGCGGAAGTCGAAGCTCGCCTGCACGCCGCCCGGGCCCTCGACCGCGAGCTTGGGCTTGGGCAGGGAGACCTCGTGGGCGGTGAGCACGAGCTTCGCCTGGGCCGAGAGCGTGTGCACGAACTCGAGGTCGACCGGCGTTCCATCGGCAGCGAGGTCAATCAGCGTCGTATCAGCGAACCGAACGTCGATCCGGCCGGTGAGCGCGGCGATCGTTGGGTCGGCCCCCTCGATCAGACCGTCATCGCGGATGGTCTCGATCTTCTCGAGGTTGTTCGAGTAGGTGACCGAGCCGCCGGTCAGGTTGCCGACCGGTGAGCCGGCGCGCTTGATCGAGCCCTGATGGGATGGACGGCCCCCGCTGACGGCATCGATGTGCCAGTGTGGGTCGTCGAAACCACCCAATGAGGGGAGCCGTCCACGATGCAAGTTACGATGATCGGGCTCGATCTGGCAAAGAACGTGTTTCAGATCCACGGGGTCGACGCGCGCGAGCGCTCGGTGCTGCGCAAGCGGCTGCCGCGCACGAAAGTTCTCGAGTTCTTCGCACAACTCCCGCCCTGCCGCGTCGGGATGGAGGCGTGCCCGGCGGCGCACTGGTGGGCACGACAACTGCTGCAGCTAGGCCACGATGTCAGGCTGATGCCGCCGCAATACGTCCGGCCCTACGTCAAGCGGAACAAGAACGATGCCGCGGACGCCGAAGCGATCTGCGAGGCCTTGACCCGCCCGTCGATGCGCTTTGTGCCGGTGAAGAACCTCGAACAGCAGTCTGCTCTGCTGCTGCACCGGACCCGCGACCTCCTGGTCGCCCAGCGCACGCAGCTCGTCAATGCGCTGCGGGGCCATCTGGGCGAACTCGGTGTGGTTGCCGCGAAGGGCCTCGGCCGCGTGCGCGAGCTTGTCACGCTGCTCGCCGAGGCCAACGACGACCGCATTCCCCCGCTGGCCAGGGAAGCGCTGCTGACGCTGGTGACGCAGCTGCGCGAGGTCGCGCAGAAGATCACCGAGCTCGAGCGCCAGCTCCTCGGCTGGCACCGGTCCAATGAGATCAGTCAGCGGCTGGCGACGATTCCCGGGATTGGGCCGATCACCGCGACCGCGCTCGTCGCCACGGTCGGTGACCCGGCGTATTTTCGATCCGGGCGGCAGTTTGCGGCTTGGCTCGGCTTGGTCCCCCGACAACGTTCTAGCGGCAGCAGGGAATGGCTTGGTGGGATCAGCAAACGCGGCGACGGCTACCTCAGGCGGCTGCTCGTGCACGGTGCCCGCACGGTAGTGCGCTGGCAGAAGCGCAGCGACCCGATGTCGACCTGGCTGGGCGAGCTTCTGGCGCGACGTCCGGTAAACGTCGCCACCGTCGCTCTCGCCAACAAAAACGCCCGGATCGCGTGGGCGCTGATGGTCCGGAACGAAACCTTCCGGGCCGGATTTCATCCCCGGGTGCGTGCCGCGTAGGGCGGAGCTCCCTTACGACGCCGGAAAAGGAGGGCAGCATTCCTCAAGCTTGCGAGGGCAACTGAGCATCTGATGGCGCACCGGTCGGACCGGGATCGATCCAAACCCGTCCAGTTTCCCGCGCAGCGAAGCGCGAAGCCCTGGTAGGGCGTCGATCCGCGGATCCCATCAGGGCCAGCGGCCGAAGGGCCGCAATCAAAGGCCGGATACATGGCTGCAACCGACCTCGGCCATCGGCGCTCAAAGGCTCTTGCAACGCGGGGGCCGCGGCTGAAGCTGAGGCTGGTCGGCGTGCCGCCCTGGCTCGTGCCGAACCGGGTCTCGCCCTGGGCGATGGCGTCGATGGTGGCGGCCGCCGGCCCGGAGCGGGTGAACTCCAGCGCGATCGAGTTGAGCTTGACGCCCGCGTGGCGAAAGAACGCTGGCACCTTCGGCATATCGACCCCGATCGTATAGCTCGGGAGGTCATCGCCGCCGGAGGCGAACTCGTGGTCCCAGCTGCCATCGAGGTTGTCGGTCGTGTCCGGATCGCCGAACAGGCCGGTGAGCCACAGGCCCAGGTAGCGCGGGTCGACCGGCACGACGATGTCGCCCTCGTCGTTGATCACGTCCTGAAGCGGCGCCAATGGATCGCGCCCCTGACCCAGAACCGGATAATCGATCAGGCCCTGCTCGCTGCCGAGATTGCAGCGGTTGAAGGGCATGCGGATGTAATTGCCGGTCGCCGCCTGACCGTAGACCGTCTCGCGCCTCATGAGCAGATGCGCGCTCGAACCATAGGCTCGCGCCATTGTGGTCTCCTGCGGATGTTCGAGTAATCAGGCGAGGGGTGTGTCGGTCTCGTAGTCGACGGTCACGGTAAGCGTCACGACCTTGATCGCCGGCACGCCGGTGACCGCCTCGATGCTCGTCTCGGGCCGGCCGTAGGTCAGGCCGAAGGCGAGGCCGCCGAGGGGCGGGTCGGCTTCGAGCGCAATGCCGATCTGCTGGAGGAGAGCATCGAACGCAGCATCACGCGCGGCGGCATCGCCCTCCTCGACGTAGGCCTCGATCTCAACCGCATGCTGGTAGTAGGCATCCCCGAATGCACCGAGCGCCTGCTCCGGCTCGCCGGGATCACCGTCGCGCAGGATGACCAGCCCACCGTCCGGGATCTTCTCGGGCAGCACGCTGTTGTGCGCGACGACGGCATCCGGAATCGTCTCGAGCAGAGCCTCGAGCGCCTCCAGCACCTGCTCGGCCTTGCTCGCCGGCATCGATCACTCCGATCGCAGCTGCTGCTCGATCAGCGCCGGGAGCTGCGCCGACCAATGCTCGGCCACCCGCGCCACGTCGAGCCGCTTCGACAGCTTCACCTGCGGCACGAGCAGGAACATCACGACGGTGGTCAGACCCTGGCCGCGGCGCCGGGCGCGCTCGGTCGCACGCTGGAAGCCTCGGAGTTCTCCGGTTTGCCTGCTGAACGAGCCGCGCAAGCCGTCCACCACCAGGAGGGACGGTCCGGCTGAGCCGAAGGGGCGCCTCGCGTTCGA
>JBKPNX010000196.1:0-8491 GCA_046732855.1 Pseudomonadota bacterium
CCAGCTCGTGATCGTGCCGTCCAGCCTCTTGCTCACGATCGCGTCCTCCGAGGACTCCACGATCGCAGCCAGCCAGCTAGCGGCCGGGACCTCAGACATTGCCACGGACCTCGATCCCATCGGCGCTCAAGGGGCCTGGGCCACCACGCGGTGCGGAGAAAGACTGCACTGGGGAATGTAAGAAAGGTGGTGAGTGACCCCAAGGCTTGTTGCCGGAACCTTTCATGAGCGACGTGTTATCTCACCAGGGCGACCACGCCGGGCAGCCCTATGCACGTCGGCAGTACCCAATGAAGCCTCTGCGCATCGCGATCGCCGAGGATAACTGGATGGTAGCCGAGTATCTGTGCGGCGAGCTCACCGCTCTGGGCCACGCCATCGTGGGCCGAGCAAGAACCCGCGAGGAGGTGATCACCCTTGTCGCTGACGAGCATCCAGATCTCGTGCTGGCGGACGTCCGCTTGGCAGACGGCGTCGACGGCCTGGCGGCCGCGAAGGAAGTCCAGGAGCGTTTCGACATACCGGCGATTGCCGCGACCGGACATCTTACCGATGCCGAGGCCGAAGCGGCGGGGCTCTTGGGCATTCTCGGCAAGCCGTACACATCGTATGCCTTGCGGGCGGTCCTCGACGGCGCGGCAGCGTGGCTGGACGGCGGCTCGAGCAGACCCTTCCTGAAACGCTGATTCGAGCCCCCCAGACCAATCCGCCACGCGAGAGCCGCGTCGGGTTCGACCTGTCCTGAAGCAGCATGGAAAGTTATGAGGGCGCCGATGCGATCGAGCGCGCATGGCGGGACGGGCTCAAGCCCGACCCGCTGCTGACGGTCTCCGAGTGGGCCGACCGCTACCGCGTCCTGTCCCAGCGGGCATCCTCCGAGCCCGGGCGCTTGCGCACGGAGCGGACGCCCTATTTGCGCGACATCATGGACTGTCTGTCGCCGGCTTCGCCCGTGCAGCGGGTCGCCTTGATGAAGGGCGCGCAGATCGGCGGCACGGAGTGCGGCAATTGCTGGATCGGGTACGTGATCCATCAGGCACCGGGGCCGATGATGGCGGTGGCGCCCACGGTGGAGCTGGCCAACCGAAACAGCAAGCAGCGGATCGACCCCCTGATCGAGGAGAGCGAGGTCCTGCGCGAACGAGTCAAGGAGCGCCGCTCGCGCGACAGCGGCAACACGGTGCTGAGCAAGGAGTTCCCGGGCGGGGTGCTGATCCTGACCGGCGCCAACAGCGCGGTCGGACTGCGCTCCATGCCGGCGCGCTACATGTTCCTGGACGAGGTCGACGGCTACCCCGGCGATGTCGAGGGCGAAGGCGATCCGATCCTGCTGGGCGAGCGGCGCGCGGCGTACGAAAAGTCTGTCGCGGATTCAGCGCGAGTACGAGGCAAGCGACCAGCGTCGGTACTTCGTGCCATGCCCGCACTGCCATGAGCACCAGACGCTGGAGCTCGAGAACCTGCGCTGGCCGGAGCGTCGGCCGCGCGAGGCGGAGTACGCTTGCGCGCATTGCGGCGAGCTGATCGGGGAGCGCTACAAGACCTGGATGCTGGAGCAGGGCGAGTGGCGACCCACCGCTGCCGGCGACGGCCGGACTGCCGGGTTCCACCTATCCAGCCTGTACAGCCCGGTTGGCTGGTTCAGCTGGGCCGACGCCGCGGAGATGTACGAGCAGGCGCAGAAGGCGCCCGACCTCATGAAGGGCTTCGTCAACACGGTTCTCGGGCTGCCATTCGAGGAGGAGGCCGAAGCGCCGGAGTGGCAGCGGCTGTACGAGCGGCGTGAGAGCTACCGGATCGGCATCGTGCCCGAGCTGGGACTGTTCTTGACCGCAGGGGTCGACGTCCAGAAAGACCGGATCGAGGTCGAGGTGGTCGCCTGGGGCCGGAACAAGGAGAGCTGGTCGGTCGACTACCGGGTAATCGAGGGCGACACGGCGCGGGCCGAGGTCTGGGCGAAGCTGGACGCGGTGCTCGCGAAGGACTGGCCGCATGCCTCGGGCCACACGCTGCCGATCCGGGATGTGCGTCGATGCCGGCTACGCGACACAGGACGTCTACGCCTGGGTCCGGCAGCATCCGCAGGCGAGCTGGGGCCCGGCCGGCGCCGCCGCCCGGCAGCCGCGCTCCGCGGCCGCGGTCAAGGGGCGCGACCACGACACGGCATTGCTGCTGTCGGTCTCGCGGGCCGACGCCGGCGGCAAGCGACGCGGTCTGCGGGTCTGGTCGGTCGGCACACCGATCGCCAAGGGAGAGCTGTACCGCTGGCTCAAGCTGGAGTGGCCGACCGAGGAGGCGCTCGATGATGGCGCTAGCTATCCGCTTGGCGCCTGTCACTTCCCGCAGTACGGGGAAGAGTGCTTCAAGCAGCTCACCGCCGAGCGCCTGGTCACCCGGATCGTCAAAGGGGCTTCCCGCGCGGCTCCTGGGAGAAAGAGCCGGGCCGGCGTAACGAGGCACTCGATTGCCGAGTGTATGCCCGAGCCGCGGCCGCGATCTACGGCCTTGACCGCTTCGAGGAGCGCCACTGGCGGCGGATGGAGGAGGCGTTGGCGCGTAGTGCGGAACGGGATGATCACGACGCGGCGTCGCTCCGAACGCCCCTGGTGCGCCCGCCGGCACGGCAGGTCATCCACAGCGGCTACATGGCGCGCTGACATGGCGACCGTTGCCGAGATGGAAGCGCGCCTCGAGGCACTGCGGGCGCAGCGGGACAGCGCTGTGGCGCGCGTGTCCTACGACGGGCGATCGGTCGAGTACCGCGGCAGCGCGGAGATCGCCCGAGCGATCGCCGAGCTGGAGCGTGAGCTTCAGGCGCTCGAGGGAGACGCACCCGTGCGCCAGATCCGAATCTACACCTCGAAGGGGCTTTGAGGATTGAACCTGGTCTCCCGCATCGCCGGGGCGGCACGGCTCCTGGCGACGGGCAAGCTCGCCCAGAGCGCAGGTTTCGACGGCGCGCAGATGCAGCGCCGGCTCGTGGCCTGGCGCGCCGGCGGCGAGAGCATCAACAGCCTGATACTCCAGGGTGGCGAGCTGCAGCGCGCCCGAGCGCGCCAGCTCGTGCGCACCAATCCGTACGCTGCCAATGCGGTCGCGAGCTTCACCGCCCATACCGTCGGTGCCGGCATCAAGCCGTCGAGCCTGGTTGACGACGCCGAGCTGAAGGACCGGATCCAGCGCCTGTGGCTCGCCTGGACAGACGAGGCCGATGCCGATGGCCTGACCGACTTTTATGGCCTCCAGGCCATGGCCGCGCGGGCCATGTTCGAGGCCGGCGAGTGTTTTCTCCGGTTCCGGCCACGTCGCCCAGACGACGTGCTCACCGTACCGTTGCAGCTGCAGATGCTGTCCTCCGAGCATCTCCCGCTCGGCAAGTGCGAGACCCTCCCCAACGGTCACGAGATCATCTTCGGCATCGAGCTGGACCGGATCGGGCGCCGGGTCGCCTATCACTTCCACCGCACCCATCCGGGCGATGTGAGACAGCGAAGTGCCGGCGATCTGGTTCGGGTGCCCGCGGAGCAGGTCTGCCACGTGTTCCACCCGATCGCGGAGGGGCAGATCCGAGGCGTGCCCTGGATCGCGCCGGCAATGGTCCGCCTGTGGTTGCTCGACCAGTACGACGACGCCGAGCTCGACCGGAAGAAGGTCGCGGCGATGTTCGCGGGCTTCGTGACCCGGCCCGGACCCGATGACGTCATGCGCGAGGACAGCTCCCAGAAGGATGCGGATGGAGCCGCCCTGATCGGCCTGCAGCCCGGCACCATGCAGCTGCTGCTGCCGGGCGAGGACATCAAGTTCTCCGACCCGGTTGACGTTGGCGGCTCCTACGAAGCCTTTCAGTACCGGACGCTGCTGGCCTGCTGCGTCGCGATGGGCGTGCCCTACACCAATGTCACGGGCGACTTGCGCCAAGCGAACTACTCGAGCCTGCGCGAGGGCAAGCTCGAGTTCCGGCGGCGCATCGAACAGTTCCAGCACGGCACGCTGGTGTTCCAGCTGTGCCGCCGTGTCTGGCAGCGCTGGATCCGGGATGCGGTGCTCTCGGGCGCGCTGGACCTACCAGAGTTTGCTCGGGACCCGGCGCCGTACCTCGCGGTCAAATGGATCCCGCCGAAGTGGGACTGGGTCGATCCGCTCAAGGACCGCAAGGCCGAGATCGAGGCGATCGAGGCCGGGCTCAAGTCCCGGTCCGATGTCATCGAGAGCGAGGGCTACGACGCCGAGGAGGTCGATCGGCGCATTGCCGCTGACCATGCGCGCGAGGAGGAGCTCGGTCTCCAGTTCGGCCGGCCTGCAACGGCCGCCGCAGAGCCGGCGGCTGAGGTCGATGCCGAGGACTGCGATCGCCCGACGCAGACCGAGGAGAACGCGGCGTGAAGCGCTGGTACGAGTTCCGCGCCCAGATAAAGCGCGCGGAGATCGTGATCTACGAGGAGATCGGCGCCTTCGGCATCCCGGCCAAGGCGTTCCTCGACGAGCTGAAGGCGCTCGGGTCGATCGCTGAGCTAACGGTGCGGATCAACAGCCCGGGCGACGGCGTCGCCATCTACAACGCCCTGAAGCGCCACGATGCCGCGATCACGGTCTGGATCGACGGCATCGCTGCCTCGATCGCCAGCATGATCGCCATGGCGGGCGACGAGATCGTCATGCCCGAGAACGCCACTGCCCGTCCTCGGCGCGACGCTGGCTTGGTTCGCGGGTCGCGCCTCAGGCCGCCTTGGAACCTTCGCGGTCGGCCTCTGTGTCGGTGCTGGTCGCGACCTCAACCGGGAAAGGGACCACTTCCGCCTGCGCCACCTGCGGCCGGCGTGGCCGAAACAGATCGCGCAAAACCTCCACGAGGGAACGAGCAGGCTTGGAGTTCGTGCTCGCAAGCTTCGAGCTCGTACGCGCGTACAGGTCGTATTCGGACCGTCGGCACATGACTTCCTCCTCATCTGGAATGCCGACAACGCAGGCATAATCATCGGCCGAAAGCCTCTTCAGGGCAACCGCCCAACAGAGGCTTCTGGGCTGGATCGACTGTGCTGACCACTCGAGGATATGAGTGCCGCCCGTAGAGATTGGGCTTGACGACCAGCACTACGCGCTCAGTGTGGGACGGCCGCCATGAAATGGATTGCCACTCTCGCCCGCTGCCTGCAAGCCGACACGCAGGTGGAGCTGCGCAAGATCGAACGGGCGGCGGCGATAGTATCGGCGACGTCGGCCGCGGCCTCAAGACCGAACTCCGCCGGCAGGCGGCGGAGCGTCTAATTCGCGGCAAGGTTCGCGTTCGTCCGTGCCGCCGGGTGTTCCAAAACTGTGCGGTCGGTATGGGCGGCGGCTTGGCCGCCTGGGCCGGATCGCACGGCTGCAATGTTCTCTTGCAGACGCGCCTCGATATTCTCGAGCCACAGAATCTTCATCTCCTTGTCAATCGGCGCCTCGGCCGGATCCAACAAAATAGCCTCTAAGTCCGCGGCCGGATGCAAGAAAATGGCCTGTATGTCAGTGTTAATCGGCGCCTCCTCCGGGTCATGCGCCCACGCCGGTGTAGAAAGAGCGATCCCGGCCACGGTCGCCAGCAAGATGTGGCTGGACATGGCTTCACTCCCTCGTGAACGAGTATTTTGCTCTCGCAAACGTCTGACTTGGATCTTTATTCCCTGGCTGCGAGAGTGTTCTGACTCGGTGCTTATGGTAAACTCCAAATGACCAGGAAAACGTTTCGTTTATCGCTCTACTTCCGCTAAGGGCTCAGGAGCGCACGTTCGGAGGCCATCATCACCCCGTCGGCTGAGGCGCGCTCTTCCACGGACTGGACGGATTGCAGATGGCATGAAGCTGGCCGCCACGATCATCCGGCCCGTCGAGGCCGGCATGCAGACCGAGATGCGCCACATCGAGCGCGCGGTGGCCGCCGGGGCGCGCGAGGCCGGCCGCGGCCTCAAGACCGAGCTGCGCCGTCAGGTTGCGAGCGCCGGGCTCGGCCCGCGGCTCGCCAACAGCTGGCGCGACAAGCACTACCCGAACCAGAAGCTCGACGCCGCGAGCCTGGTCTACACGAAGGCGCCCCAGATCATCCGGGCATTCGATGAGGGCGCGGTGATCCGGAGCAGGCGCGGGCGCTTTCTCGCGATCCCGACCGAGAACGCGCCGAGGAAGGGCACCGACGGCAAGCGGATCAGCCCGAGCACGTTTCCGGAGCACCGCTTCGGGCCACTCCGATTTGTGCCTCGGCGGACCGGACCATCGCTCCTGGTGGTGGGCGGCTTGCGCGTCTCGTTCAGCAGGCAAACCGGAGAGGTCCGAGGCTTCCGGCGTGCCACTGACCGCTCCCGGCGCAGCGGACAGGGTCTGACCACCGTGGTGATGTTCCTGCTCGTGCCGCAGGTGAAGCTGTCGAAGCGGCTCGACGTCGCTCGGGGAACGACCTCGACGGGACCGTGTACGTCTGAGAAGCGAGCACGAGAGGTGCCCTCAGGGAAGCCGGGCGCACCGTGATGTGCGCCCGGCTCACGACACCTCCGTCCCTCACCGGGCTGTGTCCTTATTGGGTTGCAGTTATCGAAGAGTTAGGAATGGCCGGCTCTGGCGCACCCTACGAATTGAATGAGACCGCTGAAGCTCGTGGGGCAGCATGCCAGAGTATCGCTCCTCGTTCACAGCTTTGTCCCCAGGGTTCTCCAGAACTCCGTGGATAACTCGGTGCGGGCCCGATCCCGAATCGATCCCAGGATAGGCTCAGAATCCCGGGCCGCGGAAACAGCGGCAATGAGTCGTAGGCTCTTCGAGCCGATGTTTTCCACAAGGTGAACACAAGATGATCGATCTCGCGCATCGGTCGGGACCGTACGAGATCCTGCTGCCGTACCGCCTCACCGTGACCGTGATGCCGCTGACCACTGCTGGCACGGCAGCGGCGCAAGCTGCAGCGAGGCGCGCTGTTGAGGCGATCGAGCGCCAGGCCACGGAGCGCACGGAAGCGGGATTAGCCCTGGACGGCTGCCTGATCTCTCCGCCGAGGGCGAGCGGGACGGCTTCTACCAGGCGCAGCTAATCCGTGAGCTCGCGGTCCGACACGTAATGACTTGGTCCGGCGTCGAGTTGGATGGAGGGCCGGCGCCGCTTGCGCCTCAAAACATCGCTGCGGTGATGGAGCTCTACCCCGTGGGCGAGCGGTTCTTTTCAGGAGTTTACGCTTCGCCAGGTGCTGCTGAACGCGGCAAAAAACGGGTCAGGGCTCTCTGCTGCTGGCACTTCCAGCCGGGCGGAGGGCCTGAATACTGCCGGGCCTGCCGCGACGACGGCCTGCCCTGCGCCCAAGGCGCGCGTGGAGCTGACGGACGGCTGTGCCGGTACCGCGAGCACGCCTTGATCACCGATCAGGAGCACGAGGCCTGGGATGTTCTGCTCGCCTGCCAAGGCCAGCTGAGGCTCGCGTCGAGTGGCCATCTCGTCGGGATCGACATGAACACCGCACTCAGGCTTGGCGCCGCCCGCCGCTATGACCTAGCGGTGCTCTCGGACCTGATACCCTCTGCCGAGGCGGGTTTGATCGAGGCGATTCGCGCCGGCGAGGATGGCCTGGCTGAGGCTCGATCAGGCGTCACTAAAGACTTCTCGTAGCGGCACCGCAGTCATTGCAAGGTGAGCGCATCCCTTCCAAATGTTTCCAAAGCTGCCATAAAGAATCGGTTCAGTTGCAGAAAGGCAAACTGGCAGGCCATCAACCAAAGAAGGGCTCGCGACAGGTGAGTGGAGCACACCCAGGCCCACCCTCAGCAACCGCTTCGACAAGCTCGCCCGCTGGGCGGCCCGTCATGCCGGTCGTGCATCGACGTTCGCGCTGGCTCTCACCACGATTGTGGTCTGGGGGATAAGCGGCCCGCTGTTTCAGTAGCTCGTCATCAATACCGGTACGACGATCGTCACCTTCCTCATGGTATTCCTGATTCAAAATACCCAAAACCGCGACACGGAGGCCCTTAGCTCAAGCTCGATGAACTCATCTGGGCCAATCAAAAGGCGCGCAACCGCCTGCTGCAGCTCGAGGAGCTGACCGAGGAGGAGATGGAACACATCAAGACGAACTTCACTCGACTTGCGAAGACCAGCGCCGTTGACCGAGGAAAGAGAAGAGACCCGGTAGAAAGAACCGCCGCGTTCCTGGTGCCTGCGCGCCGCGAAGTTCGTTCTGTGACAGAGGAACTTGGTTTGGCCTGCCACCGTTTGCCGCTGGCGGGGACGTATCTTGAGGGACCCTGTCATGGCACCCGCACCCCCGGCTGGGGCTGCGCTTGCTGCGCTGGTTGCGCGCTGATATCCGTGCGCGCGATCGTCTTGCACAATCCCAGCGCCGGCAGCGGCGATGTCGCTGCGGAAGATCTATTGGCGGCGCTGGCGGCTGGCGGCACCGCGGCCCGGTATTGCTCGACCAAGCAACGCTTTAAGCATGTGCTTAAGGAGGCGTCAGACCTGGTCGTGGCGGCGGGCGGCG
>JBKPNX010000197.1:0-4703 GCA_046732855.1 Pseudomonadota bacterium
TCCACCACTTGTAGGTCGGGGTCTGAGGATAGCCCTCGGGCGAGTCCTCCCAGACCTCCTGCCGGCCCAGCGGCGTGATGTCGAGGTAGTTCCAGGTGCTCCCCATCTGCTCGTCGCCGCGGTTGTTGATGAAGTAGGTGCGGCGCACGCGGTCGCCGTCGCGGTAGAACACGTTCGTGCCGTGCCACTCGTCCACGCCGAAATCGGCGTCGAAACTGTCCGTGAGGGTGAACCATGGCATTTCCCAGCCCATCCGCGCCTTCAGCCGCGTGATGTCCGCCTGAGGCGCACGCGAGACAAAAACGAGGGTGGTATCACGGGCGTTCAGGTGAGCGACGTGGGCGACCTGGTCGGCCACCATGGAGCAGCCCCGGCAGGCGTGGTCAGGCCAGCCGAACACCCCGGGTTCGAAGAAGGCGCGGTAGACGATCAGCTGCCGGCGGCCCTCGAACAGGTCGAGCAGGGTCATCTTGCCGTTCGGCCCCTTGAATTCATACGCCTTCTCGACGGCCATCCACGGCATCCGCCGGCGTTCGGCAGCGAGCCCGTCGCGGGCGCGAGTCAGGGCCTTTTCCTTCACCAGCATCTGCTGGCGCGCCGCCTCCCAGGCCTCCGGCGATACGACCGGCGGCGTGCGCATGACGCGCTGTTCGCCTGTCTTGTGGTCAATCATCGTTTCTCTCCTTTGGTCGGGTATGGTCTTACGCTCCTTCTGTCGGGCGCCCTTCATCGCTGTCGTTCCAACGTCCTTTTGGAGGTCGTGCGATAGATTTAGCCACCGGCTGTCGGAGGTGAGAGTTACAAGTGTGGCGGGATTGGGATGGATTCGCTGATCACCGCGGCGGCGCGTGCGATCGCCAAAGGTGACGTCCTCGGCGCCCTGAACCGGGTCGCGTTGCGCGACGATCCGCCTGCGCTCGCGCTTCGCGGCATCGCAATGGCGCGGCTCGGCGATCTCGTTCGCGCGAAGGCTCTCCTGCAAACCGCGGCGCGCGCCTTCGGTCCGAGAGAGGCGGTGGCCCGCGCGCGGTGTGTCGTCGCCGAGGCCGAGATCGCGCTCGTCTCGCGCGACCTGGGCTGGCCTGCGAAGGCGCTCGACGCAGCGCGGGCGACGCTCGAAAAGCGCGGCGACTGGGTGAACGCCGCGCATGCGCGGCATCTCGAGGTCCGGCGTCTCCTCCTGATCGGGCGCCTCGACGAGGCCGAGCATGCGCTCGCCGCGCTCGACCCTGCCCCTTTCCCGCCCGCCTTGGAGGCCGCCCACGAGCTGGTAGCTGCAGGGATCGCGATGCGACGCCTGCGGACGGAGACGGCGCGCGCTGCGCTCGCTCGGGCCGAGCGCGCCGCGCGTTGCGCAGGCATCCCTGCGCTGACGGCGGAGGTGGAAAGCGCATCTCTCGTCCTGAACACACCCGCGGCGCGCTTGATCGCGCGTGGCCAACAGCGACTCCTCCGGCTTGAGGAGGTTGAAGCGTTACTCGCGTCGAGAGCGCTCGTCGTGGACGCGTGCCGCCATGTCGTGCGTGACGCACGCACGGTGGTCTCGCTCGCAACGCGTCCGGTGTTGTTCGCGCTCGCACGGGCGCTGGGCGAAGCGTGGCCCGGAGACGTGCCGAGGGGCACGCTCGTTGCGCGGGCATTTCGAGCGAAGCACGCCGATGAATCGCATCGCGCACGGTTGCGGGTCGAAGTCGGGCGGCTTCGCACGCTGCTTCGGCCGCTCGCCGGCGTGAGCGCGACGAAGCGAGGCTTTGCGCTTGCCCCGCGCCTCGCACGCGAGGTCGTCGTCCTGGCGCGGCCCGTCGAAGAGAAGCATGCGGCGGTGCTCGCCTTCCTTGCCGACGGTGAGTCGTGGTCGAGCTCGGCCCTGGCGCTTGCGCTTGGCGCCAGCCAGCGCACCGTGCAGCGGGCGCTCGACTCGCTTGCGGCAGCGGGCAAGGCGCAGTCGTTCGGTCGCGGGCGAGCGCGTCGTTGGATGACCCCGCCCGTGGGATTCACGACGACCTTGTTACTCCCCGCTCCACTGCCGAGTGACTAGGATGGAAGCATGAAACGATCAGCGGCCGAGATCCTCAGTGAGTACGGACCCTTTCCGGGTGTCGACCAGGTGCATGGGGTTACGTTTGACGGTCAGCAGGTCTGGTTTGCGTCCGGAGACAAGCTGAACGCCTTCGATCCGGCGAGCGGGAAGATGCTGCGCTCGATCGATGTCGCCGCGCATGCGGGAACAACCTTCGACGGCCAGCACCTGTTTCAGATCGCCGAGGATCGCATCCAGAAGATCGACCCGAAGACCGGTCGTGTGCTCGCGACGATCCCGGCGCCTGGCGGCGGCGGTGACTCGGGGCTCGCATGGGCCGAGGGGACGCTCTGGGTGGGACAGCATCGGGGCCGGAAGATCCATCAAATCGATCCCGAGACAGGGGCGATTCTTCGCACCATCGAGTCCAACCGCGTCGTCACCGGGGTCACCTGGATTGACGGCGAGCTCTGGCATGGTACCTGGCAAGGTGACGAGAGCGACTTGAGGCGAGTCGATCCTCGAACGGGAGAGGTCCTGGAGAGGCTCGAGATGCCGCCTGGAGTGGGCGTGTCGGGGCTCGAATCCGACGGCGGTGATCAGTTCTTCTGCGGAGGAGGAAACAGCGGGAAGGTGAGAGCCGTCCGCCGACCCAGGCGAGGCTCCGCGTCGGGCAGCCGCTCCTAGACCCCGGTCGAGGTCAGTTCAGACGCTGCTCCGCCCATGCTAGCGGGCAGTTCCCGAGCGTCTCCGCAAGCGCAGCTCCTGTCGTCTCGGATCGCTTCGACGATATCCGCTGATGCCCAAGTTCAAACCATAACGAGCCCCAAGCGCATGGCTTTGGCCACCGCATCTGTCCGTCCCGTAGCGCCCAATTTTGCCACGATGGAGGCGACGTGGAACTTGGCAGTGTGCGGCGTTATGCCAAGGCGGCGAGCAATGGATTTGTTCGACGCTCCTTCCGCCAGCAGCCGCAGCACTTGCAGTTCTCGCGCTGTGAGATCGATCGCCGGCGGCGCATCTTCGCCGTCGCTCTCTAGAGCACTGCGAGCGCCCGAGGCATCGACGAGATGATCGCGAAATTCCGCCGACACCACCGTAAGGCCTAGCGCGGCGGCCCGAATGGCAGTGCAAAGACTATCGCCGTCGGCGGACTCCGATAGCACGGCCGAGGCTCCGGCCTGCAGCGCCTCCATCAGGCCCGAAGCATCGGTGAGTACGAGTACCGGTACGCTCGGTGCAGGCTCTACCGCACCATCGGTGATTTGGACTTGGGGCGTGCGTCCGTCCTCTGCGTCGATGACTTCGATGTCGGGCCATTCGATGATCATCATGCGAACGCGCTCTGCGAGCTCGGCATCGTCCATCGAAAGCTCGACGGCTATCGGCGATCCGGCGCTGCCGATCTCATTTCGGCGCGCGGTCACGGCGGCGGGCTTGCTCCGATCGCAATTCTGGCTGTGGCGATCTGGCCTGCACGCAGCATCCTGAGCTCGGCTGACTTGCCGACACTTTCGGGCGTCAGTCGCGCAAATAGGCTTCGCACGCCGGACACAGGTTCACCGTCGAATCCGATGATCACGTCGCCGACGAGAACGCCTGCCGTCCGAGCCGGTCCATTGGGATCGACACTCACGACCATGATTGCGCGCCTGTCGGGCAGCGAGAGAGACGCAGCCAAGGCTTCGTCGAGGCGAATGCCATGCAAGCCAATGCCCAAATATCCGCGCCGGATGCGGCCGTCCGCGAGCAACTGGGCTCCGACACGCTCGATCGTTGACATCGGGATGACAAGAGGCGTTTGCCGCGGCCCGAATACTGGCATGCCAAGCAAGCGGCCCTCGCTGTCGACTACGAGGCCGCCTTCCGAGCGGTGGCTGAGGCGCATGTCGAGGCGGATCAGGCTGTCGATATTCCCACCGCGCATGCTTTGCCAGGGCCCGCCCGCAACCGACACCATGCCCAGGTTTGCAATGACCCCGTCCTGGCCACGGCCCAGCGCAAGGACCATCTGGCCGATGCGCACTGCATCGCTCACTGTCAACTGAGCCAGCTCGGGCAGGTTGTCGCTGAGACGCAGCACGGCGACGTCGGTGGTGGGATCACGGCCAGCGACTTGCGCCGAGAAGGCTTTGCCGGCGGCGGCGATCACCGAAAGGTCGTCGTCGGCCTCGAGCGCGTCGCTGGCGGTGACGACCACACCTGGCTTCCAGACGAGCCCGCTTGCCACCAAGCGTCCATGCGATCGTATGCCCACCACGGCGTGCGCCGCAACTTCTGCCAGATGCTGCAGCTTCTGAGACAAGGCCAGAAGGGAACTGGCGGTCGACTGTTCGGACATGGAAGGCTCCGCGGGTTGCAGTCGACCAAAGCTGTCGCACGGCTTCGGTGTTTCCAACTCCCTAGTTGGCTAGGTTCCATCGGCATGCGCAGGCGCGGAAACTGGCCCGGCGACCGCGTGTCGCTGCGACGTTGGCTGGGGAATGCTGGCTTCTCAGGAAGCCCCAGAGGTGGTCGCCGGATCAGAACCGCAACGTGGCCTACGCTGTTCGGATACATCATGCTATCCTTCGCGCGCGCGAACATAGGCGACAGGACATGATCACGGCGCATGCTGATGTGGTCGGGAGCCTGCTGCGGCCGCCCTGGCTGTTGGAGGCGCAAGAGCGCCTACGAGCCGGCC
>JBKPNX010000198.1:0-23482 GCA_046732855.1 Pseudomonadota bacterium
GGTGGAAACAGGAACAGCACAGGCGGCGGCGGCCCGGGTGGGCACAGCGGTGCCAATGGGGGCGGGCCAAGCGGTAATAGTCCCGGCTCCGGCAATGGCCCCGGTTCTGGTGGGGGCAGCACAGGCGGTGGCGGCGGCCAGGGCGACGGTGGGGGCCATGGCGACGGTGGCGGCCATGGCGGTGGCGGCGGCCATGGCGGTGGCGGCGGCCATGGCGGTGGCGGCGATGGCGGTGGCGGCGATGGCGGTGGCGGTGGCGGCGGCCACGGCGACGGCGGCAAAGGGCGAAGCTGACGTCTGTCCATCCGGCCCTGGCCGCCCGTCCGCTGAGCACGCCTGGAAGCATGTCAGGGACTTAAGATAAGCGGCCAACGGGGCCGGTCGGCGCTGGCCGCCACCGTGCGTCCCCGCCGTGCAACCCGATGAAGTAACAACTCCCCCGCGAAGGGCTACACGGCGCTCGAGATCCCAGAGCGATCGGGGGTCAGCCTCGCCATCGAACAGACGTTCGTTGCGCGCGCCGACCCGTTTACACCGCCTCGGCGAGGCGCGCCGCCTCGTCCTCGGCGATCAAGGCATCGATCACCTCGTCCAGTGCTTCGCCGGCCAGGATCTGGTCGAGCTTGTACAGCGTGAGATTGATGCGGTGATCGGTGCACCGGCTCTGCGGGAAGTTGTAGGTGCGGATCCGCTCGGAGCGATCGCCCGTGCCGACCTGGCCCTTGCGGCTGGCGGCGCGCTCGGCCTCGCGCGCCATGCGCTCCCGCTCGTACAGGCGCGAGCGCAGGATCTTGAGCGCCTTGGCCTTGTTCTTGTGCTGCGACTTCTCGTCCTGCTGAGTGACCACGATGCCGGTCGGCAGATGGGTGATGCGCACCGCGGAGTCGGTGGTATTGACCGACTGTCCGCCGGGGCCGCTCGAACGGTAGACGTCGATGCGCAGGTCGTGGTCGTCGATCCGGACATCGACCTCCTCCGCCTCGGGCAGCACCGCGACCGTGGCCGCAGAGGTGTGAATGCGGCCCGACGCCTCGGTCACCGGCACGCGCTGCACCCGGTGCACGCCCGCCTCGTATTTTAGCCTGCGGAACACGCCGCGGCCCTTGATCGCGACCACCACTTCCTTGATGCCGCCGCGCCCCGTGTCGCTCACCGACAGCGGCTCGAAGCGCCAGCCGCGCAGCTCGGCGTGGCGCTGGTACATGCGGTACAGGTTACCGGCGAACAGGGCCGCCTCCTCGCCGCCGGTGCCGGCCCGAATCTCGAGGATCGCGCCCCTGTCATCCGCCTCGTCCTTGGGCAGCAGCGCCAGCTTGACGGCGCGCTCGAGCCGAGGCAGCCGGCGCTCCACCGCGTGCAGCTCGTCCTCGGCGAGCGCACGCATGTCCCGATCGAGCGCAGGATCGGCGATCATCTCGCGCAGGCCCGCGGCCTCCTGCTCGGCCGCGCGCCATTCCTGGATCCCGGCGGCGATCGGCTCGAGCTCGGCGTACTCCTTGGCGAGCGTGGCGTAGCCTTCGCCACTCGCCCCAACCATCGTGCGCCCGAGTTCGGCATGCCTGGCGAGAATGCCGTCGAGCTTGGCTTCGAAATTCTGGTTAGGCGCTTGGCTCATGATTCCTCGACGCGACTGTCCGGCGCGCACGGCTCAAGACGATGGTCCTCGGCCCGCTGTTGTCGTCAGCCCAGGGATTTACCATGATCACCGGGCTACGAAGCAATCGGGGAGGACACGATGGCCTATGTGATCATCGTCGAGTTCCGCGCCAAGCCGGACCGGGTGGCGGCGTTCGCGGAGCTGATCGACCGCCACGCCCACAATTCGCGCACGCTCGAGGACGGCTGCCTGGCGTTCGACGTCTGCCAGGATCCGGACGATCCCGCCCGCTTCGTGCTGTACGAGGCCTACCGCGATCAGGGCGCGCACCGACGCCACCTGGAGATGGACAGCTTCAAGTGGTTCCGGGCGACCGCGCCGGACCTGATCGTGCCCGGGTCAGAGACCGCCCTGCCGCACCATCGCCAGGTGCTGACGCGCCGGCCATACCTCGCAGAGTAGCTTGACCAGTCCCGCAACCATGGCAATCCGGCTGCCAGCATACCGCCCAGGTGGATGGTCAACGGATCCTTCAATCTGTCTATGTCGGCGCGAGGGAGAGCGATGTCGTGCTTCGTTGCCAGGCTGCTCGCCGAGCATCTGAGCCTGCTCTTGGGCCAGGACCTCGGCTCGGGCATGCCTGCGGCGATGACACGCTTGAGGGCATGGATGTCGCAGATCGCGCTCGCAAGGGTCGCAATCGGATCTCAGGTGCCCGGTTCCACAAGCATCCGGCTCAGGAGATCGGCCCGCGCGACCTCATGCTGCTCGCCGCGGTCGAGGTCGCGCAGCACGACCTTGCCGGCCTTGAGCTCGTCCTCGCCGAGCAGGAGCGCATAGCGGGCATTCTGCTGCGCCGCGCGCTTCAGGCGCTGCCCGACCTTGCCACGCAGGCCGAATTCGACGTGGTGGCCGGCGGCGCGCAGCTCCTCGGCCAGCTGCAGTGCTGCGATCGTGGTGCTCTCGCCGATCGGCACGACCGCGGTGGGGCGCGGTGTCGCGGGCGTCGCGGCCAGCAGCATGGCCAGGCGCTCGATGCCGGCGGCCCAACCGATCCCGGGCGTATCCGGCCCGCCCATAATCGCGATCAGCCCGTCGTAACGGCCGCCCGCCAGCACCGCGCCCTGGGCGCCGAGCGTGGTCGTCGTGAACTCGAAGGCGGTGTGGGTGTAGTAGTCGAGCCCGCGCACCAGCGCCGGGTTGATCCGATACGCGATGCCGAGCCCGTCGAGGCCGGCCCGGACCTCGGCGAAGAACGCGCGCGACGCCTCGTTCAGCGAATCGGCCAGGCTCGGCGCGCCAATCAGAATCTCACGGTCGTGGGGATCCTTGCTGTCCAGGATGCGCAGCGGGTTGCGCTCGAGCCGGTCGCGGCTGTCCGCGGACAGGTCGCCCTGGTAGCGAGCCAGATAGCCGACCAGCTCATCGCGATAGGCGCGCCGGCTCGTCGGATCGCCAAGGCTGTTCAGCTCGAGTGTGACCTGCCCGGCGAGGCCGAGTTCGGACAGAATCCGGGCGCCGAGCGCAATCACCTCGACATCGGCGAGCGGCTCGGGAGCGCCGAGGATCTCGATGTCGATCTGATGGAACTGGCGCAGCCGTCCCTTCTGCGGCCGCTCGTAGCGGAACATCGGACCGCTCGCGAACAGCCTGATCGGCAGCTGCTGGCCGAGCGATCCGGAAATGAACGCGCGCGCGATGCCGGCAGTGTACTCGGGCCGCAGGGTCAGGCTGTCGCCGCCCCGATCCTCGAACGTGTACATCTCCTTGGTGACGACGTCCGAGGTCTCGCCGAGCGTGCGCGCGAACACCTCGGTGAACTCGAACACCGGCGTCGCGACCTCGCGGTAGCCGTACCGCGCGGCGAGGGCGCGCCCGGTCTCCAACACCTTGCGATGGCGCAGCGCTTCCTCGCCGACGATGTCATGCGTGCCGCGAACGGGGCGAAGGTCGGTCATGGGTCCATTTGCCCGATGCTTCGGGCGAACCGCGCCCGGCCTGTTTCAGCGGGCTCGACGGCATTCCGCATCCGGACGCGGCGTTCGCCCGGCGCTGACACATAGGCCAGCGCGCGGCTGAGGCCTAGAGAATTGTCGCCGACGGCGTTCGCCGATGTGTGTTCCGTCGGTATTGCCCTCGGCGGCGGCAATATCGCGCTTGCCGCCGCGGCGCTGCGCTACGATAAGTGCCTGCCTTTCTGCAGCCCAAGTGAACTGTCCGCCCTTCTCCGTGTTCAGGCTCGCCCACGTCTCCGACCTGCACCTCTGCCAGCTGCCGCCCGTAACCTGGTCGCAGCTGGCGAACAAGCGCCTGCTCGGCTACCTGTCCTGGCAGCTGGGCCGGCGGCGCAGCCACGTTCAGGCCGCTCTCGATGCTCTGGTGCGCGATCTGCACGCGATCGAGCCCGATCACGTCGCGATCACCGGCGATCTGGTCAATCTGGCGCTACCGGCAGAGTTCATGGAGGCGGGGGCTTGGCTGCGCCGCCTCGGGCCGCCCGAGTGGATTTCGCTGGTGCCGGGCAACCACGACGCGCTGGTCGAGGTGCTGCCGGGCGATGGCTGGGACCACTGGCGGGCCTACGCGACGTCCGATACCGACGCGCTCACCGCGAACGGCGCCGACTTTCCCTTCCTGCGCCGCCGCGGACCGCTCGCGATCGTCGGCCTGTCAACCGCGGCGCCATCGCCGCCCGGCTTCGCGACCGGCCGCCTCGGCGCTGCCCAACAGGCGCGTCTCGACAGCCTGCTCGAGAACCTGCGCGAGGATCGTCGTTGCCGGGTCCTCCTCGCGCACCACTGCCCGAGGGATGGCATCAGCCGGCCCCGCCGGCGACTGCTCGATGCGGCGGTGCTGCGCGGCTGCATTGCGCGTCACGGGGCGGATCTGATCCTGCACGGCCACGAGCACGCGTTCAGCTTTGGCCAGATTGCCGGCCGGGACGGGCCCGTCCCGGTATTCGGCATGCCCTCCGCATCGAGGCTGTCGGCCCGCGAGGAACTTACCGCTCAGTACTCTGTGTACGAGATCCAGGCGCGCGCGGGAGAATGGCGCATCGTCGCTGAGAGTCGGGTGTTCTCCCTGGCACGCGGTAGCTTCACGCGCGGTGCGCGGCGCGTCGTGGCTCAGCAGAACGGTGCTCTCTTCCTGAGCCCCGAGAACGATTCCGCGACATGCCGAAAATCGGCCTGATCAGCAACCCGCAAAGCCAGCGTAATCGGCGCGGGCCGGATGAGATCGCCGCGCTCGTCGCCGGGGTCCCGGAGGTGATCCATATCGCTACGGACGGGCGCGAGGTCCTGGACGAAGTTCTCTCGGAGTTCGCCCGGCAGGAGGTCGACCTGCTTCTGATCAGCGGCGGCGACGGCACGGTGCAGACGGTGCTGACGCGGCTGTTCGAGGGCAGGTTGTTCGCCCGCATGCCTCATCTGGCCATCCTGCCGCGCGGCATGGCCAACACCACGGCGGCGGATGTCGGCCTGCGCGGCAAAGCAGCTGCTGCGCTCGCGCGTCTGGTCGCTGCCAGCCGCGATGGCACACTTGCCGAGCACGCGGTCGAACGTCGGATCCTGCGGATCGAAAACCTTCAGGGTGGCATTCCGCAGCGGGGCATGATGTTCGGCGCCGGAGCGATTACCGACATCATCGAGTTCTGCTGCCGTGAGATCTACGCGCGCGGTCTGAAGGGTAAGTTTGGCATGAGCGTCGCGCTCGCCGGACTGCTCCTTGGCGCGGTCGTGGGCCGACGTGGCAACGGCGTCCTGCGCAGCCACGTCATGGGGGTGGCGCTCGATCAAGGGCGGGAGGACCGGGCCGACCGGCTCCTGGTGCTGGCCACCACGCTCGATCGCCTGATGCTCTGGTCCCGACCGTTCTGGAACTGCGCTGACCGGCCGATTCGTTACACCGGCATCGCCTATCCGCCTGAGCATCTGGTGCGCTCGGCCCCGAAGGTGCTGTACGGCTGGCGGCGACAGACTTTGCCTCCCGAGGTCTACCACAGCCAAGGAGCGTGGCGGATCGACGTGCGAATCGACGCCCCGTTCACCGTAGATGGGGAGATGTTCCAGCCATTGCCGGAGCAGCCGGTGGTGATCACGGCTGCCGATCGCGCGCGATTCGTCAGGCTGTGAGCAGTATGGAACGGCTGCCTGCGGCCCTGGTGCAGCTGATCGCGGCCGAGAACTCTGCTCCGGCGGCACCCTCCATCATGGCCGTGGCGGAAGCCGCACGGCGGCGGCACGGCGCGGGCATAGCGGCCGTGCTGTTCTACGGCAGCTGTATGCGCGACGGTGACGATGCGGGCGGCGTCGTCGATCTCTATCTGCTGGCGGACAGCTACGAGAAGGTCCACCGCAGCCCCCTGATGCGGCTGCTCAATCGACTGCTGCCGCCGAACGTGTATTTCATCGAGACCCCCTTCGCGGATCGTACCGTGTGCGCCAAATATGCGCTCCTCACGCTGGAGCAGTTCGAGCGCCTTGTCGATCAGCGCACGCTGGAGTCTTATTTTTGGGCGCGCTTCGCCCAGCCGACGGTCGTGCTCTGGGCCCGCGAGCCGGCAGTCCGGGAGCGGATCACGCAGGCGCTCGCGACCGCGGTCATGACGACGGCGCGCGAGACCGGCGATCTGCTGGAGCCAGAGCACGGCCTCGACAGCCTGTGGGCCCGGGCGTTCTGCGAGGCGTATCGCAGCGAACTGCGTGCGGAGACCGCGGAGCGAGGCGTTGCGCTCTACAAGGCGTTCCCTGCGCGCTACGACACGATCATGCGCATCATTGACCAGGTCGAGCACTTCCCGGCGATCGAGGCACCGGAGCGGCGGCGGGGCGCGGAGCGGAAGTGGCGCCGGCGACGAATCGTGGGCAAGACGCTCTCGATCCTGCGGCTCTTGAAATCAGCGTTCACGTTCGAGAATGGCCCGACCTATCTGCTCTGGAAGATCGAACGTCATTCCGGCGTGCGGTTCGAGCTGACGCCCTGGCAGAAGCGCCATCCGATCCTCGCGTCGAGTACGCTGTTCTGGCGGATCTATCGGGCCGGTGGGTTTCGGTGAGCTGGCGGCTTAGCCGTGGGCGGCGAGTGGTGCCTGGGCCGTTCGGGGCTGATTGAGCTCCGCCGCTACTCGGCCGAACCGTTGACACACTTCGCCGATCTCGTCCGCCGTGTGCGCCGCCGACACGCTGCAGCGCAGCAGACAGACCCCGTTCGGGGTGCCGGGAGGCAACGCGAGATTGACGTAGACGCCATTCTCCAAAAGACGGTGCCATGCCCACAAAGCCGTCTCCTCGTCGGGCATACGCACGGCGATGATCGGGCTGTTTCCCGAGCAGACGTCGAATCCGAGCGCGATCAGACCCTCGTACAGCGCGCCCGCGTTCGCCCAGAGCTGCTGCCGCAACTCGGGCTCTTCGCGGATTCGCCGGAACGCCGCGCGCACCGAAGCCACGCTCGACGGACAGGACGATGCGGTGAACATGTACTGCCGGCAGCAGAAGCGCAAAACGTCGAACTTCGGATGGTCGGACACGACGAATCCACCGACCGCGCCGAGGCTCTTGCTGAAAGTGCCGGCGATGAAATCGACCGCCGCCTCGACGCCCTGCGCCTCCGCCGCTCCGCGGCCATGTTCGCCGAGCACGCCGACCGAATGGGCTTCGTCGACCAGGAGGTACGCCCCGTGGCGCTCCTTGACCTCGGCGAACGCGGCGAGCGGCGGCTGATCGCCGAGCATGCTATAGATGCCTTCGACCACGATCAGCTTGCACTCGCCCTGGTCGGCCAGACGCGACAGACGACGGTCGAGGTCGTCCGGATCGTTGTGGCGGAAACGCACCACGGTGGCGCCGCTGAGCCGACAGCCGTCATAGATGCTCGAGTGGGAATCGGCATCCATCAGGATAACGTCGCGTGGCCCCGCCAAGCCGGCCAGCATGCCCAGATTGGCCTGATAGCCGGTCGGGAACACCAGGGCGCTGCGCCGGCGCATGAACTCGGCGATGTCACGCTCGAGCTCGCGATGGATCGCGTAGGTACCATTGGCGATGCGTGAGCCGGTTGTCCCGGTACCGTGTTCCCGGATCGCCCCTATCGCCGCCTCCCTGCATTCGGGATCGAGGGTGAGACCCAGGTAGTTGTTGGTCCCCACCAGGATTGTGTCGCGCCCATTGATGCGTCCGCGCGTCGCGGACAGGACCTGGTTGACGCACACCCCGAACGGGTCGGCGCCCGCCTGCATGACCTTGCTATGGCGCCCCGCAACCAGCGCGTATTTGTCGAAAACATCCATGAATTCAGCGGCCTTCGCTCTGTTGCCGAACCACGTCTACCAGATCCTGGAGGTTTCTCAAGTCGGAGACGAGATTGATCGGGATGTCGATGCCGAACTTATCCTCGATCTCCATTATCAGATCCATGGCGGCCACCGAGTCGATACTGAGATCGCCGGTCAATTCGGTGGCCGGGGTCAGCTGCACGTGCGCCGGTCGATAGCGTTCCAGGAGCGCACAGACTTCGCGAAAGAGCTGGTCGTCATGCGGCGTCATGACCATCCCGCGCGGCTAGCAATGCCCAGCGGCCATCGATCGAGGCGGCCCGTGCGCCGCACGGCGGATATCGAGGCGCATCGGACTAAAGCCATCCTCTTTGCTTGTACCAGGCGAACGTAGTCGCGAACCCGCAGTCGAAGACCACCCGCTGAGGAGCCGCTCCTGACAGCGAAGCTGTGGAGCCCTGGCACACCCAGTCGGCGTGGTACAGCTCACGCAGCTTGCCGAGCGTGACCATGGGAGCCCGCTGCAGGACTGCGCCCATGAGCTGCGCGATGGCTGCCGGCAGCCAGATCGCCAGCCGCGGCACGGGCAGAGTGCGAACCCGGCGATGCAGGTGCTCACCAGCAATGCGCGCGAGGTCGGCCCAGCAGTAGCCGCCGCGGCCATCATCGGGCTCGATCACCTGGCCGATCCAGTTCGGCGCATCAAGGAGGCGCGCCACGAGATCTGCCAAGTCCTCGACGTACAGGAGGGAGAAGCGTCCGTTGCCTGCGGGCACCAGCAGAAGCCCCCTTTGGATCTGGCGGAAAATCGGCAGGGTAGCCCGATCGCCGGGGCCGTACACGGCGGGCGGCCGCACGATGCAGAACTCAACTTGGCCCGCAAGCATCTGGCGCACCTTCTCTTCGGCCATCCGCTTGCTCGCCGCGTAGCTCGAAAGCTCGAACGCCCGTGCGGCCAAAGAAGACATCAGGAGCAGCCGTGGCGGCCTAGGCTGGGCGGTGATCGCCCGGGCAAGGCGCACCGTGCCATCGCAGTTGATCTGAACGAAGGCTTCGTGGCTTGGCGCACGGATCGCGCCCGCGCAATGCACCACGGCGTCAGCCGATCCGACCAAGGCATAAAGGCTCGCATCATCCTCGAGGGAGCCGGGCACCAGTTCGGCCCCGATATCCGTCAGACCGGCATCGGGACGACGCGCCAGCGCGCGCACGCGCCAACCATCATCGACCACTCGCCGCACCACGCGCCGGCCGATGAATCCGGTTGCACCGGTGACGGCGACCACGCCCTTCATGGAGCTAACATAGCCAGGCAGCGGCCGGCGCCCAGGCGTGAGGCGTCAGCTCGCGACGGCGAAGACCTCCTGGTCGTCGCGGCTCACCCGCGCCGCCATCCTCACGTCCTTGATCGCGCCGCTGAGATACTTCGCCTTGGCCGCCGCGCGACTGAGCTTGCCGGAGGTCGTGAACGTGAGCGATCCCGGTGGCGCGAGTACGACCTCGCAGTCCACGCTCGCCACCTTGTGGACCATGGCCCTGACCGCCTGCTGCAGCTGGTGACGCTCGACTGGGTCACTCGGCCGACATTCCACGACCACAACGACGCGTTCTCGTTCGTCCTCGTCGGTGACCGCGAACGCAGCCACATCGCCCGGCCGCACATTCTCCAAGTGCTCGACGGCCCATTCGAGATCCTGCGGCCAGATATTGCGGCCGTTGAAGATGATCAGATCCTTGCTGCGCCCGGTGATGACCAACCGGCCGTCGACCAGATACCCCATGTCGCCGGTATCGAGCCAACCATCGGCGGTGACGACCGAGCGGGTGGCTTGCAAGTCCCGGAAGTAGCCTTGCATCAGGCTCGGCCCCTGGATGCACACGCGGCCGATGACCCGATCCGGGAGACGGTCATTGCGATCGTCGCGGATCTCGACGCGATAGCGCGGCATCGGTCGCCCGCACACCGCGAACGGGCGCGCGCGAGAATACCGGCCGGAGCGGTCCGGTTCGGCGGGAACCGCCCGTCGATCCCGTTCAAGGGCGGCGCCACAGCGCACCCAGTCGATCTCGACACCCGCGCCCGGAGGGGAGAAGGTGACCGCCAATGTCGCCTCGGCCAAGCCGTAGCTGGGCAGGAACGCCGTGCTGCGAAAGCCCGCCGGTGCGAACCGCTCCGCGAACTCCTGGAGCGCGCGCGCACGGATCATCTCGCCCCCAACGCCCGCAACGCGCCACGAGCTCAGATCGAAGCTAGAGACGTCGGCCGTAACCGCGCGCCGCACGCACAATTCGTAGCCAAAGGTCGGCGCGAACGAGATCGTGCCACGCTGCTCGGTGAGTACCTTCAGCCAGGTCAGCGGCCGCCGCGCGAACGCAGTGGTGGCGATGTAGTCGACCGTGACCTGCGTCATCACCGGCGTGAGGCAGCAGCCGACCAGCCCCATGTCGTGATAGAGGGGCAGCCAGGAGACGCAGCGGTCCGCGCCGGTAAGCCTGAGACCGTGCTCGGCAATCGCGGCTGCATTGTCGGCGACCGCTCGCTGGGTGACCAGGACCCCACGGGGCACGCTGGTGCTGCCGGAAGAATACTGAATATAGCAGGGCTCGTCGGCTCCCAGGGAACGCAGGGCCGTGCCGTTGGTCGGCAGTCGCCGCAGCTCATCGGGCGTGCCGACGAGGTCCACCCCCGTCCCGATAGCCGCCGAACGCAACGTCGCGATCAGCTCCTCCGAGGCGACCGCGACGCGCGCCCGCGCCGTGCCCAACATGCCCCTGAGGCGCTCCTCGTACGCTTCCCGCCCGCCGAAGTTGACGCACAGCGGCAGCGGCACGGGAATCAAGCCGGCGTACTGACAGGCGAAGAAGAGCTCCAAAAATTCGGGCGAGGTATCGGCGATGATCGCCACGCGCGAACCACGGGCGCACTCCAGCCCGGCCAAACGAGCAGCCAGATCCTGGGCGCGCGCTCGCAACTCGCGATACGGCAGAACCTGCTGCAATTCGCCGCGCGCCGAGAAGAAGTTGCACCCGGTTTCGCCGCGCGCGGCGTAGTCCAGACCTTCGGAGAGTGTGGCAAAGCCGCCCAGGCGGAACGGCAGCTTCGCGTTGGTGGTCGGGGTGGGCGTCATCGCTCTCCCTTGAGCCGCAACCAGGGATTCCGTGCCCGCCGTGTTCGGCTCGCTCCGCCGTAGGGGGGCCAAACTCCGGGCCAGGGGATGCTACCCAGGGCAAATCGGTAACACTAATCACTTTGTGTGGCAGATTGTTACACCTGGGGAGCGGAATTGGCCCACTTCTGGTCGCGTTTCCCGGGTCGAGGTCGCGCGGACACTTGCCGTCGTGGAGAGAACGCAGGCCGTTAGGAATTGCTTAACCTTCGCCGTGTTAGACCGTCAGCGGCTTGAACGCAGATGCGGACGCTGTTTTGTCCGCGGCGATCGAGCCGATGTCCTCCCTGACGTTGTGATGCCTCCCTGTTGCTTCGGCCGCCGGTTCGCCGGCGGCCCTTCTTTTTTGCGCACGCGGGCCGATCCGCCGCAGCCGCGGCGCGGCACGCCTACTGGCTGACCCAGACGATCCGCGCCAGCCAGGCCACGTCCTTCACCGGCAACACCTGCGGCTCCATCCCCTCACGAAACGGGGCGATCTCGATCCGCTGCGCGGTCCGGCGCAGCAGGGTCCCGGCATGGGTGGCGCCGCCCCTCGTCTTCAGCATCACGCGATCGCGGCGGCGAATGCCGGCGACGGGCGAGACGATGAGGAGATCACCGTCGCGGTACGTCGGCAGGAAATCGTCGCCACGCACCTCGAGGGCATAGGCATGGGGATCGTCGAGATTCGGGAAGTCGATCTCGTCCCATCCGTGGCCTGTCGGGAACCCGGATTCATCAAACAGCTCGCGCCGCGCCGCCTGATCCGCGGCTACGCAGCGCAGGCGGTGCGAGGTCAAGGGAGCCGCATCCAGCGGGCGATCCGCCATGAGCGCAACGAAGTCGTCCAAGGACGTCTCGGTCGCGCTCAGGATCTTGGCCAAACTTTCCGTGCTCGGCCAACGCGGCTTGCTCTGCTTGGTCACCCGTTTGCTGGGGTTGAAGGTGGTCGGGTCGAGGCCCGCGCGCCGGGCGAGCCCGGAGGCGCTGAGCCCGCGTTCGCGAGCCAAACGATCAATGCCATGCCAGACCTGATCGTGCGTGAACATAGGAATGGTCTCCGCGCGCTGGCAGGAAGCGCCAGCCTAGGGTTTGCCCAGCCGGCTGTCAGCAGAAAGATGCTGCGCTACTTGACATACCGACGTACTTATGATTGTGATATAGGATAATAATCTTAGGAAAGGTTAACGCCCCAGCGATGCCGCTCCCCTCGCCCAGTCCCCGTTCCGGTTCCTCGTCTGGTGCAACAGCCGCAATGCTCCGGCACACCGGGGTCATCTCATCCGACGCGCCAGTCGTCGATCAAAGCCGCTCCGGTCCGCGGTTCACGCCGGAGGGCTCCCGTTACGAACTCACTGCCGCCGCCGTCCTGGTGGTCTTTGCGGACCACGCGGGGTGTCCCTGGCTGCGCCCGTTGCGGCGCGGATTTCGCCACTGCTTCGTCGTGATGCGCGCAGGTTCGGTATGGCTGGCGTGCGAACCACTCAAGGACCGGATCGAGCTCGACGCTTTGGCGGCGCCCGACAACTTCGACCTCGCGGCTTTCTATTGCCAGCAAGGCCATCGTGTCCTGCTGGGTCGACGAGTGCCGGCGAGACCGCGGCGACGCTTCGCTCTGGCTCCGCTGACCTGCGTGACCGTGGTGAAACGAGTGCTCGGGATCGCCGCTCCGTGGGTATGGACTCCTTGGCAGCTGTACGCGCACCTGTCCGGGCTGGAGGACGGGTTCCGGCCTTGCCAAGCTAAATTCGAGCCGGCGGTGGCGCCAACCTGCGCGGGGATCTCACCCCTTGACAGAGAGGTGATCTAGGTTTATTATCCTAGTCCTGTTCACAGCCCTTCCCGCCAGCACGGCATGTGCCGCGGTGTCCTTCTCCTACCGCCTGCGGAGACCTGTTCATGGGTGACCTCTCGCTCGACGCCGTCTGGTCACGGTACCAGCGGGCCAAGCAGCGCCGGCGCTGCTGGGAGAGTCTGTGGCGGGAGTGCTACACCTATGCGCTGCCGCAACGCGGCACGGGCTTCGGCGCGGAGTTCCGTCCGGGCGCCAATCCGGTCGAGCGGCTGTTCGACGGCACCGCGCTGGATGGCGTCGAGCAGCTCGGAGCGTCGCTGCTCGCGGAACTGACGCCGCCCTGGTCGCAATGGTTCGGCCTGGTCCCGGGCCGCGACGTCGGCCCGCTCCAACGCGGCCCGGTCGCCGAGGCGCTGGATGGTGTGACGCAGACCGTCCAGGCTCACTTCGATCGCTCCAATTTCGCGGTCGAGATTCATCAGTGCTTTCTCGATCTGGTCACCGTGGGCAGCGCGACGTTGCTGTTCGAGGAGGCGCCGATCGGCGGCATGAGCGCGTTCCGCCTGAGCGCCGTGCCGATGAACGAGATCGTGTTCGAAGCGGGGCCCGATGGCCAGATCGACGGCCATTTTCGCGAGCGCAGTCTGCCTTTCGATGTGCTCCAGGCGCGTTTCCCCGGGGCCGATTTGATGGCGGCCACCGGCGGTTGTCAGACCGCGCCAGAGCGGGCGGTCGCGGTCGTCGAGGCGGTGCTGCCGCAGGACGGCGACTTCGTCTACTTCGCGCTGCTCGCAGATGACCCCTCACGCCCGATGCCGCTCGCCGTGGGTCGATTCGACAACTCGCCGTTCATCAGCTTCCGCTGGGTCAAAGGCGCCGGCGAGATCTACGGTCGTTCCCCCGTCATGAGCGCCTTGCCCGACATCAAGACGGTCAACAAGGTCGTCGAGCTGATCCTCAAGAATGCGTCGATCGCGGTCACCGGGATCTGGCTTGCCGACGATGATGGGGTCCTCAATCCGGCCAACATCAAGCTGGTGCCGGGCAGCATCATTCCGAAAGCGGTCGGCTCATCCGGTCTGACCCCGCTCCAGGCACCGGGCCGGTTCGACGTGTCCAACCTCATGCTGGATGACCTGCGGGCCCGGATCCGCCACACGCTTCTGGTCGACCGGCTCGGTCCCGCGAGCGGGCCGCGCATGACGGCGACCGAGGTGGTCGAGCGATCGAGCGAGACGACACGCCTGCTCGGCGCCACCTACGGGCGTCTTCAGGCGGAACTGCTGACGCCGCTGCTGACCCGTGCGGTCGCGATCCTCAGACGGCGCGGCGAAATTCCCGACCTCGCCCTCGACGGCCGTACCGTCGACCTGCAATACAAATCGCCACTGGCCCGGACCCAGGCCCGCCAGGACGTGCGCGAAACCCTGCTGTGGCTCGATGCCACGGCGCAGATGGGCCCCGAGGGCGCAGGGGTGGTCGATCGGCCCGCGACGGCGCGGTGGCTGGGCGATCGCCTGGGTGTGCCGGGTCACCTGATGCGCGATGTCGAAGCGCCCGCGCTGCTCGCCGATGCCGCGTTGGCAGCACTGGAAAGCGCGTCGCACGTGGATGCCACGAATGCCGGCTGAGGACGCCTTCCAGGGGTGGGCTTGGTTCGCCCACAGCGCCGCGGTTGGTGAGCCGCTCGCAGAGGAGGCCGCGCTGTGCCGCGCTTTCGCCCGATGCTTCGCGGGCCCTGATGGCCACGCCGTGCTCGAGCATCTCAGGCGGACCGTTCTCGAGCGCCGCCTGGCGCCCAACGCCAGCGATGCCGAGCTGCGTCATCTCGAGGGGCAACGCTGCGCCGTGGCCCACATCGTCGCCATGGTCGAGCGCGGCTGCGCCTGATCATGATGTCCTTCAGTGCAGACCGGGATTGGCAATGACCACAGAAGTACAGCAGCTGATCGATGCGCCCGTCGAAGTGGTTTCGACGAGCGATGCCGCCTCCGAGCCCGCGCCGCACGGCAGCGAGCCGGCCGAGACGCCGCCAGCCCGCCCTGCGGGCGTGCCCGAAAAGTTCTGGGACCGCGAAGCCGGCGCCATCCGCACCGACGCGCTGCTCAAGTCCTATGTCGAACTCGAGCGCAAGCTCGGCTCGATGGTGTCGCTGCCGGGCGACGACGACCAGGAGGGGCGGGAGCGCCTGTGGCGCGCGCTCGGAGTGCCGGATGCGGCGGCAGACTATCAGATCAAGGCGCAAGATGAGCTGCTCCAGCCGACTCCCAAGATCAATGCCAGGCTGCATCAGGCCGGCTTCACGCAGGCGCAGGCGCAGCTGGTCTATGACTTGGCCGCCGAGCACGTGCTCCCGCTGATCGACGACATGGCCGGCGAGCTGCAGGCAGCGCGCGACGACGAGCGTCTCGCCAAGCGCTTCGGTGGCGAGGCGTCGTGGCAGAACATGGCCCGCCAGATCAGGACCTGGGGGCAGGCCAACCTGGCCGAGGACGTCTATCGCACGCTCGCCGCGAGCTACGACGGCGTATTGGCCATGCATCAGATGATGCAGGCGCGCGAGCCCAGCGTTCTGCAGGAGACCAATGGAGCTCAAAACGACGTCGACGAGGCGGCGCTCACTCGCATGATGCGCGATCCTCGCTATTGGCGCGAGCGGGATGCGGCGTTTGTTGCCCAGGTGACCGAAGGTTTCCAGCGCCTCTACCCCAGCTGAGCCGACGCCAGCGCCGGCGAGTGCGCCAGTACGGTTCGGCGACGCCTCGCTCCACACCCAAGCATGGCACCTCCGGGTGCCCGACAAGGAGATCAGGATGGCCAGACTTCGCCAGAAGGGGCCGGGCGCGACCAGGCTCGTCCGTGACGACGACCTCGCCCCCATGCCGATCATGCCGTGGGGCACGGTGCACAACCTCAGCCCCACGGAGGCATCCGCAGCGCGCAACGCCAGCGCCATCTCGGCCGACTGCGGTGTGGTGAGCATCATCGCGATCGGCGGCGCGGCGCATTTCAAGCAGGGCGATTCCAGCGTCGTGGCGACCGTCAATGACCCCTACCTGCCTGAAGGCGAGTGGCACGAGCTGCCCGTGTTCGAAGGCAGTCAGTGGAGTCATGTCTCGATCATTTCGGCCATCGGCGCCGGCGCGATCTCCGCGCAGATCGTCGAGCGGCAGTAGGCCATGATGGCGCTCGGGCGAAGGCCGAGCGGGCGATCGGGCTTGAGCCCGGAGCATCGCCGGCCCTCATCCCCAGCGGTCCTGGGCGTGGCGAGCGCGACCACTGCCTCGCGCGCGGCCGATCAGCCGGGCCTGATCGAATGCGCTGACGCCAACCGGGGCGCGTGATCGATGACCGCTCTCGGGCTCCGGTCGAGCGCACGTCTACGCCTGATTTCCGCAAGGCGGCCGGGGGCGCTGCGGTTCCGGCCGACGCGGCTGCCCGACCTGGCGTTCTGGTACGACGCCGCAGGCAGCGCCTACGACAGCGGCACTTGGCACGACCTCAGCGGCAACGGCAACCACGCCGCGCAGCCGATCGCTGGGCGGCAACCCAGCCGGACCGCGGACGAACTCGGCCGTACGCTGCTGCGCTTCGATGGGGTCAACGACGCTTTGCTGGTGAACACGCCGCCGAGCCTGGCGACAGGCCTCACGCTGTTCGTGGTGTACCGGGTGCGCACGCCGGTCGATTTTCACGGCATCTTCACGGCCTCGGCGGCGACCGGAACCGACCACCAGCAGTTCTTCACGCTGCAATACGAACAGGTGCTCAATCGCCGAATCCAAGTGTTCGGCCGTTCGATTCGACCGAATCAGGTGGTCGCGCAAGGCGTGGATTCCCGGGAAATACAGTATGCGATCGTCACCTTCGATGACGACGGCGTCGACGTTGAGCTGCGCGATCTCAACGGGATCAAAGGCGATACTTCGACTGTCGCGCCGTTTGGCACGCCGGCGGTAATGGTGTTGGGGGCACGCTATAATCAAGGCGCCGTGTTCAATTTCGGCGCGGTCGATCTTTATGAGATTGGTCTGTACACGCGCGAGCTCAGCCCCCCACAACGGGATCAGATCGAGAGTTATCTGCAAAGGCGGCATGGTCTGAGGTGGAATCCTCAGTTCCTCGGTAAAGACCTCGCCTGGTTCCACGACGCCGATGCAAGTGGTTTCACGCTCAGCGGCAGCCAGATCGCGCAGTGGAACGATCTGAGCGGCAACAGCCGCCATTGGACGGAAAGCAGCGCGGGCAAGCCGATCCGCACCGTCGATGACGCCGGCCGGACCATCGTCCGGTTCGATGGCGTCGACGACCTTCTCGGGCTCGCCGGGCCGCTACCCGCGCTGGAGCCGTTTTCAGTGAGTGTCGTCTACCGCGTGCGCGATCGGAGCGACTTCACCGGGATCCTCTCGGCAGTGCCGCCGGCCGGCGCCGACCATACCTTCTTCTGGACCTTCCGCAACGCGTCTGCGGCCCCGTTCAAAGTGCAGCTGTTCGGACGCTCGGCCGAGGTCAATCAGCTGCTCCTCGAGCGACCCGATGCGGGCGTGACGCAGAGCGCGGTTTGGACCTGCGCGAGCGGCAACGGCCAACTGCGCGATGCGAATGGATCGAGCGTGGACAGCTATGGCGGCAGCTTCGGGTCGCCGATGGCGATCGTGCTCGGCGGCCGGTACAGCGGCGCGCCGTTCGGCTATGCCGCGATCGACGTGCTTGCGACGGTGGGCGCCAGCCGGGCGCTGTCCGTGACAGACCAACAGCGCCTGGTCGACTGGGCCAGCGCGCGATGGAGCCTCTAGGTGGTCGACCGGCGACCGCAGGATTTCCCGAACGGCACGCCCGATGGGGTCACGGACAATACGGCCGCGATCCAGGCGGCGATCAACGCCTGGCAGCCGGGCGATCGGGTAGTCATCTCGGGCGGCACGTTCCGCACCACCGCCAAGCTGGTGATCAGCCAGCATGGCCTGCTGCTCAAGGGCAACGGCGAGATCCGGGCCAAGTCTGGGTTCGCAGCCAATTCGGCCCTGATCGAGGTGACAGGGACCGGCGTGGTCCTGGACACCGACGGCCTCGAGCTCGATCAGGCCGACGTCATGGTCGGCGGCAACAGCATCCGCGCGATCGGAGCGGCGGGCCTGCAGATCCTGTCGCTCGTGTCCCGTGGCACCCAGCGGGCGTTCGTGTCCCTCGGGGCGGGCACTACCGATCTGCTGCTGGCCGGCTGTGACCATCTCGGCAAGGGTCACGGCGTGCTCGCGGCCGATCCCCCAGGCCTGACGCGCCTGACCCTGCGCGACTCCCGTTTCCAGCATGTCGGCAGCGGCTCCGAGGGAGACGGGGTCCAGCTGAACTGCGAAAGTTTCGGCGCGAGCTTCATCGACGTGATCGGGTGTAGCGCGGTCGGATACATCGGCGAGGCGCACTCGATGGGCATGGGGTTCGGCTTTGCCGGCACCACCGACGGCCGGCTGATCGGATGCCGTGCGGAACAGTGCCAGGGTGACGGCTTCCATCTGGAGAATGGCTCGCACCGGTGGCTGTGCGCCGACCTGATTGCGCGCGACGTCGGCGTGCCTGCCCCGGTCGGGGGCAACGGCTCCGGCCTGATTGCGTACGATAGCGACGACATCACCGTCGTCCTGATGCTGGCCAAGAATTGCGGCTATCACGGGATCGCGCTGAGCGGGCAGGCCAGCCCGAGCCAGCGTCGGAACGGTCTGGTCGAGCGCTGCACGGTCGATACCACCGGGCGCGATTGCATCCACATGACCGCGCAGCGAGATTTTCGGATCGATCGCAACCATGTGCGCGACCCGTCGAACGGCCATCCAGGCCTCTACGCGGGCATCCATGTCGCCCGGCAGGGCACTACCCTGCTCGAGAACATCAACGGCACAGGCACGGGCAATGTGGTCGTGCTGAGCGGCGCCACGACGCCGCTTGGCGGGATCGTGATCCGGCCCCAGAGCATCAACGTCATCATCAACGGCGTCATGGGCGGCCAACCCTGGTCCGACGGCACGCTGTGGACCGACGGCACAGGTTGGCTGAATGCGGGCTGAGCCCTCAGCGTCGTAAGCATCGAGCGCCGATCGTCTCGGCGCCGCAAGTTTCCCGGCCGCAGGTCGCGGCACAACCCTCGTCCGGAGCACCCGCCCGGACGGCGGCCCGCCGACCTGCGACCCGCCCAGGCGGGGCGTGCCCGCCGAGACCGCGGCCCGCTCGCAGGCGGACCAACCGCGCGTCGTCTCTCTCACCACCCCCCAAGGAGGGACGAACGTTGTCCACCAGTATCGATCAAGCATTCATCAAGCAGTTCGAGGAAGAGGTCCATCAGGCCTACCAGCGGATGGGCTCCAAGCTGCGCAACACCGTACGCGTGAAGAACGGCGTGCGCGGCAGCTCGACTGTGTTCCAGAAGGTCGGCAAGGGCAGTGCCTCAACCAAGGCGCGGCACGGCATGGTGCCGGTGATGAACATCGACCACACCCCGGTCGAGTGCCAGCTGCAGGACTTCTACGCCGGCGACTGGGTCGATCATCTCGACGAGCTCAAGATCAACATCGACGAACGCCAGGTGCTGGCCAACGCCGGCGCGTTCGCGCTCGGCCGCAAGACCGACGACATGATCATCACGGCGCTCGGCCAGACCGTGAACACGGCCGGCTCAGGCAGCGACGGCCTGACCAAGGCCAAGGTGCTCGAGGCGTTCGAGATGTTGGGCGAGAAAGACGTGCCCGACGACGGCCAGCGCTACGCCGTGATCGGCTGGAAACAGTGGTCGGAGCTGCTCGAGATCACCGAGTTCGCGAGCGCCGACTTCGTCGGGCGGGACGAGCTGCCGTGGCGCGGCACCCAGGCCAAACGCTGGCTGGGCACGCTGTGGCTGCCGCATTCCGGGCTCGTGCTCAATGCCGGCGTGCGTCGCTGCTTCTGGTACCACCGCAGCGCCATTGGCCACGCCATCGGCCAGGAGGTGACCACCGACATCACCTGGCACGGCGACCGGGCCGCGCACTTCGTGTCCAATTCGATGAGCCAGGGCGCCCGCCTGATCGACGGCGACGGGGTCATCGAAATGCCCAGCCTGGAGAGCTAAGGATGGCCTACGATGCGAGCAATCTGAGTGCCCTGACCTACGCCAACGGCTTCACGCTGTGGCACTACAAGACCCCGGATGCGAAGGCCGTTGTCGACAGCACCGGGTATTTCAACGGGGCCGTGGCGATGTTGCGGGTCGGCGACTTCATCTTCGCCAACACCGACGTCAGCGCGACCATGCAGTCCGGCGTGTTCATCGTCTCCTCCAATCTGGGCGGCGTGGTCGACGTCTCTGACATCACGGCGTTCGGGGCGACCGATACGGACTGATCCCGGCTGCGGCAATCCGGCCCGGTACTTACCGGGCCGGACCCAGCCCGGATCGACCAGTGCTTTCCGGAGATGCGACAGGTTGGGTCGGGGGCGCCGTCGCTCCGCCAGGAGACAGCCATGTCCAAGCTACCCGCGAGTATCGTGCTGATCTCGGCCCTACTGTTCACCGCGGCGCCGCTGCGCGCGCAGCCGGACCCCGGCGCCCGCGTCTGTCGCGGGCTCAGTGTGGCCCGGTTCGAGGAACGATTTCCTCAGCCGGTGGCGCGGTTCGCCATCGAGCACGCCATGCTCGACCCCTTCGTCGAGCTCTGGCAGTCCAGCCGGCGCCCCGCCCTGCCGGTCCGACCCGAGCGCGTTACCGTCTACGTACTGCCGGGCAAGCCACTGGTGATCGGCTATCAGTCAGGCGACTGCGTGATCGGGCTGCTCACGGTCGAACGGCAGCATTTCTGGGAGTGGCTGCGACCGCGCTTCGGGTGGGCGATCTGAGTCCCGCAATCCCCAGTCCTGAGGAATTCAACCATGGCTCTCAGCAGCATCGAGCTGTGTTCGAGCGCGCTGATCAAGCTCGGCGCGGACGGCATCAACTCCTTCGAGGACGGCTCCGCGGAAGCGCGCGTGGCGGGGCGTCTCTACCCGATCGCCCGCGACGCGCTGTTGTGCGCCTATCCCTGGTCGTTCGCCACCGCCGAGGCCAAGCTCGCCCGCCTGGCGGCCGAGCCGACGACCGACTTCGCGTTCGCCTATCAGCTTCCGCTCGATTTCCTCAGGGCGCTCTCGGCGGGAGACGAAGTGCGCGGGCGGGGCATGGTCTATCAGATCGTCAACCGGCAACTGCACAGCGATGCCGAGGAGGTTGTCCTTCGCTATCTGTTCCGGCCGAGCGAGGGTGATTTCCCGCCGTTCTTCGTGTCGGCCCTGGTGGCCCGCCTCGCCGCCGAGTTCTGCTTGCCGCTGACCGAGAACAGCACCCGCGCCGAGCGCCTGATCGCGCTCGCTGATGACGAGCTGCGCCTAGCCCGGCTGGTCGACAGTCAGCAGGCCACGCCGGGCAAGGTCGAGGACTTCACGCTGATCCAGGCGCGTCTGGCATGACTCGCGCCTTCCTCTCGCAGACCAACTTCTCTGCCGGCGAGCTCGATCCGCGTATGCTCGGCCGCAGCGATCTGCGCTCGTTCGAGAACGGCGCCGCCAAGCTGCGCAACGTGGTGGTCGAGACGACGGGTGGCGTGCGGCGTCGCCCGGGCATGGCTTACGTCACGCCCGCCGCCGGACGCGGTCGCCTGGTCCACCTGGAGATCGGGCCCGGGCTCGCCTACCTGCTGGTCTTTTCCGACTTCCAGGTCGACGTCTACCGCGACGGCGTGCTGCGCGCGTCGGTGCTCACCCCGTGGGAAGAACAGCATCTTGCCCAGATTGCCTGGGCCCAGCTCGAGCACAGCCTGCTGGTCACCCATCCGGACATCCCGCCGCAGCAGTTAAAGTGCGAGAGCGACACGGTCTGGACGATCGCCCAATGGCAATTCGTCGAGATCGGCTCGCCGCCCGTCACGAGCGAGCCATTCGCCCGCTTCGCCGCATCCGATGTCGCAATGCAGTCCACCGCGACCACCGGAACGGTCACGCTGAACACCTCCGCCGCGGTGTTCGTGGCCGAACACCTGGGCGGCCTCGTGCGGATGAAGGGCAAGCAGATCCAGCTGACCAACATTCAGACGAGCACCCAGGCGGTCGGCCTCGTGCTGCAGACTCTAGACGACACCGGCCCCACCACGGATTGGGATGAGGTGGCGTTCAGCGACGCGCGCGGCTGGCCGGTCGCCGTGTCGTTCCACCAGGATCGCATGGTAATCGGCGGCTCGCGCGACCTGCCGAACAGCCTGTGGCTGTCCAAGACCGGCGATCACTTCAATTTCGATGTCGGCGACGGCCTCGACGACGAGGCGATCGCGTTCCGCCTCGTCGACAACGACACCCCGGCGATCCGAGCGCTGATGTCCGGGCGCCACCTGCAGGTCTTCGCCAGCACGAGCGAGTGGGTGGTCACAGGTACGCCGCTCACGCCCACGAACATCCAGGTGCAGCGCCAGAGCCGCATCGGCTCGCCGCGCGACCGCCAGGTGCCGCCGCGCGACGTCGACGGCGCGACCTTGTTCGTCGCGCGGAGCGGCCATGAGGTGCGCGAGTTCCTGTTCGTCGATACGGAGCAGGCCTACCAGGCCGCTGACGTCGCTCTCCTCGCGGAGCATCTGGTGCGGAATCCGGTCGACCAAGCGTTCGATCACCGGCGGCGACTGTTCCTGATCGTCAACGAGGACGGCACGCTCGCCACCATCGCGATCTATCGCAACGCCGAGATCGCCGCGTGGAGCCTCCAGGAGACCGCCGGGCGTGTGCTCTCGGTCGCGGTCGTCGGTGACCAGACGATGCTTCTGGTCGAGCGACCCGCCGGCGTGCAGATCGAGCAACTCGACGATCTGTTGATGGTCGATGCCGGGGTGCGGCTAAGCCAGTCACCGCAGGCGCTGGTGTGGGCCGGGCTTGATCATCTCGAGGGCCAAACGGTCGCCCTGATCGCGGATGGTCTGGTCCTGGAGCGTATCCCGGTGACGGGCGGTCAGGTAGTGCTCGATGTCCCGGCCAGCGAGCTCGTGGTCGGGCTGCCCTACAGCCACGTCATCGAGCCCATGCCCGCCACGTTCGGCGCCGCGCGCGTCGGCGGGCTGGATCCCGTGTACCGGCCGGTGCGCGTCTCCCTGCGCCTGTTCGAAACCCAGGCACTGCACATCGACACCGGCGACGGCCTGCACGACGTCCCCCTGCATACGATTGGCGGCGGTCCGACCGACCGCAGCCCGGACCCGTTCACCGGCGATCGCGCGCTGCGCGCGCTCGGCTGGCGGCGCGGCGCCGAGCAGCCGTCTTGGCGGATCGAGCAGGACACGCCGCTACCCTGCGGGCTGCTTTCTGCAACCACGGAAGTGAAGGTCAACTGATGGGCGCGTTCACCAACCTGGCTACTCTCGGCCTCAACTTCGCGCTGGCGCAGCAGGCTGCCCGGCAGGAGTCCGGCGAAATCAACCGCGAGCGGGATCGGCAGATCCGCGACATCCAGGCGCGCAACGAGGAGGAGAGGCGGCAACAGCAGGAGGCATTGCGGCGCCGGCTCGCGGCGCAGCGCGCCCGCGCCGGAGCAGCCGGGGTCGGCGGCGGCGGTTCGGCCCAGGCCGTGCTGCGCGGCCTGACCGAGGACTGTCTCTTATACACATCTCCGAGCCCACGAGACTGTGTTA
>JBKPNX010000199.1:0-29650 GCA_046732855.1 Pseudomonadota bacterium
CTGCCCGGCGCTGCGACGATCGCTTCGAGGCGAGCACGATCCCCAGCGCTGACTGCGATCTCAACGTCCGATCTCATCCTGCGATCCTTGCACGGATCGCAGACAAAGGGAATCTTTCGTTAGTGACGAACCACTAGCTGCTGCGGGCCGCGCCCGGTTCGAGATCCGTCTGCGCGAGCTGCTCGCGGCCGAGCCGCGCCTGGGCCGGCTCGCGGCGCCGTTGCTCGAAGTTCGACGCAGCCTGCTCGAGCAGATCCAGACTTATGACTGTTTCCTGATTGCGATCGCCCGCCGCCACACCGTGGTGCGTCGGCTCATGGGCGTACCAGGCGTTGGAGCGGTCACTGCCGTGGCTTTCGTCTCGGCGATCGATGATCCGAGCCGCTTTCGACGCTCAGGCCATGTGGGAGCGTACTTTGGCTTGGCACCACGCCGGTATCAGTCGGGTGAAATCGATCGTTCCGGACGGATCTCGAAGGGCGCGGATCCGTTGGTCCGCACCGTGCTGTACGAGGCAGCCAACGTGCTCCTCACCAGGAGTCGACAGCCTTCCGCGCTGAAAACCCTGGCCGAAGCCATCGCCGCCCGCTGTGGGCGCAAGAAGGCCAAGGTCGCCCTGGCTAGAAAGCTCGCCGTGGTGCTCCATCGGCTTTGGCGAGACGGCACGGCCTTCGTTCCGGCCTGACCCAACTCGCCCTGGTCCTGCACTCAGGCGAGAATTCGGTCGGGACGATGGCGCGAGCGAGTTTGCTCTATGGAGTGGACGAGCCTTGCTATGCCGTGAACAACATTAGATGGCCGGCGACGGTGCTCCTCGGCAGACGCAGGCGCACGGCGATCTCCTCGCCGGTCATGCGGTACTCGCGGCGCAGCCGGGCAATCATGGTAAACCAGGAAGCTGGCAGTTGGCGATGAGGTGTGGCGACGATCTGCGGTTCTCCAGGCGGGCCCCGCCTTCGCGACGAAAACGGGCCAGTCACATCGAACCGCTCGCACCATCCGACGCCATGATGATGCCGGCTTCCACGCCGAGCTCGGCGAGAACCTTAATCCTGTCCACGCCCGCCACAGAGAGCTTGCCGCCAACCGCGCGATTAGAGGACCTCCTTAGAAGCCACAACTTAGGGGCTACATACCTCAAGGTTGCCCAGGGGGGCCGACCAACTCTAGCAATACTAGTTTGCATCAGAGTGGGACGCCGTTAGAATGACCTCTAACTGGGCGCGAGACTTGTCAAATTGTCATGTTGTGATCCTGTTTTTCCGCCTCAAAGGGATGGCAGGCGCCCAGGATGCGAGTTCGGTTTGGGTGGGTAGCAGGGCATGATAGGCACCGTTCGGGAAGGAGACGCCAGGTTGGTTGGCGCACCACCGCCCGCCGACGAGGAGTCGCCCCTTGGCGAGGTGTTGAACATCCTCCGACGGCGCAAGAGATTGATCCTATACGTCATATTTCTGATGACGAGCCTGGCGGTGCTCTATGGATTATTACTTGAACCAACCTATACGGCGACAGCCTCGGTGCTGATCGAGGTGAACGAGGACGGCGTGGTCGTGGGCGGGCAAGCTCAGCCTCCCGCGTACGAAGCTGTCGCCAGGGTCATCGAGACGCAGGCCAAGGTCATCCAATCCCTCGAGGTTGTTGTTGCGGCGATGGAGCGGACCGGGGTGTTCCAAGATCCCGATTTCCCGCCAATCTCCAAGCACGGCAAGGGGCTGCAGATGATTTCCGAGTGGTTGCCGGACCACTGGATCGCTGCGGCGGGACTAGCGGCACAACAGTGGCTGCCCAACGAGTGGCACGCAACGAGGCAGGACCAGGAGACCGAAGGAGCGCCGGATCCCGGTGCACACGCGGCCGCCCCGGCCTTCGGCCAGCAGGTGCTCGATGTCCAGAATCAGATCGCCCAAATCGAGGAACAGCTCAAGGCCAGGGAATGGGCGATCGACTTCTTCATGCATGGGCTTGCGGTCACTCCAACTGCTGAATCCAACGTGCTCTGGATCAGCTATACCTACCCTGATCCTGCGAAAGCGGCCGGGTTCGTCAACGCGGTGATCGATGCCTATGCCGAGGCTCGGCAACGCCATAAACGAATGACCGCTGACACCGCCTACGCATGGCTCGGCGAGCGCCTCCAGGCCCTGCAGGATGACGTGCTGGCCGCGGAGGACGCCGTCGAGAAGTTTCGGGCCGACAACAAGCTCCCGCCGACGGGGGGCATGGCCCTCAGCGAGGTACAGTTAGCCGACCTGAACCGCGAATTGATCACGACGCGGGCTGAAAGAACCGAGACCGAGGCTAAGCTGGGCCTTATCCGGGACCTGGGAGCATCCGGCAAAAAACTCGATTCGATCGCCGAGGTGGTGGCGTCCCCGCTCATCGCTAGGCTCCGCGAACAGGAGATGCAGCTCGTCCAAACTGAGGCCGAGCTCACGACCACCTACGGCCCGAAGCACCCGCGCATGGAGGAGGTACGGCAGCAGCGGTCCGATGTCGCCGCGGGTATCGACGCCGAGGTGAAACGGATCGCTGGCAGCCTGGAAAACGAACTCACGGTCATCAGAACGCGGGAGCAGAACCTTGCCCGGGAAATCGAGGGTGTCCGATCGGAGAGGACCGTCGAGGATCACACCGAGGTGCGGCTCCGCCAGCTGGAGCGGGAGGCCGCCGCGAAGCGGACGGTATACGAGACTTTCCTGGCCCACCAGCAAGAGCTGAGGGCGCGCGAAGGCTCTCAGGGCTCCAATGTGCGGGTGCTCACCCCGGCTCGGGTGCCCTTGAAGCCGAGCTCTCCCTCTCCGGTCTTTTTCGCTGCCGTCGGCTTCTCCGCCTCGACTGTCCTCGGTTGCATGCTGGGTCTGCTGCGCGAGCAGCTCGACAAGAGCCTGCGCAGCGAGCGTCAGGTCGAGAGAACACTCGGACTGCCCTGTCTTGGGGTCGTGCCGCAGGTTAGACGCCTGAAACGTGGCCGTGACGTGCTTGCCCGCTACTTGTGCGGCAAGCCACGTTCGGCCTACGCCGAGGGCATACGCGCGCTGTACGCGGCCCTCCACGTGACTGATGGTGAGGCCGATCCGCCGCTCAAAGTCATCCTGGTCACCTCGGCGCTCCCGGGCGAGGGCAAGACCGCGACGGCGTCCAGCTTGGCGGTGTCGGCAGCGCGGGCGGGGCAGAAGGTGCTCTTGGTGGACCTTGATCTCCGCCGCCCGAACGTCGCGCGCGAGTTCGGCCACCGCCACCGGCCGCACAGGGGGGTCGTGGAGGTCATCACAGGGGATGAGAGGCTCGACGAGGCCCTGATCAGCAACGAAGCGACCGGCATTCATATCCTCCCGGTGAGGTCGAGCCCCGCCGACACAACCGCGATTCTCACCACGCAGCGAATCCGCACCCTGCTCGGCGAGCTGCGTCAACGCTATGACTTCGTCGTGCTCGACTCACCGCCGCTGCTCGCTGTCACCGATGCCCGGCTCCTGGCGCTCCACACCGATGCGACCCTGTTCGTCGTGCGATGGGAGCAGACCAAAGTGGACGCTGCCATCGCGGCGCTCAAGGTCCTCCGGGACGCCGGTGCCCGCATCGCCGGCGCCGTGCTGACCCAAGTACACCTGAAGAAGCACTCCCGTTTCCGATATGGCGACGGCGTTCAGTACTATGCTAGCTACAGCGGGTACTATCGGGACTAGGCCTTCACGAAGGGAAGAGCCCTTGCATGCGGCGTCGGCCCGTGACGGGCTGCTTCTTGCCTTATCTCACTCCTGATCCTGATGATCACGCGAGGTCGCCGCCCGTTGGCGCTGGCCCTGGATGAACCTGTAAAAGAATGCACGCACGGGTTTGTAGCGACCCACAATTGTGAGACACCGCGGTGCGGGTTCAGGCTATAGAGGACGACAATCTGCCCTTGCTCGAGCGCTCCGCCTCGTCGACGCCCCTATCGTTCTCGCAACGAGCTCTCGCGATGCTAACCGGATTCCTCATGGCCTTTCCGTTGTGGACAAACTATATTATCGGAGGCGGCCTCTCGTCGGATGATGGTAGTAAATATACATACTCAGCGACTCTTCTAGTGCTTGTTTTTCCTATTTTAGTATTTCTCCAAACTGCCACCATGGACAGAATTGTTCTGCGAGAGATGTTGAAGTTTTTGTTGATACTTGTTGGCGTATTAAGTATATCGATAGTAACTAACATAACACTTTATTCCCACGTCGATCTCATGACTTGCGCCGTGCGCATAACGGCGTTGATAATGTTTGTTACTCTCATCACTGCGATAGAGATGAATGTACAGGCACGCCGGATCTTGCGAATGATACTTTCAACGGTTTCTTGTAATCTTGCACTTTTGTTCGTATTTGCCTCCTTCGTCACTCCGGTGTGGTACTGGGGTCGGTTCGCTCCCAACAACATGCAGCCGAACTGGTGGGGGGAAGTTCTTTTTGTGGTCGTGTTCGGCGCTACCTTCACATCCAAGATGGTGCTGCGCTACGGACTTTGGGCACTTGCGTTGGTCGGACTCAACCTCGTTCAGTCACGGGAGAGCCTGCTCTCTGCAGTGTTGCTCATCACGGTAGTCACCCTCGCTGGGATGCGATCGCGCAGTGTGGTCGCCATCGCAGTCGCGTGCACGATCGGCGTCATGCTCGATGTCTTCGTGTTCCAAACCCGGCTGAGCTCGGCCGCCCAAGACTTCGTTGCCGAGGACGTGCTTCTGTTGAACGACCCCTATCGCGGCTTGGGTACGGGTGCATCTGGCCGCGACATCAACGTGCGCTTCGGACTTGAGCTTTTTGCCGCACATCCCTTGACCGGGGTAGGCTTCGGCCGCAGCGGCGGAATCGCTGGCGAGGCAATAGGCTTACCCATACATAATGGCTACGTCATGCTTCTGGCGGAGCTGGGCGCGCCTCTTTTCACGATCCCGGCCATCATCATGATTGGCGCGCTGTGGCTCAGTTTTGCGCGAAAGGACTGGAAAAGCCTCGGCATAATGGTCGGCTTCATGTTCAGTCTTTTGTGGACCCCACGGGCGGTCAACATGAGCTTGCCGACGATGCTGTTCTGGGCGTTCGTTGCGCGCAGCTGGATTTTGCCGCTCCGGTCGCGGCACCATCGTTGACAACATTTGGCGGGTCCTGCGCGCCAATCTGCAGGCGGCCAAGACCGAGTTCCAGCACGGCGGCTTCGCCGAGGGCCTGGCGCCGACCAACTATGGGCCGCCGGAAGCTCCAGGACAGTCGACAACTCACGGGCGATCGACGTCGCCTCCGCGCAGCCGGCAGTGCGACGGCCCTCACGGCGCTGGCCGACAGGCCCGCGAGCTACGTCGGATAGGCGAACCGGTACGTCCGACTGGAGCTGCCGCACCCGTTCCGACCCAAGTCCCCACAGATCGAGCACATAGTTGTCATTCTTGTAGGACACCCAGCCTAGATCGTTGACGGCGACCGGATGGGGAAAGAACTCGATCGCGAAGCGGTGCATCTGGAACTGTTGCTCATAGATATCGCGGGAGGCCATTGGTGTTAGCAGAGTTGACCAGATATAAGGTACTGACAGAATCACCAGAGCGCCGATCACGCCGACTTTCGCTATGAGAAAGCGCGCTTCCATCAAGTGCCGAAAGGAGCGGCGCAGCACATATAAGCCACCGATGACCAGGATGGCGACAGCGTACACTTCGTAGCGGTTAAACCAGACCATATTGGCCGGCAACTAAATGAGCGCCGAGTGCAAGCGCCATAGTGCCACCGACTATGGTCTCAGGCGCCGTCACCGGGCGCATGCGGCCTTCGCGGTCCTGCACCGCGACGATGAGGGCGCAGATCACAAGCCCGAATATCACCCCCCAACGGTTTATGAGCGAGGATCCAAGGTGGAGCGTGAGCGCGAGCACGCTGGTCATGGTGCCATGGTCGCCGGCCACGGTTGCGATAACGTGCGATTTAACCTTCACGGAGCTTGGCAAGAGCGGTAGGCCCAGCTTGTGCATGACGAAACCGTAGGTACCATAGCATGCAACCACTGCCGCGCCGATTGCGCATGCTGAACGCCAACGCCCTAGCAGAAGCAGGGCTAGCACAGCGGCCGCGGCGAGCGCCGTCCCCTCAAAGCGCAAAAGCGGTCCGCCGATTATAGCAGGGCCCAGCCAGACCGGCATCGGTTCTCCCTCGGCAATCGCCACCAGCCCCCGAACGGTGGCTAACGCGGCAAGGACATGAAGGGAGTGCTCCATTCCCGTCATCGGCAAGGCAAAGCCGTTGATGGACAGGATGAGGAACGGCGCGACCGCGTTGGGAAAAAACGCCCGATGCGATATGCCTTCCGGGATCGCGTAGCGCCAGAAGAACTCAAGCAGCAACCATACCGATAGTCCGGCCGCCGCCGAGTTGATAACGAGAGGAGCGACAGGCCCGAGGCTCAGAAGCTCGGTCACCGTTAAGAGCAGGGGATACAAGATCGAGGAAGACGGGTAGGAGAACTCGGCCGCGTTTACCCCATATCCCCCTCTCCTTCTTGTTTTTGGGCTGGCCCCATGCCAGCCGTGCCCCTGCCGCCCGGCGGGGCGGTGGGCCGGGGTCAAGGAGGCTCCGCGCGAGGGTCCGCCGGAACGGTGGATACGCGTTCAAGGATTTGGGCAGCCCATTCAGGTCTTGGCGCTTCAGTGGCGTTGACGCCGGTCGACGGCTTCAGGGATAGGCACTCATCCTCAGAAAGACGTCGGAGCTCACCTCGAGGATCCTGAATCCGACCGTTTGGTCCGGGCCGACGCGAACGGCCTCGACGCCGACCTCGCCCCGGCAGCCCTTGAACAGGATCACGCCGCGAATCTGCTCGCCGCACTCGCACTGAAACCCGTCGGCACTGTGGACGTTGCCGGGACACAGGGCGCACCGCTCCAGATCGCCGAACTGGTTGAACACGAACAGCGGATGGTAACAGGTGCAGCGAAAATGGCCGTTCCAGGCGGAGCCTTGCCGCTCGCCGAAGGTCGGGCTGACGCTGCTGTCGATGTCGAGGACGATCGTCTTCGGTGGTCGCCGGTCGTGCACCCGATCGATCCAGGTGCCGCCGAGGTCGCTCAGCGCCGCCAGGTTCTCGTTGGTCGCCAGAATCTCGGTCTCGAACCGCCCCATCTGACCACAGATACTATGGCGGACTTGCCGTGCGCGAGGCACAAAGTTCAGCAGAGGAAGCCACGCATGCCGCGGGGATCGGCGGTTTTCTAGTGCGCGAATAGGATGCCAATAATGGCCCGTCGGGCTTCAAGATACTCATCACCTCATCGGCAATCAATTCGTGCCCGGCTTCGTTCCAGTGTGAGTCATTGTTGTGGAACAGCGACAGGGGCCCTTCTTGGGCATGCGCGTACGCCTGTTGGAGGTCGTGGTATTCGAACCCAAGAGATTCTGCTAATTCGCGGAGCACCCGCTGGCGTTCTCTTCCGGTTAATCTCTCAGCTGTCTGTGCAATGGTTGGGATGTCCATGATTATCACTCGGATATCCCGTCCGTCGGAGAGACTCTGGAACTTACCCAAAATCCCGGCCGTAACCCGCCAGGGGTAAGATTGTTCGCTCCATAGCTCGATCTCGGCGGGATTCCAAATGTACTCCAGGTCCCTGCCACCCGATACATAATTGAAAAAAAGGTAAAGCGCGGAGTGGCGATGAAGAAACCCAGGTCTGCTCCCGATTAAAGGGGGAAATAAACTCAGTTTGCCATCAACAAGTTCGTACCATGGTGATTCGACACTAGGTCTGAAGTTCCAGAGCGTATCATTTTCTTGCGTGTAAAAGAGAAACACCGCAATTGGGGCGTATTGATCGATGATCTGCTTCAGCAACAAGTATTCTTGGGTCGTGGAGTAGCCGGAGACGCCGGCGTTGATAAAGAAGTAGTCTCCTTGCCGACGGTTGAGGACCTCGGAAAAAATCGCATCTTGATTGGTGTACAGGCCGAAGACCATCGAGTCGCCGAGGAGCAAAACATTTTGCGGCTCATTTTGCCCGGCGGTGTGCAGTCTATAATCCGAGGAGCTGCGGAAACCCTGGTTATTTACCTCCACATAAAACTTGGGCATCTGCGGGTTCCCGAGCCACCCGAGACACTCGCCCCGAAAGCCTCGTATGAGCCGGTAGCCGAGCAAGGGATCCGCCTCATGGGGGAAACCCTTCAAAGCTCGGTACGGCTCTCCGGCCTTCGGCAGCGACCTGTCAGTGGCGACCATCCATACTCGGGCCGCACCTTCGGCCACGGATATCACTAGCAAGATTGTGACTGCCAAGGTCAGGAGATTCTTGACATGCTGACCTGATTGTCTCTGGGTCTTGGTCATCTGCATAACGCTTTATTGGGAGCCGCCGAAATGGCGTGCTTTGGAGTGTAGGGGGATCAGCACCGTCGGCACGGCTTCCCCGCTGTTCGTCCCGAGCGGGCGGCGTTCGGCTCGATCGGCCTGCCACCGCAGCTCACTCCAGAGAATGAGGTTTGGGGCCAGCCTTAGATCGAATCGCCAACGCATCAACATGAAACTCAGTCGCGAGATCCACTCAGCAGAAACCCTAGACATCACAATTCCAACCCCTGCATGTTGTTGCTGCCCGGGCGCAGAGCCTTTTTCACTGCCGCCCGCACCTCTGGCTACTATGTTGCCAACCCCAGCATCCCTTCGTCGTTTTATCGCGACGCACGGGCGGGCGTGCGATATGCGCCACTATGGCCGCGGTAGGGCCATTTGGCAATTCGAGAAAAAGTTGCAAATCTTCGGGGACGACATTCCACCTTAACAACGGAAAAAATGGATTCTAATGGCAAAGATAATCCCAGGTTTTGGTACTAACTGCAGGTGAAGTATATGCGAGGTTGAAAGCTTCTGCTCTCGCACTTATTGCTTGACTTTCTGGGAGCTAAGCTTACTAACCGATCCATAAACGCGATGGCGGGAGCCCTCGGCTGACATGAACGCTCGTGATCCGTTTCTGTCGCAGCGGGATGGCACCGATGCGGCCGGTAGCCTTGGCCGCGACGATCTGGACGCTCTATAGTAAGATGAGCCTGCCGACGATGCTGTTCTGGGTATGCGTTACGCGCAGCTGGATTTTGCCGCTCCGGTCGCGGCACCATCGTTGACACTTGGCAGGTCACAGCACATTGCGACTATGCGGAATGAAGCCCACGACCAAACACCGCGCGGGGCGGCAGATACACCTTCAGCCAACGCTACGAGCGGGGCTCGGTCATCGTCACCAGCAAATCTGCTGTTCGACGAGTGGACCAGCGTGTTCGGCTCCGAGCGCCTGACGGGGGCGCTCCTCGACCGCCTCACCCATCACGTCCACATCCTCGAGATTGACGGTGAGAGCTTTCGGCTCCGGCAAAGCAAGCACCGCCGGCGCTCGCCCAGCTCCGACGCCAGCTAACCGCAGCCCGCCTGACCACCAAATGAGAAGGGCCCCGCGCGGGGCCCTGGTCATCACGCCACCTGATGCATCTTTGCCCCGCCACGCCGATGCATTTTCTCTCCGCCGTTAACATTTTGGCGCGCACGCCCATGGGCGGTAGCTTTTCTTACGTTTCTCTGGCTTGCGCGCATTTTGCGCGCCTGCTAGCCTCGCCAATGGCCTCCACCAACCCTTCTACTGTTTCCTGGGCCGTGGAGGGGCTCCGGGCGGGCAAGTAGAATCTCCAGAGCTTGTTCGCGCTGTTGAATTGCGATGCATAGGTTGGGCTCGACCATGCACCCGATCAGACATCTTGCTCGCGTGTTCTCGACGCACCCGCTGACGCGCGACGCGCCGATTAAGGCGTGGGCTCGATTCGCCTCCTGGCAGGTGCGAAGTCGATTCTATGATGAAATTGTCCTGCCATGGATTGCGGGCCGGTATCTCGTCGTCCGCCGCGGGATGACCGGTGCGACACAAAACATCTACGTCGGGCTCCAAGAGTTCGTAGACATGATGCTGACGCTCCATTTCCTGCGCAAGGGCGATCTCTTTCTAGACGTGGGAGCCAATGTCGGCAGCTACACCATTTTGGCTTCCGGGGTCTGCGATGCAGCGACATGGGCGTTCGAACCGGATCCGGGTACGACAGGCTTCCTAAGGCGCAACATCGAAATCAATGATCTAAACGGCCTTGTGACGGTTTTCGAACTGGCACTCGGACCCACCGCTGGTCCGGTCGCGTTCACCCTAGGGCTCGGCACGCTGAACCGGGTTGCCGGCGATGACGATGTGAACGTACAAACGGTTCGCCAGGAACGGCTCGATACGATGATCGGCGCGGCCGATCCGATGATGATCAAAATGGACGTGGAAGGCTACGAAGAGGAGGTCCTCAAAGGAGCAGAGGTTGTTCTGACAAGGGGGTGCCTTAAGTGCCTGATTCTGGAGACCGTTACGCCAGCAGTTCGAGGTATGTTGCGCGAAGCAGGCTTCCAAAGAGCATATTACGACCCTTTCACTCGTAAGCTAGAGCACCAGCCCACCGATTTGCAGTCGAACAACAGCATCTTTGTCAGGGATTGGCCATTTGTTGCGGAGCGGCTAGAAACGGCGAGAAGAATTCGTGTTTTAGGGCTGACCATTTAGGTATTCCTGGTACGGGCATCAGCTACGGCGCAAATACGCCGTGGAAGCAGCCGGAGCGCAAGATCCGGCAACCAGGCCAGGGCAGGGGGCAGCAGCGGCGGCAGCAATGGCGGCAACGCGCTCCTGGCAAGGTTCGAGGCATGGTGCAGAGCCACGCGAATGGAGCTTGGCGACTGGGAGCACGACCATGAAGAATTATACGAGACGCATCTTTGCGGGGTTCGTTCTGGGCACATCGGCGCTTGCTTTTACGCCTATCCGAGCTTTGGCAGCTCAGCGACGCACGGATCTGATCGTATCAGCCTTGCGCTGGAGCGATGATTTCGGTGCGACTTGGCACAACGATCATGTGCTGGCCGAGAGCGATATATGGTTTGCGGCCATCGTGCGCAACGTTGGACGTGTTGCGATCCCGCCTCGTGTCGTGATTCGCGTCGATTTCCGCGTTGATGGCGTGGTGGTCGCGTGGTCAGACACGTACTCTGCTGAACTGGCGCGAGGTGCATCAGTAGCGTTGCGGGCCAATGGTGGCCCCCATAATGCCAAGTTCTGGAATGCTGTCAGCCCCGGTTCCTATGTGATCGAGGCGCGTGTGGACGGGGCGAACAAGATGCTCGATTCGAACGAGACCAATAATTGCCGCAGGGCTACCTTGACCGTTGATCCGCTTCCCGGTGAAGAACCTCCGATCGCCAACGATGAACAGGTGGACACGCCAGTGAACACGCCGGTGAATATCACGATTGTCAAAAACGATAGCGACCCTCTGGGGCGCGACCTTGTGGTTTCATCCGTGCAATCGCCCTCTGATCGAGGGGGCATGGTGATCATCGCGGCTGATCGCAAGAGCGTTACATATACCCCGCCTAACGGTTTTCTCGGTCAGGACAGCTTCACGTATGAGGTGAGCGCGATATGAGTATCATCGACTGGCGGCGGCCGCCGGTCAACATTGATGTCTTGGCCAATGACCATGCACCCCAGGAGCGACCTTGAAGCTAACATCTGTGCAATTTCCTACTGATCAAGGCGCCCACTGCGGTTGCCGTCTCTGACGGTAGGACTATACACCGCCGTCAGGTTGGGAGAAGACGGACGGCTTCACGTACGAGGTAGCGGAGGATACAAGCGTGCGCAACCGCTCTGCAAATCGCTCGATATTCGCGGTGCGATCGTAAAAACCGGCGCGGCTGGCGCAATTGCGCCGCCAGCGGGCAAGTGTGTGGTCATGGTCTCTGATGGCGCCGATCAATGCGGCGGCTTGGGTCAGGTCGTCCCAACTGGCGCGGAGGCCGAGGTCGTGTTCCGTCACCTCGGCGCCCAACGCGCTGTCTTCGGCGCAGATCGCCAGGATCGGCGTTTGCGCTTGGATGGCCACGACGGCCTTGCCGGGGAAATAGGCGGCGCCCGCCCCAGCGACCTCGCATATCGCGTAGAGATCGGCGGCGGCCAGCTCTCGCGCATAATCAGCGTCGTCGAGAAACTCTTCGCCGAGATGGAACCGGGGATCGTTCTGCGCAGCGAGCCAGTTGCGCACCTCGCGCGCCCTGGCACCATGGCCGAAAATGCTAAAGCTGAATGCAAGCTCGGACCCGTGTAGCCACTGACAGAACGTCAGGAGGCCCTGCTTCGCACCAATATTTCCGACATAGAGCAATCGGCACGGGCCGGTCCGCACACCCGTCGGCGGGGTCCTGACGATCGCCGCCATCAGCGACGGCTCTACCCAGTTCGGCTGCAGGAAGATCGGCTGCCCGCGCCTACGAATGGCCGACAAGCGCGTCGCCATCGGGGCGGAAATCGTGCTCCATACGTCGGCGCGGTTGTAAAGGCGCCGCTCGATCGTTTCGAACAGTCGGGCGAGCCCACGGTGTTTAACCAACCCGACGCCGATCGCGGCGTCGGAGGTCACATCCAGCACGTGGAGCCACATGGGCATACGCCAGATCAGCTTTAACACCGCCGCGTAGCCGACGCAGGCGGCGTAGGGTGAATAGGCGACGACCGCGCTGAAGTCCCCACCCCGAATATTACGCAGAATCGAGAGGAACATCGACGCTTCAAACAGCATCCGCTGCATGACGGAATTAGGGTTCGAAGGGATGAAGAGGCCGAAGCGCTCCACCGTCGTGCCGTGTTCCCGCGTGGTCCGCCGTCGCCAGCCGTTCCGGCCGGATTTGTCGCGCCATTCTGGGTAATACGGAATGGGGCAGCGGACCGTGACCTCGAAACCCCGCTCGGCCAGCGAGAACCACAGATCGCAATGCATGGCGATGCTTCCAGCGCGGTCAGGCAAAAAGTAGGGCATCACCACCACAACCCGCGGCGCTGCACCGGCGTCGCGACGCTCGCGGTATGCCCGCCGACCGGTAATCAAACGCATGGGGCGACCTTTAAGGGCGGAGAGCATACGGACGTTCCTAATTCGCCACGCCGAGAGCCATGTACTTGACGTGCGCCGCTTGGCCAATCGTCTCTCTGAGGTGGCGCCAGCAATCGAAGACAATCAACTGCGGCTTCCTAACCGGAAAGTCCTCCGGCGTCAGTCTGGCGAAGGCTGGATCGGGCGTGGCGATCACCACAAGATCGGCTTGACCGATGGAGGTACGCAGATCGTCGAGGATAAGGGCTCTGCCCGCGAGCTCTTGCCGCGCGCCCTCTGTGGCCAGGGGATCGTAGCCGACCACGCGGGCGCCCGCGGCCGAAAGCTCTTCGGCCAGCCGGATCCCCTGCGATTCCTGCACCACGTGGGAGTGGGGCTTGTATGCGAGGCCGAGAATCGCGATCGTTCCGTTGGACGGGGCGAGGCCCATCAGCCGCGCCGACAGCGCGGCGGCCTGCGCGCGATTGCCTTCGTCGGTGGCTCGAGCGAGGCGTGCATCGACGCCAACGGACTGGGCAAAGGCGTTGAGGGCGATGTTGTCGCGCGGGAAGCAAGGCCCGCCATAGCCTAGCCCACCTGTCAGATAGCGCCGGCCGATCCGCATGTCTGTCCCAATGGCGTCGGAGACGACGTCGACGTCGCCGTAGGAAATCTTCTCACACATCTCCGTCAGCATGTTCGCGTAGACGATTTTGGTGGTAACGTAGGTATTAATGGCTAGCTTCGCCAGCTCCGCATTCTCGATCGTCATGCGTTTACAGGGCACGTCGACGGACATGATCTGAGCGTAGGCCTGCGCGAGCGCCTCGCCGGAACGCTCGTCGAACTGCCCGATCAGGGTGAAGTCAGGGTTCAGGAAATCTCTGATCACGCTGCCAAGCGCGATGAATTCTGGGCTGTAGCAGAGCCCAAAATCGGGCCCGCAGCGCCGCCCGGACGAGGCCTCGAGCACCGGCAGCAGATCGCGCCGGGTCGCGCCGGGCGCGACGGTGCTCGTCAGGACAACGGTGTGATAGCTTGTTTTCACCGCCAGCGCAGCGCCGATCTCGCGAAACGCCCACACAGCGAACCTCGTGCTGAACATGCCGGTCGCGTCAGACGGCGTCGGCACCACGACGAACGTGATTTCGGATTGAGCCACCGCCTCGGACGGATCCGTCGTCGCGCGCAGGCGGCCGGAATTGGCTGCGATCAGCGCGTCCAGCCCCGTCTCCTGCACCGGCGCGCGGCCCTCGTTCACCGCCACGACCGCGCGTTCGTCGATGTCGACGCCGATGACGTTATGGCCGCGGCTCGCGATCGCTGCCGCCATGCTGGCCCCCAGTTTGCCGAGCCCTGAAACCGATATTCGCATAAAGTTCTCCCGCACCCACCACGGATCACCCGCTGCGTCGCACCCGATCGTCACGCACAAGGCGTCCAGACCGGACGCTCGACCTTCTCATTAAGCACCGAGGCGGTGTCTCACCGAACTGTAGAGCGCAGGACGGCTCCCGAAGTCGCCGACCGCGACGCCCGCTCCCGGCCGTGCCGGCAAACGATTGTTTGAGAGTTGACGAGCACCTCTGGACTTCCTCACCGGGGAGCCACTGGCAGCGCATTGCAGACCTGCGTCCGAGGCTCTTCAAGAGCAAGCCGGTCGTAGCGGTACAGCAACGCGCCTTTGACCATGTAGCATAGGATATACGCAAGCGCCAAGCCGATCGCCCCGTAACTCGCGGTGAAGAATGCGAGCCCCATCAGCACAAGCCCCGATAGGCCGTTGATCCACACTTGTGTCCACATCCACCCTTTTGCAGCAAGGAAATTCTGGGCTGGCCCCTGAGGAGCCAACACCGCGACTGCGACCATTAATAGCGTCAAGACAAGCCATCCTGTGGCGTACTCATGGCTGTAGAGCTTCATGATCCAGGGACTGGACAAGCCAATTACCGCAGCGGCCACTCCGACAACAGACACTGTGGCCAGCACGCTTTGCCGCAGAAGTCGCCCGGCGTCTTCCCGCTGTCCTGCGCCAAGTTGCCTGGAGAAAGCCGGCATCACCACCACAGCTACCATGGTGGGGAGAAAAATGACGGCCGTGAAAAACTGGTACGCCAAGCTGAACAAACCGAACTGCGCAAGGCCATCTTCGGAATTGACCAGGAAGGCATTGGCGATCCACATAGCCGTCCCCCACACCAAGCCGCTCAGGGCCGCAGGCAGCGCAATGCGACAGACGGTCGACCAGTCCCGGCTTCCACTCCACCAACGGATAGGGATTGCGTGCCGACGGCAGAGCCGGCTTACGGACCACGTACTCACCACGGCAGCGACTGCGAACATCGCCATCAGGCCGAGCACGCTTCCCTGGAGGCCGCCGAGCCACGTCGCAGACAAGAAAACCGTCAATCCGACCGGCGCCGTGAGTATCGCCACCCTAGCTTGCAGATCGAACGCCTCGAAGCCGTTGATGATCGCCATCTGGATCTCGTGCCACGTCATGACAATGGAGATCACCGATGCGATCCGCAGAAGCTGGCTGAGCTCCGGCTGCCCGAACACGATCCCGGCGATCTGAGGCGCGAGGATGACCAGTAGGCCTGCAGCGGCGAGGCCAAGTGCCAGTCCCAGAATGCGCAGCATCGCGATTACCTCGGCTGTGCGCTTTGGGTCGCGGTGCCGCAGATCAGCTATGAGCTTTGGAGCTGTAATCACGAATCCGATGATGAAAAAGTTCTGAAACAAGACACACGTGCTTTGAACCACCATCAGCCGCCCGAAATCCCTGATGTCAAGGAGACGGGCAGCGCACATCACGGCAAAAACAACACTGCCACGGGCGCACATAATCGCCAAGCTGGTCCACAGCGTCGAGCGCACCATCCGGCTTCGCAGAAGCTCGACAGTCATCACGGCGATCCATGGCAGGATGCTCTCATGAGGGAAGCGACTTCGCACCTGCCAGGAGGCAAAGCGAGTACAAGCCTTGATCGGCGCGTGGCGTGTCAGCGGATGCGTCGAGAACACGCGAGCAAGATTTCTGAACGAGTACCTTGTCGAGCCAAATCTACGCATGCAATTCAATATTGCAAACAGGTTGTGTAGATGCTCTCGTCCTGCCGCCGGCGGTTGCCTCGACCATGTCGACCAGCCGGTTGATCGCCACGAGCTGGTTGGTGCCAGCCGCGTAGCCGCAGACCCACGAGGCGAAGAAGTAAGCGATCTGGAAGCGATCTAAAAGCCGCTTGAAATCCATCGTGCGCACCTGCTGGAATCTGCAGGCCAGGGATTCGGCGACCCAGCCGTTGAAGCTCTTCAAACCGACGACGCGACTCGACTGACGCGCTCCAGCCCGCCGGACGGTTCGCCCACTCCAGCAGCCGCGGCCATCTTTTCGAATGCCGCGCCGACCGGCACCAGCAGTCCGCCCGTCTGATCCATGTCGCCAGAAATGCAGCATCTCCCGTACGCGACAACGGGTATTCCGGACGGCAGCGCCTCGAGGAGGACGAGGCCCTGCGCCTCGTTCCTGGTCGGAAACACAAAAGCACTCATCAAGCATACCGTACGGTCCCTGAGCAAAAGTTAGCTCGGGCGATCATCGGGGACGGTCTTGAGTATCGTCGCGGGGACGCGCCGACAAACCGGTGCCCTCGATCTGCTTGTAATGGCGATCCGCATAGAGCCGGTTGAAGACAATCTGTCGGTCGTCGACCGCTAGCCAGGGCCAGAGGTCGTCGGGGATCCGCGGCTTGAGCGCGATCATGGCCAGCGTGTTGCATTGCCTCTTGAACAAACGAGTCAATCCCCGCAGGAGCGGGTCGGCAATGCGGATGACATGGAGCTTCACGCTGCTCTTCTTCCACCCTGCCCACTCGTACGGAAGGTTCAGACCGTAGAAAAACCTGAAGGCGTGCCTGCCCACGGGATTGAACGACCGGATCGTCTTCTCGAACTCGACCTCTGTCCACCGGTAAATGTAGTTTGGGATGCAGGTGTTGTCGGTCCCGCCACGGACGAATTCGCTGCCGATGACGGCCTCGACCTCGTACTCCAGGCTCAATCCGAGCCGCGTCGCAGTACGCATGAGGAAACTGTCCCGAGACTCGATGGCGATGATCCCTTTGCGCGCGACGCGGTACATCTCGAGCAAGGCCTGGTGCGGCGCTGAACAGTGATGGAGACCGTCGGTGACAAAGGCGAAGTCGAAAGAACCGTCGGCGAACGTGAGGTTATGGGCGTCCTGATAGCTGTATCTGAACGGTGCGTACCGGTCACCGGCGTCGCGTTCGTCGATGTTGGTGATCGTCGCGTCGACGAGTCCGACGCGCGAGAAGAGCTCCTGTTCTCGTATGCCCGCGCACACGGATACGACCGAGTCGGAGCAGGCAATCGTCCCCTCGGCGAGGAGCGAGTTGAGCATCGATTCCGCGAAGGACGTTCGCATCTATCGGGCCCCTCGCGAGATGCGTCGGAACCGGATCGTCGTCATGCGGTCGTGTCGTCCTCCTGACTCTTCGAGCCTAGTACCATTGTAAAACCTATCTTTGGCACGGCCATATAGAGACACCTCATAATAGGCCCATGGCGCCTTGCGCGCGCGGCCGCGAGGGCGAAGAGCGCCCAGACATGGCGAACAGGCGCTGCGCCCACTTTCCGCAGCGATTGCGTATCGACCGCACTGACCTGATAGCGCCCCGCTCAAGATGTCCTACGAGAGCCGCGGTGCCGATGGACTGGCCGACGATGAGAGGGGGCCACAGGCCAATAACCACGAGGTCGCAAGAATCTCGAGCGGCGGGAGGCTCGCTCTGCCGCTGCCGGATACGCACCCTCCCGTCAGCCGGCCGAGCCGGATGTGCGTCAACGACGCCAGAACCGCTCACGCCGCCACCTTTTGCTTGGTCATTCGGTCGTAGATCCAGGCGTTGGTCTTCTCAAGACGGTGTTTGAGCGCGATCGAGGGCGCCCAGCCGAGCCACTCGCGGATCAGGGTGTTGTCGGAACAAATCTTCATCAATTGAATCAGCGCATTCGTCCAAAGGCGCAAATTCGCGCCATGGCGTCCTGAGGCCCAGATCTTCATCCACGCCGCGCCCGAGATCGTCGCCCCATGGACCTTGCGGATCAGTGCGGGCAGGACATTTGAGGATTCCACCTGCAGGCCGCAATCAACCGCTCCATCGCCGAAACACAACGACGACCACCCCAACCCGTTCATCTGGACCACGACCACCAACCAGATCCTCGCGACAACACAACTGAAGCCTCTGAATGCGTGGGCGCACTAGTACGCATTGGGATGGCCGACAACGACGGGAAGGGTGCGGGCGAGGATGCGCAAGTCGAAGCCGAGCGACCAGTTCTCGATGTAGTAGAGGTCGTAGCGCACCCGCTGCTCCATCTTATCGAGCGTCTCGGTCTCGCCGCGCAGTCCATTGATCTGCGCCCAGCCCGTGATCCCCGGCTTGACCCGGTGCCGGCCGAGATATGCATCGATTAAGTTCGCGTACTGCTCGTTGTGCGCCACGGCGTGGGGCCGTGGGCCGACCAGCGACATCTCGCCCCGCAACACGTTAATCAGCTGCGGCAGCTCGTCGAGCGAGGTCCGACGCAGGAATCGACCCACCCGGGTCACCCGCGGATCGCCGCACCGCGCCTGCACCACCGGGCCCAGCCCGAGCTCAGCAACCGCGTTATGCATGGTGCGGAACTTGAAGACCTCGATCACCCGGTTGTTGAAACCGTAGCGCCTCTGCCGAAATAGCGCCGGGCCGGGGCTGTCGAGGCGGATCGCCAGCGCCACTACCAACATGAGCGGGCTGACAAGGGTAAGGATCAGCGCCGCGAGGAGGCGGTCCTCAAGGACCTTGGTGATGTGGTTCCACCCCGAGAGCGGGCGCTCGAACACGTTCAGGAGCGGCACGCCGCCGAGGTGGGTGACGCCGCGGTGGACCAAGTGGAAGCCGCCCATGTCGGGGCAAACCCGCACGTCAACCGGCAGGTCGCGCAGCAGTTTCACCCAAGTCATCAGGTGATCCTGGTCGGCCCAGGGCAGCGCCATCACGACTTCGTCGACCGGGTGCTCGCGGACGAAACGGAGCAGATCGTCGAGCCCACCGCGCACGCGGTGGCCGGCGACGCGCGCCGGGGCGCGGTCCTTGCGGTCGTCAAACACACCAACGATGCGCACCGATGGGTCGGCGACACGTTGCAGGTGCTCGGCCAGGCGGCGGCCGTGCTCGCCGGCGCCGACGAGCACAACCTTGCGTGTCAGCCATCCGCCGCGCTGCCAGTGCCGGACCTCATGCCTGAACAGGAGCCGCACCGCGAATAACCCCGCCGAGCCAAAGAGGGCCCAAAGGCCAACCCACAGGCGCGATACCTCATGCGCGGACTTGGCTGCGAAGCCCAGCGTTATCAGAAAAAGAACAATAAAAGCCCAAGCCGCCAACACACGATCGAATCGACTGAGAACGCTTTCCAATAGGCCAGGACCGTAAAGGCCTGCAAACTGGAACAGGTTGGCGGCGAGCAGACCTGCAATAACGAGAGCATAAATCTCAACCGGACCCAGATCTTCCAAATTTGAAAAGCGTGTCACATAAGCAAGCAGCCCCGTCCCCACCACGACAATGACATCAGCCGCTCTCAGGGCTCCGACCACCACCTGTTCGGAGGTGTAGCCGTTCGCGTCCCAAGTGCCGTGAACAGTCCCCTCGCTTGCAATGCTTTGCAACCTCTGCATGTTCTTCCTGCCCGGGCGCGCAGATTTTTTTTTGCTGCCGCCAGCATCTCGATTACTATGTTGCCAACCCCGGCATCCCTTCGTTCTTTATCGCGACGCCCGAGCAGGCGTGCGATGTGCGCCACTATGGCTGCGGTAGTGCCATTTAGCAAGTCGAGTAAAAGTTGCAAATCTTCAGGGGCAACATTCCACCTTAACAACAGGAAGAATCGGTTGCGTGGACTGCGCTCACTCCATCCAACGGCAAAAATAATCTCAGGTTTTGGAGGCAGCTGTAGCCAAAGTATATCTGTAATTGAAAGCTTTTGCTCTCGCAGTTATTGCTTGACTTCCTGGGCGCTAAGCTTACTGAAGCGATCCATAAACGCGGTGGCGGGAGCGCCTCGGCTGACATGAACGCTCGTGATCCTTTTCTGTGGCAGCGGGATGGCACCGACGCGGCCGGTCGCCTTGGCAGCGACGATCTGGATGCTCTCGCCTTCTTTCGCGGCATGAACCAGCCGGCCGCGTGGAAGCTAGCGTGGCTTGCGGGCCTCCTTGGCGAGTTCGAGCGGGCGTTCGAGGTGGTGCCACTCGGTCGACACGCGGAGGCTCTCGAGCCGGCCCCGCACCTCCCGCTCCGCGCACCTCGTTCTAACCCGGCCCCGGACCCCTACGCTGCGCGCTTCGGGCCAGCGGACCGCAGCGGCAGGAATTCCGGGTGGGTGTGTTGCCAGTCGAAAACAACAATATCGGCCTACCGCCTACGAACGCTCCAAAGTATTAACTCTCGCATTAATAGAGCGGCATGGGCGACTCGTCACGCTTAGCGGCAAACTACCGCCTCGGTTGCAATGTCGTTAGGACATCACCTCACGGAGGCCGCGTCTCATGAGGGCTACCGCCACAAATCCCGTTCTTGATCTGCGTGTCGGCGACATAGTCGAGGTGCGGAGCGAAGAGGAGATACTTCGCACGCTCGATTCTCAAGGCACGTTGGACGCGCTCCCGTTCATGCCGGAGATGCTCCAGTTCTGCGGGAAGCGATTCCGGGTCCACAAGCGTGCCGACAAAACGTGTGACACAATCGATTGGGGGACGCTGCGGCGCATGGAGAACGCCGTGCATCTCGAGGGCCTACGCTGCGACGGCGCAGCCCATGGTGGGTGCAAAGCCGGCTGCTTGGTGCACTGGAAGGAGGCCTGGCTGAAGCGCGTGGGCGATTCGTCTAACGGCTCGACGCATGTCGAGCCCGCTCAGGCCTCAGGCGCTCGAGAAGCCGAAGGCACCGCCGCCTGTGCGAGGGACGCGCTGATGCAAGCGACCCGCCGAGAGAATACTGTCGACGGGGAAGAGGTCTTCTCTTGCCAGGCGACCGAGTTGGTTCGGGCGACGTCGACGATGCCCTGGTGGAGACCCGGACAGTACGTCCGGGATGTCCGGTCGGGCAATGCCAGCGTAGGTCAAGTCATTCGCGATCTGCTCGTCAGCCTCTTCAACAGGTTCCAGAAAGCAAATGCCCGAGTTGCTCCCGGATTCAAGCTGATCCACGGTGCCAAGCCGTATCCGTACGTGGACTCGAAGGCAACGGGGACGCCGCCTTCGGTTCCGCTGAACCTGCAGCCCGGCGAGCTCGTCGAGGTCAAGAGCAAAGAAGAGATCTTCGAGACGCTCGACGAGCGAGATCGAACTCGCGGACTCCGGTTTGATGCCCTGCAGTTGAACTACTGCGGCCGGCGCGGAAGAGTGTCACACAGGGTCGACAGGATCATCAATGAGAAAACCGGCACGATGCTGCCGATCAAGTCCGACGCCATCATCATCAAAGAATTCTTTTGCACCGGCGATTACCACCGCGCCTGCCCTCGCAGTGTCTACGTATGGTGGCGTGAGAGCTGGCTGAAGCGGGTGGAGTGAACCGGTCGGTGCGGGTCGGCTCAAGCGAACGTTCTTGATCGAAAGACCACGATGAGCGGCAGCATGCATTCGAAGCCATTGGTAAGCGTGCTCATTCCCACGCATTCCGATGCATATCTCTTGCAGAGATCACTACCCGTGCTCCTCGGTCATCCGCCCGACGAGATCGAGATCCTCATTGTGAACAACGACCCTTCGCAGGATGTTCGCGGCGCGATCGCTGAGAGCGCCGACGACCCGAGGGTCGCCATCGTGGAGATGGGCTTCGAGGGCGACTTCTCTCGTGCGATCAACCGCGGGATTCGCGAGAGCACGGGCAGGCTCGTCATGCTCTGCAACGCCGACCTCTTTCCGTCGGCGACCTATCTCTCGGAGATGATCAAGTTCTTCGACGAGCATCCGAATGCCGGCGCGGCCATCGGGAAGCTTCTGCGCTTTGATCTCGCCAGCGAACAGCGAACCGACGTGATCGACACGGCCGGGTTGGTTCTGACGCGGCAGCGCCGTCTCATGGCCCGCGGCGAGGGTGAAAAGGATAGGGGGCAATTCGACGAAGCGATCGAGATTTTCGCGATCGACTTTGCAGCCGCCATTCTTCGGAGGAACGCGCTCGAGGCGATCAGCGTGGAGGGTGAGTATATTGACGAGAACTTCGTCACGGCAAAGGAAGACCACGATGTGTCCTGGCGCCTTCGGCTCGCGGGCTGGGAGTGCTGGTACAACCCGAGCGCGGTCGCTTTCCACGGGCGCACGACCCGCGGTCTCGGCACGACGGGGTACTTGTCGGCGATCCGAGCATTCCTTCGGAACGAGCGGGAGAAGTCGAACCGCGTGCGTATTCACGCAATGAAGAACCAGTGGCTCATGCTGTTGAAGAACGAGGATTTGTACAACTTCGTGCGGGACTTCCCGTTCATACTCGCGCGCGAGGCGATGGTCGTGACCTACAACCTCATCTTCGCCCCGAGGGCTTTGGTCGCCGTTGGCATGACGCTCAAGGTCTTTCGAGAGACGCGGAGAAAGCGACACGCCGCCAAGGCAAAACATAGGATGGATCCGACAGCGCTTCGGCGGTGGCTCGACAGTTGATGCGACCGACAGCCCCAATGCGCATCGCGGTCATCATCAATCATGTCGCGCCCTACACGAAGCCGCTCTTGGCGCGGCTCGCAGAACGTAAGGAGTGCGAGTTACTCGTCGTTTCGGAGACGCCGATGGAACGCGGTCGGCGTTGGCAGCCGGAGACTGAACTTCCGTTCGAGCATCTCCTGCTCGACTCATGGACCATCGACCTCAACTGGCTCACCGTCGGCTCGGGATTTAAGACGAGGTTTGACACATACATGTATGTTCCCAAGCGTCCTCTCGCCAGCCTGCGCCGCTTCTCTCCAAACGTCGTTGTGGCGGCGGGGGGAGGGATCTGGTCATCCCCGGCGAATATCGCCGCTCTGGCCGCCCGCGGCCGGCGGGGCTGGGCATTCGTGCCTTGGTGGGGAAGCTTCGCTCGCGCCAAGCCCACGTGGCCCCGGCTACTGGCCGAACCTTGGGTCAAGATGTTCATGCGGTCGTCAGACGCGTGGCTCGCCTATGGAAGTCGACAGGCTCGCGACGTGGTCGCGCTGGGTGCCGATCCCGCCCGGACCGTGATCGCGCCGATCACCGCCGTCGCGCCTGAGCCTCCCACCGAACCGCACCCGCCCGCAACAGGCGAGGAGTTTCGCTACCTGTTCGTCGGGCGGCTCATCGAACGCAAAGGCATCGACGTGCTGCTCGAGGCCTTTCGCCAGGTCCGGGGGGGTGAGCTCCGGATCGTCGGCGACGGCCCTCTGCGCGAGTTGGTGGAGTCGGCGGCGGCGCACGACCCGCGGATTCGCCTGCTCGGATACCGCGACGGCGCGGCGCTCGCGAACGCCTTTCGGGAGGCCCACCTCCTTATCGTCCCCTCGCTCTACGAGCCCTGGGGACTCGTCGTCCACGAAGGGCTCGCCCACGGTTTACCGGTAGTCGTCACCGACCAAGTCGGAGCCGGCGACGACCTGATTGACTCAGGCACCAACGGGTACGTCGTTCGGGCTGGCTCGGCACACGCACTCGCCGAGGTTATGCGGGCGGTAGCCGGGTGGCCGCCCGAGCAGTGGGAACGAGCCGCGAGACGCTCGAGCGAGACGCTCGCAGCATGCTCGATCGATCGGGCCGTCGAGGGCTTCATCCGCGGGTGCTCGATCGCCATCGAGCACCGGAACGCTGAGACGTCAGGCTACGACAAGTAGCCGTTCTTCGGTAACCCTCCGGTGAAGGCCGTGGGTCAGGCGGCAGCGAGGACGGGCCGGGGCTGCCAGTTCCAACGTCGCCGAGGTGTGCCGGCGCGGCGGCATCGACCGCACCAGCTTCTACGACTGGAAGTGGCGCTTCCAGCTCAAGGGCCTGGACGGTTTCAAGGACCTGCCGCCGATCGCCAAGAGCCACCCGATGACCACCCCACCCGAGGTGGTGGCGCGGATCGCCGAGCTGGCGCTCTTGCACCCCGGCCTATGGTTGCAACCGGCTCGAGGCGCTGCTGGCCTGGGAAGGGCGGCGGGTGTCGGCGATCACCATCCAGAAGATCCTCAACGACAACTAAGGCCGCCGGCCGTGGGAGACCGTGGAGCGCTTTCGTCAGCCAGTCACCCGCAAGACAAGGAGGTTAAGACCGTCCCGACCTGCCGTCGCCCCGCCGGAGCGGTCACCCTTGAACAGGAGGGCGCCCCATGCTCGTTCACCTGAACAACGTTCGTGGAAACGACAACTAGGGCTTGAGCATCGGCCGAATCCGTATGTCCGTCACCTCTGCCGTACGCGGCAGCTCGAGCGACTGCAAGACAATGGTAGCGATATCTTCGGGCTGAAGGAGACGCTCCGGCTCGAATGGCCGGCCCTCCTCACGGAAAATCCTGCGCTGCCGATCCGTCGCCGTACGGCCCGGATAGACATTGATGACCCGGATGCCTTCAGGATTGAGCTCTGTGCGTAGCGTTTCCGCCAGTGCGCGAAGCGCATGCTTCGTCGCGGCGAATTGGCCGATGCCCGCGCGTGTGTCGAGGCCCATGCTGGAGTTCACGAAAACGATCTGACCTGCAGTAGCTTGTAACGCGGGAATGAGTAGTTGCGTCAGCAGAAACGGGCTTCGTACGTTCGTGGCCCAGAGGCGATCGAAGTCCCGTACCGGCGCCCGCGTGAGCGGAGCCGCAGAATGCGTCCCGTCGCTGTGCACTAGCACGTCGAGTCGGCCGAAGCGGCGGAGAAACGATCGGGCCAGCCCGCGCACCTGGGCGTCCGACGACAGATCGACCTGGTACACGAAGTGGCGTGCGTGGTCGATGCGACTTGCTACACGCCGGAGGGGCATGCTCCGTCTTCCGACCAGCCCCACGGCGACGCCGCTGCTTGCCAGGGCTGCGACGATCGCTCCTCCGATGCCGCCGCTGGCCCCCGTTACAAGTGCCGTCCGGCCGGTGAGCGACGCATTCAACATCGCAACTTGGGACGCTGGGCCCATGTCTCCATCCCAGTGCACAGAGGTGTTCAGATGATTCAGTTTGTTTGTGTCCTGGTGTGGCCCGGCACTAAGAAAATCGCGGGGGTGTATACCCGGACACGGTCCTCCGGCCCCAAAGCGACGTGCGCAACGCTCACCAACCGCTTGCCAAGCTTCGGATCACGCTTGCGTCGCTCCCTCCCGCACGATGTCCCCTCTCGTATTTCGCGACAATATATTCGGGCAGTGGTGATAGATTATCAGCATGGAGGAAGTCGCGAAGAGTGGTCCCGGTGCATTCCGAGTCGACATTTGACGCTCCTTTGCCGTTGGCCAGGTCGTCGAGGTGCACCGTACGAAAGTCGATGCTGAACCGCGTCCGCTCAGTTGTGTTCGGCACCGTTGAGTGCATTTGCGCTGCGGAGAACACGAAAACACCACCCACGGGCGTAACAATTCGCACGTCCAGTTCAAGCTCAAGCTCTTCGTCTGCCTTCGGTTGCTTGCGCGTCTCCTGTGTTATCTGTTGAGCTGCCTGCTTACGACCGGTCCGATTCCAGTCATCGTAGTCGTACTCCCGCGAGCTGTTCCTGACCGGGCAATTGAAGTAGTCCGGATGGATTGCCATCGAGTTTTCGGATGCGATCTCGTACACGGGCAACCACCAATTCAGCTGTGCGAACGGCGCTGAGAACCACGTGTCGCGGTGCGGGTGAAACTGCAGGGCCAAACCTGCCCTCATATACTCACCATGCGCCATCGTCCGCAGACGAGGGACGTCGAAGAACGTTTTCTCGAGGTCGCAACCGACTTCGGCCAACAGTCCTCGGATCGATTCCTTCGCGCGGGGGTGATGGATGAACCGGGGTTTCAGATCGGCGAGTATGCTCGCATACTCCTCTGCAGGCATGCTATTTTGCGCGACCTGCGGGTGGTGAGGAGCGAACGCCTCCTCGCTCAGCTTTCGGGCGAGAGCGCACAGCTCTGCCGAATTCTGTCCGGGTGAGAAGACGAACAGGTCTCCCGCGTACAAGCGCTGGCGGCGGTCTTCGTCGCGGAGCCGTGAATCGAAGTAGATCGTGCCCATTCTGTCCTTCTCCCTCTGTCCTGCACCTGTTGTTCCGACGGTTCGTGGGTCACCTAGAGCAGGCGTGCCGCCAGGATCAGGTCCTGGTGGTCCAGGCGCTCCTGAAACGCAAGATTCGCCTCCCGAAGGCCCTGTTCATAGCGCTGCCGATCCGACATTAGTTGCGCGAACTGCTCGATCAGCAGGTCGAGATCCAGAAGCTCGATGTGCTGACAGCAGTGCTCCATGCCCATCTCGGCCATGAGCGCCTCGTTTTTGTCCCCATAGCCGATCTGGACAGTCGGCTTGCCCAGCTTCAGCGCGCAGACCACGTTGTGAAACCGGCTCGCGATGACGACGTCCGTCTGGGCGATCAAGCGCATCAGATCGTGGAGCGAATGCACCGGGACGGCGAACAGACGATCCTGCGGCAGATCCGGCCTTGCCGCCACCACGTTGGTTGCGAGCTCAGTGACTGCCTCCCAATCCGTAGTTTCTCCCATCAGAACGCGCACGGTATGGCCGCGATCCAAGAGCCAAAGCACGAATTTCGTGATCTCTTCGATATACGCCGCATAGATGGCGTCACCATTCACGGTGTCAATCCGCCAGCCTTTGTAGGTCATGACGCCGACGCCGACAGTGGTCAGACCTGTCACCAGGACAGAATGGCCGCGCAGCTGTGAATCGAGACAGATCGCGCTCAACCGAGATGGTCTCCCTTCCCCACCGCGGCGGCGCTCCGCTGGACCGGGTTCAGCCGAAGAAAGCCTGAGGCCAGCAAATAGTCTTGACGCTCGAGGCGCTCCCGTAACGCGAGATTCGCGTTCCGCAGGCTTTGCTCGTAGCGCTGTCGATCCGCAACCAGCTGCGTGAACTGTCCGGCCGATCCCGCTGCTGGCCCCGGTGATGACGGCGACCCGCCCGGCGTTCATGACGCGCTCTCGATCAGACCGGCCCGCTCGAGCGCTTCGGACGCGGACAGGATGGAATCGAACGGCAACCCCGATCGTTGCGCGATGTCCAGCAGCGAATGCGCTCCATCCGAGAGGTTCAGGACCCAGAGGATCGCCAGTCGGACCTGGGCGGGGTCGGCAGCGCCGGTGAAATCGTCATACAGCCCCCGCTTGCCGAGCTGCGGCTCACAGTGTGGAAGCCGGTTTTCGAGGCGGCGGTTGCCTTCCAGGATCTCGAGCACCCTCATCAGCGTCGACAGGGACCGCGACAGCGCGTCCGGCGAGATGAACTCCAGATTGTCGGCAGAGGTATGATACTCCGGATAGGTGGCGTACTCGGAGCGCGAAAACCGGCCGACCGGCAAATTGAACCCCGGCGAGCAGAACTGGCGCTCGTCATAACCGTAGGGCGAGAAATCGAGCACGACGTGCCCGGGGCTGGTCTCACGCAATGCCTGGATCATGGCCCGGTCGATTTCCGCGTCGCCCCTGCGGCTGCGCTTGTAGGTGGCGGGGCCGCGATCACCGACGCCGGCCAGCACCAGGCCGTGGCGAATCCCGGCGACCCGACCCCGGTTGCGGGCCAGCCAGGTGATCGCCCCGATCGTCGCCGGGATGAACAGCAGCCGGTAAGAGTAACGGAGGTCGGCCTCCGCCAGCCGTTGCGCCAGAGCCGTCAGGCAGGCGATCCCGGACAGGTTGTCGTTGCACATCGCCGGGTGGCAGATGTGCGTGGAGATGAGGATCTCATCCCGGACCCTCCCGGGAATGTAAAGCTCGCCGTAGTCGAGACCGCCATCCTCTTTTAGGGTCGAATCGATCACGACCTCATACTCCCCTTCCTCCAGCGCCAGGAGGTCGCGATGGCGCAGGCAAAACCCCCAGTCCTGGCGGTAGTAGCTGGTTCGATAGGGGATCCAGTCAGGATGGTCGGGCAGGGTGTGAAGGTGCGGGCGCAGCTCGTCGAGCGAGAGCCTCTCATGGACCGGGATGCTGTAACTGACCACGTGGAGGTTGGAGTCACGGAAGTCGACGACCCGCTCACCTCCCGGGCCGGCGACGTAGGCGTCACGGATGTTCCACTCCGGCGGAACCTTCCAGTCAAAGACCGTGGTGCCGGAGGGAACTTCATGGCGCTCGAGCGGGATCCGCGCCGCGACCGCGGCCAGGGTGTCGCGCACCCCCTGGCCGGTGATACTCCGGCACAGCGGATAGAGCTCCTCGATCATGCCCAACATGCCGGCGGCCGCGTCGCCGGCATCCCGTTCGAGAAGCCAGAGCGGCCGGCTCATGACGCTTCCCGCCGCGCCCGGCCGGGCCGATCCCCCGCGTCGCCGACTCCCGCGGCTGCCGACCCGCTCATCCATCGAACTCCTTGACTTCGGGAATCGCGACCACGTGTTTCCCGCCCCATTCCCTTATGTACGCGGTTTGCTCGATGATTTCGTCCTTCAAGTTCCACGGCATCAACAGAAGGTAATCCGGGCGGGTCTCGGCGATGCGGTCGACGTCGAAGATGGGGATGTGAGTCCCGGGCAGGTAGCGGCCGTGCTTGTAAGGGTTTCGGTCCACGCTGTAGTCGAGGAAGTCCTGCCGGATGCCGCAGAAGTTGAGCAGTGTGTTGCCCTTTCCCGGTGCGCCGTAGGCCACGACCCTCTTGCCCGACTCCTTGGCCCGGATGAGAAAGCTCAGCAACTTGCGCTTGGTAGATTGCACTCGTTCCTGAAACTCCTCGTAGTACGCGAGCTGATCAACCCCCTCGCGACGTTCGCGCTCCAGGAGATCGGTGGCCCGCTCGCTGACCGGCCGCGTCGCGTCGCCCTCGTGGTGCACATACACCCGCAGCGATCCTCCATGCGTGGGGATCTCTTCCACGTCGAAGACCTGCAGACCGTGATGGGCGAAGATCGCGGTCGTGGACAGCATGGAGAAATAGGAGAAATGCTCGTGATAAATGGTATCGAACTGATTTTCGTCGACGAGGCGCACCAGGTGCGGAAACTCCAGGGTGATCGTGCCGTGCGGGGCCAGCAGGATTTTCATCCCCTTGACGAAGTCGTTCAGGTCCGGCACCTGGGCGAGCACGTTATTGCCTATGATCAGATCGGCCGGCCGCCCCTTCTCGAGCATTCGCTCCGCGCACGCCACCCCGAAGAACTCCACCAGCGTCGGGACGCCCTTCGCCTCCGCCTCGGCGGCGACATTGCGCGCCGGTTCCACGCCGAGGACCGGAATCCGGTGGGGCAGGAAGTGCTGCAGCAAGTACCCATCGTTGCTCGCCAGTTCCACCGCCAGGCTCCCGGCCCCGAGCTTGAATTGATCGATGGCCATCTCGACGTATTTCCTGGCGTGCTCGAGCCAGGAGGTCGAGAAGGACGAGAAGTAAGCGTACTCGCTGAAGATCTCCTCCGGAGCGACGAACTCCTCAAGCTGGACCAGAAAACAGTTGGCGCACACGCGCACGTGCAGTGGATAGAACTTTTCGGCCCGATGGAGCTGATCAGCGGT
>JBKPNX010000200.1:0-4728 GCA_046732855.1 Pseudomonadota bacterium
AGGCGCACTTAAACAGCCAGCGTCACGAGCGGCCTATCGAACCCCGTCATGGTAGGTCCGCTCTGCACGGTGCTCCCTCCAGAGCTGAGGTGACAATCGAGACCAGCATCCGTCGCCTGGTGCGGACAGTTTGGTATCTCGGCACCGCGGTCCTCAGCACATTTACGTTGCAAGTTCTGTTAGTCAGTGAGTGGCAAGCGGTTGAACCGACATGGGCCGAGGGTTGTTTCTGATCGTCGCCTTCACCGGACTGCTCATCGCTGGACCTGCGCTGGCCCAGCCGGCCGAACCTGACCCAGACAAGCTTCGAACGTTTGCTGAGCTGTTCCGGGATCCGGCGATCCAATCGTGGCTACGGGCGCAGGCCGAGGGCGCGCCAGGGGCGCCGCATCCAGGTACGGCGGAGACCGCGACCGTTCATCAGATGACGGCCGGCTGGGTCGATGCCGTGCATGCGTTCCTGCGCGAGCTGGCGGCGGCGGCCCCGACGCTGCCTGAAGAGCTCCGACGGGCCTGGACGCGGCTTTATGCCGAGACTCAGGAGCGCGGGCTGCTCAGCGTGGTCGTGCTCCTTGCCGTTTTCCCCGCCCTAGGCTTCGGCCTCGAGTGGCTGTACTGGTGGGCCGGGACCGGAATTCGCACGCGCTTCCTCGCGCGCCGCTTTGAGACCAAGGGCGAACGCTTGCGCGCGGTCGGGCGGCGGGCTTTCTACAGTCTTTGCACCTTGCTCGCCTTCGCCGTCGGTAGCGTTGGCGCCTTCCTGATATTCGAGTGGCCGCCGCTGCTCAAGCAGATCGTGCTCGCGTATCTCCTGGTCTTTCTGATCTGCCGGCTGGTCCTGGTGCTCGGCCGGTTCCTGCTCGCTCCCGGCGCCGAGCGCTTCCGGATGATCCCGATGGCGACGCCGAGCGCCCGATTCTGGTTCGTCTGGGCGACCATCCTGGTCGGCTGGTTCTTCTTCGTGAAGGTCACGATGGACCTTTTGGCGATGCTGGGCGTGAGCCCACATGCGGTCTACCTGGTGGGCCTGACGTGCGGTGTCGTGCTGGTTGGGCTGACGCTGTACGTAGTGTGGCGCCATCCGGCACGGGAGAATGGCGCGCCGGCCAGCCGCGAGCATCCCCTGGGAGCTTCGCTGCTGTCGCTGTACGTCGTCGTCGTCTGGCTGCTGCTGTTCACCGGCTCGGTGGCGCCGTTCTACATCGGCGTCATTCTGCTGCTGCTGCCAATCGCGCTCCGCTGCGTTCATCTCGCGGTCGCGCACGTGGTGCGTCAGGAGGGCAGTGCCGACGCCGATGCCGTACCGTCGCTCAGCGCCGTCACGGTCGAGCGGGGCCTGCGCGCCGCGCTGCTGATTGGGGGCGCCTATCTAATCGCCTGGTTCCTCGGCCTCGATGTCGCCGCCATGACCATGCGCGACACCATGGCGACACGCTTTTTGCGCGGCGCGATCAACGCCGTCGTGATCCTGCTGCTCGCCGATTTCGCCTGGCATCTCGCGCGTGCCTGGATCGACCGCCGCCTGGCCGAGGTTAGTGCCGCCGGAGAGACGGAGGCCGACGAGATCCGGCGTCGGGCGCGCCTGCGCACGCTCCTGCCGATCCTCAGAAATGCCCTGCTCGTCGTCCTCGTCGTGATGGCCGTGCTGATGGCGCTCTCGGCGGTTGGTGTCGAGGTCGGGCCGCTGATTGCCGGCGCCGGCGTGGTAGGCGTCGCGATCGGCTTCGGCGCTCAGACCCTGGTCAAGGACATCATCTCGGGGATGTTCTACTTACTCGACGACGCCTTTCGGGTCGGCGAGTACATCATCAGCGGCAGCTACAAAGGGACGGTCGAGTCGTTCTCGCTGCGCTCGATCAAGCTCCGTCACCACCGTGGCTATCTCTATACGGTACCGTTTGGGGAGCTGGGGGCGATCCAAAACATGAGCCGTGACTGGGTGATCGACAAGCTGAGCGTCAGCGTCATCTATGATACTGACCTCGACCGAGTGAAGAAGATCATCAAGCAGATCGGCAAGGAGCTGCAGGCCGACCCGGAGCTAGCGCCGCACATCATCGAGACGCTGAAGATGCAGGGCGTCGAGCAGTTCGGCGACTTCGCGATCGAGATCCGGCTCAAGATGATGACCAAGCCGGGCGAGCAGTTCGTGATCCGCCGCCGCGCCTACGCCATGATCAAGAAGGCGTTCGCCGAGAATGGCATTGAGATCGCCCTCCCGACTGTCCAGGTTGCCGGCGGCGGCGAGCCGACCGCGGCAGTCGCGCAGAAGGGCCTTGAGTTGGTTCAGCCACCCGCACCGGTTGCCGGCGCCTGAACTGATCCGCGCTTTACCCGAATGTCCGATCTGAGCCCTGGCCGTGTAAAAACGCATTTTGCAGAACGATCACTAGAACCAATTCCTCTGAAGTAGCGCCGGGCACATGGAAAGGTGAACGCTTCCGCCCTACTAATCGTCTATATGTCGGATGAGACTCAGAGAGCCAGGATCTGGTTACATCTGAGATCGAATGTGTTACTGGCTGTACCGGGACGGTGCGGCGCCGCGGTGAAATCCCACGTCATTTCGCCGACAGCAGCGTACGGTTCCCCAGGTGGTGGTAGGTCTCGAGCTTCATTTTGGACGTCCGGGAGCGCGCGTGCCTCGGCGAACCTGATGCCCTCCTGGAGTCCGCCTGGTGGGAGATGCTCCCGGTCGATATCGACCGAGACGAATCCGACGGGCCCCGTGGCGCGCACCGACCAGACGGAGCCGGGCGTGCGGGCGCACACCGCGTCGCGCGGATACCGGAGCGCACGGCCCTCCGCCCAGAGGTCGTGCTCAGGGCCGAGCTTGAGGCAGATGCCGAGGCTCTCATTGACGCGGTCCGGAAAGGCGCGGTTGGCCGGATCGGCTTCGACGATCTCGACCCCCGCGTCCGGGACGCGATCAATGCGGCACCCATCAAACGCCGAGGTCGGAATCATGATTTGCCATCTTGCATCATTAAGGGCGTTTGTACCGACATTCCCCAGTTGGGCTCGCATGGCTGTCGTCACGCGTGTGGTCGAGGGCACTGCGAACTGACAACAGATCGATGACTAACACTCCAAGCGTCGATCGGAGTTAGAAGGTTTCTTCGAGGAAGAGAACGATGCGTGCCAGCTGTGTTCGGCCGCAATATGAGTTGGCTAGGGATCGCGGCGCTGCGACGCTGGCGCTGCTGTCGTTCGCAATGCTGATCGTCTCCCTGGATCAGTATATCGTCATCGTTGCGTTACCTGATATCGGCCGCGAGTTGGGCTACTCATCCCAAACGCTGCAGTCGGTGGTCAGCGCTTACGCTGTGGCATCGAGCGGATTCCTGCTGTTCGGTGGGCGCGCCGCAGACCTGCTTGGACGACGCCGGATGCTGGTCACCGGCCTCGCTCTATACGCGGCATCCTCGCTCGCCGGCGGGCTCGCGACGAGCCCTGAGGTTCAGCTAACAGCGCGTGCGGTGCAGGGCCTCGGCGGAGCCTTGGTGTTTCCTAGCACCTTGGCGATCATCAACACGACATTTCCGGAAGGTCGCGAACGCAACCGCGCACTGGGCGTCTGGGGCGGCGCTGGCGCAGCTGGTCTGGTAGTCGGCGTCTTGCTCGGCGGCGTCCTGACGCGCGCATTCGGCTGGGAAGCGGTGTTCTTCGTCAACGTCCCGCTCGCGGGGACGACGCTCGTCCTGGCCTTCCGTCTGATCGAGGCGGATCAGGCGAGGGACAAGGACCGCGTGTTTGATCTTCCCGGCGCGCTTAGTGCCACGAGCGCTGTCACCTTGCTCGTGTTCGCGCTCGTCCAGGGCCCGAAGCTAGGCTGGGGCTCGCCGGCAATCCTCATTGCGATGGCCGCCGGGCTACTGCTGCTTGGCGTGTTTGTCGTCGTCGAGCGACGCAGCCGCGATCCGCTCATCCCGCCCGGACTGCTCGCCAACCATGCTGTCTCAATGGCTGTCGTCATCGCGTTCATGTTCATGGCGACCTTCGGGTCTCTCCTCTACTTCTTGTCCATCTATTTTCAGGATGTGCTGGGTTTCGACGCACTCGAGACCGGCATCGCGTTCCTGCTGCCAACGGCTGTCGTGGTCGCGGGCTCGTCTCTCGCTGGTCAGGTGGTGACTCGCTTCGGCATGAGGCGCACCCTGGTCGCAGCTCTTACGCTCGGCGTAATCGGTGCTGGCGCGGTGGGTCTCGCGATGTCGTCGGAGAGCACGTACGCGATGATCGTACCCGGTCTGATCGCCGTGAGCATCGGTGACGGGGTCGTGTTCACAACCATGTTCATCGCTGCAGCGACGGGTGTGACAGATCGCGAGCAGGGTGTTGCCTCAGGCGTCGTGTCCACCGGCGCCGGAATCGGTGCTGCGGTTGGTTTGGCGATATTGGTGCTGGTGGCCAACTCGGGCGCCCATGGGCTTCCCGGCGAAGAGCTGCGCATTGCGATGGCGGCAGGAATAAGGAGAGCTGCGTTCGCTATCGCTTGCGGCATCGGGATGACTGCGGTGCTCGCTCTTAACCTTCGCACTGATACAGATCGGGCGCACGAGAACCGGAGCGAAGGAGAAGCTGGTCAGCGCAGCAGCCTGAACCAGGCCCATCCTGGAGGACACGCCAAACGTCGGTCGCCTTAGGCAGGGCGCGCGCCCTGTCGCGCGAACGCCTCGAGAAGCTTGGCATAATCCTCGAATTTGGGCTGGGTCGCGAAGCTGTGCA
>JBKPNX010000201.1:0-21897 GCA_046732855.1 Pseudomonadota bacterium
GTAGACGATGCCGCGCTGCGCCCGCTCGACGTTGTAGTCGGCCGCCTGCAGCAGCTTCAGGATGATGTTCTCGACGTCCTCGCCGACGTAGCCCGCCTCGGTCAAGGTGGTCGCATCGGCCATGGTGAACGGCACATCGAGCGTGCGCGCCAAGGTCTGGGCGAGCAGCGTCTTGCCGCAGCCGGTCGGCCCGATCAGGAGGATGTTCGACTTCTGCAGCTCGACGTCGCTGCCCTTGGCGCCGTGCGCCAGGCGCTTGTAGTGGTTGTGCACCGCCACGCTCAACACCCGCTTGGCCTGCTCCTGGCCGATCACGTAGTCGTCCAACACCCCCTTGATCTCCGCGGGGGTCGGCACGCCCGCCCGGCTCTTGACCAGCGAGCTCTTGTGCTCCTCGCGGATGATGTCGGTGCAAAGCTCGACGCATTCGTCGCAGATGAACACGGTCGGGCCCGCGATCAGCTTGCGCACCTCATGCTGGCTCTTACCGCAGAACGAGCAGTAGAGCGTGTTCTTGGCGTCGGTGGGCTTGGTCATCGGGGCCTCGTTCCGATGAGCGGAGTAGCGCACATGTTACCCGGGGCACCCCAGCGGAACAACCGCCGAAATACGGGCCGACTCCGCCCCGGCCGATCCCACGCGGGTCGGCCCTGGCGTACAATCGAGCATGGCGCGATAACCGTCACTTTTCTGTAAAAAGCGCGCTCGCAGCCAAACTGGCCGCGCCTTCCCTCATGTAGTGTGCGCGCTCCGCTGTACCACCACCTCGTCGACCAAACCAAACTCCTTGGCCTCGCCGGCGTCGAAAAACTTGTCGCGATCCCGGTTGGCGACGATGACCGAGAGATCCTGCCCGGTATGTTTGGCGTAGATCTTGTCGAGCCGGTCGCGCCATTTGAGGATTTCGGTCGCCTGGATCTCGATGTCGGCGGCCGGGCCGCGAAACCCGCCGAGCGGCTGGTGCATCATGATGTTGGCGTTGGGCAGGCAGAAGCGTTTGCCCTCTGCGCCGGCAGTGAGCAGCAAGGAGCCCATCGAGGCGGCTTGGCCGAGACATAAGGTCGACACGTCGGGGCGGATGTACTGCATCGTATCGTAGATCGCGAGGCCGGAGCTCACGACGCCCCCCGGCGAGTTGATGTACAACGAGATGTCCTTGTCCGGGTTCTCCGCCTCGAGGAACAGGAGCTGAGCGCAGATCAGATTGGCCCCGTTGTCCTCGATCGGGCCGGTCAGGAACACGATGCGCTCCTTCAGCATCCGCGAATAGATGTCGTAAGCCCGTTCGCCCCGACTGGTCTGCTCGACCACCATCGGGATCAACTGGCTGATCGGCCTGCTCATCGCTTGTTCACACCTCTCTTGACCGCTCACGCCTCAGGAGGCGGGGATTGCTCCGCCTCCTCCACCGCTGCGACCGCTGCCGCCGCCGCGCTCGCCCCCGCTTCATCGACGGCGTCGGTGTCCGGCTCGGCCATCAGCTCCTCAGGCGTCACCTGCCGCTCGGTCACGCTCGCCAGCTGCAGAATAAAATCGACCACCTTGTCCTCGTACAGGGGCGCGCGCAGGTGCTCCAAGGCCGACGGGTTCTTGCGAAAGAAATCGAACACCTTCTGCTCCTGCCCCGGATATCGGCGCGCCTGCTCCGCGATGACCGCATTGAGCTCATGCTGCTCGACCTTCAGCTGATTGCTCTGACCGATGTCCGACAGGATCAGCCCAAGGCGCACCCGCCGCTCGGCGATCGCGCGATATTCTTCCTTGAGCTTGTCTTCGGGCTGGCCGTCGGCGAGCTTCTCGCCGGTGCGCTCCATCTCCTCCTTGAGCTGCTGCCAGATCGCATCGAATTCGAGGTCGACCATGCCGGCCGGCACTTGGAACGGGTAGTTCTCGGCAAGGTAGTCGAGCAGGGCGCGTTTCGCCCGCGCGCGCGACAGCTGGGCATATTCCCGCGCGATGCGCTCGCGGACTGCGGCCTTCAGCGCCTTCAGATCGTCGAAGCCCTGACTTTTGGCCAGATCGTCGTCCAGCGCCAGGGGCTTGGGCTCCGCGATCTCCTTGACCTTCACCGCGAAGGTCGCAGGCTTGCCGGCCAGATCCGGATTCGGGTAGCCCTCGGGGAACTCGACATTGACCGTGGTCTCGGCGTCCTGCCCGACCCCGGTCAGCTGGTCCTCGAAGCCCGGCAGCATGAAGCCGGAACCCAGAACGAGCGGGACATCCTCCGCCTTGCCGCCTTGGAACACCTCGCCATCAACGCGCCCCTCGAAATCGATGGTCAGCCGGTCGCCGGTCCTGCTCGGGCGCGGCTCCGCGGGCGCTTCGTACTGCTGCAGGCTCCTCGTGAAGTTGTCGAGCGCGCCGGCCAGCGTCGCCTCGCTGACCTCGGCGACCGGACGGACCAGCTCGATCTTCTTGAGGTCGACCTGCGGCACTTCCGGCAGCACCTCGAGCGCCATGGTGAACTCGAGGTCAGCGCCCTCGTCGAACGAGGTCACCTCGATCTTCGGCCGCAGCGCCGGCCGCAGCTCGTGGTCGGCGATTGCCTTCTGCGAGCCCTGGTTGACCGCCCGCTCGAGCACCTCGCCCATCACCGAGCGCCCATACTGCTTGCGCAAAAGCGCGACCGGTACCTTGCCCGGACGAAAGCCGGGCATCCTCACGCGGCCTTTGAGCTCCTCGAGCCGGTGGGCGACCTGGTCCTCGATTTCCGCAGCTTGGACGACGACCTTGTATTCTCGCTTGAGCCCTTCGGCCGACAGTTCGGTGACCTGCATTTCGCTCCGCCTGACGTGTCAGTAGCCAACGGGCCGATCCCAGACCCGGATGGGCGGCTCTGGTGCGGGCGAAGGGACTCGAACCCCCACGGCCTCAGCCACGAGATCCTAAGTCTCGCGCGTCTACCAATTCCGCCACGCCCGCCGGCCCGCGCGCCCGGACACGAAACGCGCCCCTATAACATAGTTCGTCGCGCCGCCAATAGCTGTTCCCGGGGAGTGAGCGGTGCCGCGTCAGACGGTAGATTGCCCCTCGAGTGCGCGTCGCAGCAGGCCCTCGTAGGCTTGGGCATCGAGCGGCAGCGGATTGGTCGCGGCGCTGGGATCCGCCGCGGCGCGCGGCGCCAGCAGCGCGATGTGCTCGGCCCGGACGCCGAGGGCGTCGAGCGTCGCCGGAATCGCGAACTGGCGGCGCAGGCGCATCACCCATGACAGCACGCCATCGTCGCCCGCATCCGACAGACCCAACACGCGCCCGAGCCGCTCGAGCGTCGGCCGGATCGCGGGCCGGTTCGTGCTCAGGACATACGGCATCACGACCGCGATCGTCAGGCCATGATGGCTGTTCAGCAAACCGCCGATCGAGTGCGCCAGCGCGTGCATCGCGCCGAGCCCCTTCTGGAAGGCGACCGCGCCCATGCTCGCCGCCGCCAGCATGCGCGCACGCGCAGCGAGATCATGGCCATCGTTTACCACCGCCTCGAGCGAGCCATGGATCAGCCGGATCGCCTCGGTGGCGATGCCGTCGGCCATGGGATGGAAGCCGGGCGCGCACAGCGCCTCCAGGCTGTGCGAAAGCGCATCGAGGCCGGTCCAGGCGGTGAGCTCGGCGGGCAGGTCCAGGGTCAGCTCCGGGTCGGCGATCACCTGCCCCGGCAGCATGCCCGGATGGAACACAATGCACTTGGTGTGCGTGTCCTCATTGGTGATCACCGCCGCGCGCCCGACCTCCGAGCCGGTACCGGCGGTGGTCGGGATCGCGACCACCGGCGCGAACGCCGTGGTCTGCGCGCGCCGCCAGTTGTCGCCCCGGTCCTCGAAGTCCCAGATCGGCCGCGTCTGACCGGCCATGAACGCGACCGCCTTGGCGGCATCGAGGCCGCTGCCGCCGCCGAGCGCGATCACGCCGTCGTGGCGTCCGGCCCGGAACGCCTCGACCCCGGCCGCGACATTGCCGGCGGTAGGATTGGGTTGAACGTCGGCGAACAGATCCACGGCCAGGCCGGCCGCACGCACGATTTTCAGCACCCGCTGGCCGATCGCGTGCTGCGCGAGCGCCGGGTCGGTGATCAGCAGCGGGCGGGTGATGCCAAGCACGCGGCAGGCATCCGGCAGCTCGACGATCCGCCCGGGCCCGAACCGCACCCGGGTGGGGTAGCTCCAGTCGGCGCGCAGCGATTGGGGATTGATAGAGTTCATGCAAGCGTCTCTTTCTTGGCAAGCCGCGCGCGCTTATCATCCGGCCGCCGTTCTGGCGCAAGCGCCGTGGTGTCATTCAACCTAGGGTGAGGCATGACCGAGCGCATCCTGATCCTCGACTTCGGCTCTCAATACCCCCTGCTGATCGGCGCAAACACGACGACATGCCGACGGTTCTAAGATGGCAGGGCTGGATTTTTCTGTTCTATAGCGCTGACTCGCGCGAGCCGCCGCATGTGCATGTCAGGAAAGGTCGGCAGGAAGCGAAGTTCTGGCTGAGCGACTGCACGGTTGCCGCCGTCCGTGGGTTGCCGCAACATGAGCTGAGTGCGCTGCAACGGCAGGTTCGCCGTCATCAGTATGCCTTTCTGGAGAAGTGGCATGCGCATTTCGGACGATGAGCTCGAGGCGATGGAGCCGGTCAACGCCACCTGCACCGATACCGAGCTGATCGTGACTCTGGCGAACGGGCAAAAGGTGGTCACGCCACTCTGGTGGTATCCGCGCTTGCTCAAGGCTACGCCCGCGCAGCGCGCCAATTTCGAGGTTTCGCCGTTTGGCGTGCATTGGCCCGAGATCGACGAAGACCTGAGCGTGGCGGGCATGCTGGTGGGAAGCAAAGCGCCCGGCGCGAGGCAGCCGGAGCCGGCCTGAGCGTGCGAGCCTCGATGCGCCCCCCGCCAGCTGGTGACGCATGACCGAACGCATCCTGATCCTCGACTTCGGTTCCCAGTTCACCCAGCTGATCGCGAGGCGCGTGCGCGAGGCGGGCGTGTACTCGGAGATCCTGCCGTGCACCGCGGAGGACGCCGCGATCCGCGCGTTCGCGCCAAAGGCGATCATTCTATCCGGCGGGCCGGCATCGACCACCGAGGCGACGGCGCCGAGCGCGCCCGCTGCGGTGTTCGAGCTGGGCGTGCCGGTCCTCGGCATCTGCTACGGCGAGCAGACCATCTGCGCGCAGCTCGGCGGCAAGGTCGAGATCGGACATCATCGCGAGTTCGGCCGTGCGTTCATCGACGTGTCCGGCCGGTGCGCCCTGTTCGAGGGCGTGCTCGAGCCCGGCGCGCGCGAGCAGGTGTGGATGAGCCACGGCGACAAGATCGTCGCCCTGCCTCCGGGCTTTCGCGTGGTCGCCATCTCCGACGCCTCGCCGTTCGCCGCGATCGCCGACGATGCCCGCCGGATCTACGGCGTGCAGTTCCACCCCGAGGTGATGCACACGCCGCGCGGCCAGGCGCTGCTCGACAATTTCGCGCGCCGCGTCGCCGGCTGTCGCGGCGACTGGTCGATGAGCGCATTCCGGCAGGCGGCGATGGCGCGCATCCGCGACCAGGTTGGGCGCGGCCGGGTGATCTGCGGCCTGTCCGGAGGCGTCGATTCCGCGGTCACGGCCCTCCTGCTGCACGAGGCGATCGGCGATCAGCTCACCTGCGTGTTCGTCGACACGGGTCTGTTGCGGGCCGACGAGCCAGAGGAGGTAGTCCCGCTGTTCCGCGGCCACTTCAACATTCCGCTGGTCGTGAGCGACGCTGCGCATACCTTTCTCGAGCGCCTTGCCGGCATCGACGATCCGGAAGCCAAGCGCAAGATCATCGGCAGCACTTTCATCGACGTCTTCGAGCGCGAGGCCAAGGCACTTGGCGGGGCTGATTTTCTCGCCCAGGGCACCCTCTATCCGGACGTCATCGAGTCGGTCTCTTTCAAGGGCCCGAGCGTCACCATCAAGTCGCACCACAACGTCGGCGGCCTGCCCGAGCGCATGCGGCTCGCCCTGGTCGAGCCGCTGCGCGAGCTGTTCAAGGACGAGGTGCGCGCGCTCGGCCGCGAGCTCGGCCTGCCCGAGGCGTTCGTCGGCCGCCATCCGTTTCCCGGCCCCGGTCTCGCGGTGCGCATCCTCGGCGAGGTCACCAGGGAGGGTCTGGACCTGCTGCGCCAGGCCGATGCCGTCTTCCTCGAGGAGATCCGCCTCGCCGGGCTGTACGACGCCATCTGGCAGGCGTTCGCGGTGCTGCTGCCGGTGCGCACCGTCGGCGTCATGGGCGATGTACGGACCTACGAGCATGTGTGCGCCCTGCGCGCGGTCACCTCGGTCGACGGCATGACCGCCGACTTCTTCCACTTCGACATGGAGCTCCTCGGCCGTGTCGCCAACCGCATCGTCAATGAGGTGCGCGGCATCAACCGCGTGGTCTACGACGTCACCTCCAAGCCCCCCGGCACGATCGAATGGGAGTGAGAAGCTAAAGTCAGACTTAGCTTCCCATTGGGGCGCTGGGGCGGAGTCGGTGACCACTGCTGAAAGTGAAGGCTGCGCGGAGGAACCTGGCGCGTAAGGTGTGGATTATGGCGTCGGAACAGACACAAGCGATCAGAGGCGGCTGCCACTGCGGCAACCTGCGCCTCGAGTTACGCTGGCCCGCCGGCACAAAGGCGATGCCGGCGCGCGCCTGCAGCTGCGACTTCTGCACCAAGCATGGCGGCGTCTGGACCTCGCACCCGGCGGCCCGGCTGGCGCTGCGCATCGCCGATCAGGCCGAGGCCACGCGCTACCGCTTCGGCACCGGCACCGCCGACTTCGACGTCTGCCGCGCCTGCGGCGCCGTGCCCGCCGTGACCTGCGCGCTCGAGGGCCGCACCTACGCCGTGGTCAACGTCAACTGCCTCGAGGGCCTCGACCCGACCATACTCGACCGCGTTCCCACCGACTTCGAGGGCGAAGCCGTCGCCGACCGCCTCGCCCGGCGCCAGGCGCGCTGGATCGCCGAGGTCGCGATCGAGGTTGGGCCGGATTGATCGGCGCGCCGATTCTAGCGGCTAACCGCGCCAGCTGCGCGCTCTAAATCAAGGCCAGGTTACCGCATCAAGCGCGGCAACCTGCAACGCTACGGGAGACGAGGCCATGGCGAACTTCGATGCGGATATCCTGCACGAGTTGCGTGACCTGCAGGAAGTCGCGATCCGGACCGATAAGCACCCCAGGACCGCGGTCGTGATCTGGGTCGTGGTGGCCGATGACGAGGTCTTCGTGCGTTCGGTGCGCGGGCCCAAGGGGCGCTGGTACCGGGACCTCGCGGCAGGCGGGCCCGCCACGCTGGAATTTGCCGGCCGCCGGCTGGCCGTCCAGGCGATCCCGGCGCGCGACCCCGCTGCGCTCGAGCGCGCCAGCCGCGAATACCTCAGGAAGTACCAGCCGAGCCCCTACGCGCAGGCGATGGTGCGCGCGGAAGTCCTGCCGACCACACTGCGGCTCGAACCGCGCTGACCGGCCGCAGTCGAAGCCCGCGCCGCTCTCCGACCCCACGAATCGTGTGACTGAACCGCCGATCGGGGAACACGGAGCTTCCTGCGGCCCGTGGTAAAGCGCACCTGTCTTGCATCCACGGCAGCCAGGAGGAGTGCGGTTTTGGCGGGCATCATGATAGCATCTCATAGTCAATGCCGATTCTGCCATTTAATCGCACGCCGTCGCGACCTTTGGAGTCACGATCCCCGGCAGCCGCCGAGAATACCCGATCAGTAGAAGGGAGGGCGTAATGAGCGGCTTTGACTTCAGCAACGCCATGGTCGTCGTCACCGGCGCCGGCGCCGGCATCGGCCAAGGCATCGCCCAGGGTTGCACGCCGGCGGCGGCCGGGTGGCGCTGGGCGACCTGCGCAAGGACGCGGTGGAGCGCGCGGCGGCAGGGCTGGGCGGCGAGCGGAGCTTCGTCGATGTCGTCGACGTGCGGGACGAGCAATCGGGGCAGGCTTTCTTCGCGGCGGCGGAACGGGCGCTGGGCCCCGTCACGATCGTCGTGGCCAACGCCGGCATCTATCCGAACTGCCAGGTGCTCGACATGAGCGTCGAGGAATGGGACCGCGTGATGGAGACCAACATGCGCGGCGTGTTCCTCACTTGCCAGGCGGCGGCGCGAAGCATGAATGCCGGCGGGCGTCCCGGCAAGATCATCACGATTTCCTCAGGTGCCTACGCCAGCGGTCGGCTCGGCGCCTCGCACTACTGCGCCTCGAAGGCCGGCGTCGTCATGTTCACCAAGGTGCTGGCGATGGAGCTGGCCGAGCAGCGCATCAACGTGAACTGCATCGCTCCGGGCTACATCAAGTTGGAGGGGGCGCCCCTGGCCGCGGACTTCGAGGACGCGCTGATCAAGAACATTCCCTGGGAGCGGTTCGGCACGCCGGCGGACGTCGCGCAGGCCGCGCTGTTCCTCGCCTCACCGGCGGCCGACTACGTCACCGGCGAGGTGCTCGCCGTCAACGGCGGGGCCTTTGCCGGGCGGGCATATCTGCCGCTGGGCGGACCGAAGCCGCGCTGATCGAAGGCAGGTTTGACACCGCTGGCGATGAGAGCAGCGGCAGCCCGACTGCGGCGAATACCCCTTGGCGTAGCATCTTGGACTCATGATCGAATCAGTCGACTAGACTAGCTGATCCGTCGGAGGGAGCGCGCCATGATCACGTGCCGATGCATGCTCGCCGCCACTGGCGGGTTTGCCGCGCGGGCGGCAGCCGGCCCGGATCCGCCGGCGCAAAGGAGCAGCCGACCGTCCCGGACAGACAAGGGAGAGGAACAATGGAGATCAAGCGAAGCGGTTCACAGCCTTCCGGCAAGGGCTCGGCGGATTATTTCACCGGCACCGTCCGCATCGACCCGCTGTTTCAGGCGCCCGACCCGGCACGTGCTCGTGGCGCCAGCGTCACCTTCGAGCCTGGCGCGCGCACGGCATGGCATAACCATCCGCTCGGTCAGACCTTGATCGTCACGTCCGGCTTCGGGAGGGCCCAGGTTTGGGGCAGCCCGGTCGAGGAAATCCGCCCGGGGGACGTAATCTGGTTTGCGCCGGGCGAGAAGCACTGGCATGGCGCGACGCCCACCACGGCGATGACGCATATCGCGATCCATGAGGCGCTGGACGGCAAGACCGTCGACTGGATGGAGCACGTCAGCGACGAGCAATACCGGGCGTGATCCCGCCTCGACCGGACGCCCAGCGGCCGCGGCGCGACCCGCCTGGCAAATGAGGTGCAGGCATCAACCGCGTGGTCTACGACGTCACCTGCAAGCCCCGATGGAGAAGTGAGCCGCCGGCGGGGAGCGGGCAGTTGACGTGCCGGATCAGGCGCTAGGTTTCTGGCTGAACGCCTCGAACGCCTTGGCGTGGTCCGGGTGCCAGCGCGACAAGGGCGGGCGGTTTTCGACGATATCGCCCGCGGCCCAGAGGATGCGCCGCTCGTCGAGCCAGCGCGGCACGTCGTTGTCCGGGCAGAGGATATAGAAGTCGCCGGCCTGCAGGCGCTCCAGCATGAAGTCGATGGTCTGCTCGGGCGTCCAGGCGCCCGCCGGCTTTTCGGCGCGGCCTCTTGCGGTCAGCCCGGTGAAGACGAAGCCCGGGATCAAAAGATGCGCGCTGAGCCGGCCGTTCGGCTGATTGCGCAACTCGTGCTGCAGGGCTTCGGTGAAGACCTTCACGCCGGCCTTGGCGACGTTGTAGGCCGGGTCGCCCGGCGGCGTGGTGATCCCCTGTTTCGAGCCGGTGTTGATGACGAGCCCGGGCCGGCCGCGTTCGAGCATGACTGGCACGAACACCTGACTGCCGTGGATCACGCCGCACAGGTTGACGGCGAGCACGCGCTGCCAGTTCTCGGCCGGCCCGAACATGCCGCTGCCGGGCTGGATGCCGGCGTTGTTCATCAGGATGTCCGTGCCCCCGAACCGCTGCCGCACGGCCGCTTCGAGCCGCCGGACATCGTCGACGCGGCTGACGTCGGTCTCGAGCGCCATGACGTCGTTCGCGCCGCCTGCGCTCGAGGCCTCGATCTCCTCGGCGGCACGGGCGAGCCGGTCGGCGCCGAGATCGGCGATCGCCACGCGAAGCCCGAGCGCCGCAAACCGCTTGGCCGCGGCGAGGCCGATGCCCGCGGCGCCGCCGGTGACGACCGCGATGGAGCCGGGTGCGAGAGCGGGATGGGTCATGAGCGGTGCTCCTTGGTTGCCACAACAAGGCCGGGAGGCGGATCGGGGGTGCGGATAATCCGACCTCCGCCCTCGAGCTCCACGCAAGCGAGAACATAGAGCGGTCGACCCCACTTCCGCAGCCGCGTCCTGAGGACCGCGGCGGTCGACAGCGTGTTCTGTCTGCCCGAGAGCGAGAGGCGCCGCTGGGCTCTTGAGCGACGTGCGCGATTGGCCGACAAGGACGACGGGCGCTGGAGAAGAGGGTCGAGGCATGGCGCAGAATGGCAAGCTGACTGGCTGCAAGGGCTTGATCACCGGCGGCAGCCGCGGCATCGGTGCGGCGATCGCGCGGGCATTCGCAGCCGAAGGCGCGGAGGTTGCCCTGCTGCATCTCGGCGATGCCGAGAATACCGCGCGGCTGGCGGCGCAACTCGAGCAGCAAGGCCGGACCGCGCTGGCGCTGGAGGGCGACGTTGCTGATGCCGCGGCAGTGGCGCAAGCCATGCGCCAGATCGAGGCCGGGCTCGGCTCGATCGATATCCTGGTCAACTGCGCAGGGACCGTCGATCAGACCCCGTTCGAACGGATCACGGTGGAGCATTGGGACCGGATGATCGCGGTCCATCTGCGCGGCACTTTCCTGATGGCGCACGCGGTCTGGCCGGGCATGCTCGAGCGCGGCTTCGGCCGGATCATCAATTTCGCCTCGCAGGTCGCCTACAAGGGCATGGCCGGGCTCAGTCATTATTGCGCCGCCAAGGCCGGGATCATCGGCCTGACCCGGGCGCTGGCGCTTGAAGGCGCGCGGCACGGCGTGACGGTCAACGCGATCGCGCCAGGCCCGACCGATACCGACATCCTGCTCGGGATGCCGCCGGACTGGCGGGCGCAGAAGATGGCCGAGCTGCCCATCGGGCGTTTCGCGCGGCCCGAGGAGATCGCCCCGACCGCGGTCCTGCTGGCCTCCGATGACGGCGCGTTCTATCTCGGTCAGACCCTGTCCCCGAATGGCGGCGATGTGATGCTCTGAGCGGGTTGCCCATGACGCGCGATTCGAGGCCGGCGGGATCTTGTCAGCCGACAGCGGCGAGGGCATCTTCGAGCGCAATTGGCTGCTGGCGACGCGCGGCGGTGACTGGCGCGCGCGGGAGTGACAAGCATGGCGAGCAGCCTGCGCAGGCTGATCGAGGAGTTCGCGGTGGTGAAGCCCGGGCACAAGACCAGCCGCTCGCTCAGCGACGCGGCCAAGGCGGCACTCGGCATGGACGTGCCGATCGCCGAGGTCCTGGACAACACGCTTGGCCCGGCCGCCCAAGCCGCGAGCGCAGCGTCCGCCGAGAGCGGGCGCGCATCCCGCTGAGACGGGGGATCGACGGCCGAAGCTGACGACCTGGACGGCAAGGCTCGGGTATCGGACGACATGGTCAAGCGTGCAGCGACCAACTCCTCCTACCGGACCGGCGATCTGCTGCGCCGTCACCTGTCCTGGTACGCCGACCATTATGGCGTCTACCTCGGCCGCCATCAGGGCCAGGAGTGGGTGATCGAGGTGACGCGGGTCGCCGACCAGCCCGAGCGCGCGCTCATCCGCACCGTGCCGCTGCAGGCTTTCGCCGACGGCAGGCCATGTGCCCTGATCGGTCATGGCACGGCGGATCGCGCCGCGATCCGCGCCCGCGTCGACGAGCTGCTCGGCGGCCCGGGGCTGAACTACCTGCTGCTCGGCGGCGGCGACGGCTGGAACTGCGAGTCGGCGGCGCGCTACATCGCGACCGGTGTGCGGCGGACCGCTCAGGGCGAGGCGATCGACAAGGCGGCGCGCATCGGCAAGGCGAGCCTGCTCGCCGCCGGGGGCGTGCTGAGCGCCGGCCTGATCGGCATGGGCGTCACTTACCTCAAGCACCGGCGCAAGCTGAGCAGCGCGACCGACTAGCGGGGCGCTCCCGGTCCGGGCGGGCGCCCGAGCTCAGGGCGCACCGCCGGCAGCGGTTTCTCTCTTTCGAACCAGGCTTGGCGGCCACGAGCCGCCTGTCGCGCGGCAGCCGCGGACCTCAGACGAAATCGTCGTCGATCCCGGGTACCAGCTCGTAGCTTGCCTCGATCTGATGCTCGGCGCCGTCGGAACGCAGCCAGCTGGAATAGAGATGGAAGCTGCTGACCGGAAACGGCGCGCTCCGGTAGAGGCTGTGCCGCATCAGGTAGTTGCCGAGCCGGGTTGGCGACAGCGGCTCCCGCATGCGGGCGATGGTGACGTGGGGCGCGAACTTGCGTGGCTCGGGCGGCACTCCCGCGTCCTCGAGCGCCCGGTCGACCCGCCGTTTCAGGCGCGCCAGCTCGACGTTCTTATCGACCCCGACCCACAGCACGCGGGGCTCGCCGCGCGGCGGAAAGTGCCCGAGTCCCTTGAGCGTCAAGTCGAACGGCTGCGCTGGCACAGTGGCGAGCGCTTCGGTGATATCGCGCAGCGCGCCGTTGTCCACGTCGCCGATGAAGCGCAAGGTCAGATGCTGCTGCTCGGGCGCCAGCCAGCGCACGTCGCCGAGCCCCTTGGCAAGCGGCTCAAGCGACCGCTTGGCCGCCTGGGGCAGGTCCAACGCGACGAACAGACGGGGCACGGCAACCACCTCGTTGACCGTCGGCCTTGTATAGGAGCCTACGGCGCCCTTGCCAAACCGGCGGCGTGGCCATACCTACGGGCTCGACCAATGCCCCCTCCAATGCTGCCGGCCGGGGCAAAGCACCCAGAAAGCGAACAGCGCGATGCGCGGCCGAGGATCTGTCAACACCGACGAGTTCATCCGCGAAGTCGACGAGGCCGTCCGCCAGGAACAGTGGCTGAAGCTGTGGCAGCAGTATGGCAGCTACGTCGTGGCCGCAGCCCTGGCATTGGTGGTCGGCAGCGCTGCGGCGACGGGCTGGCGCACTTGGCAGGAGAACCAACGGCTCGACGACGCAAGGCGCTACGCCGCGGCGCAGCAGCTGCTGCGCGAGGACAAGCCCAAGGAGGCCGGCGAGGCGTTTGCGGCTCTCGCCGAGGACGCGCACGACGGCTATCGCGTGCTCGCGCGCCTGCGCGCCGCTGAGGCCCGGGCGCGGGCCGGCGACCCCGCCGCCGCGACGGCGATCTTGGAGCAGCTTGCCAAGAGCGACGACAACGATCCCGTCTATCGCTCGCTCGGTGAACTGCTCGCCGCGCAGCGCGACTTCGCCAACGCTCAGCCGAGCGCCCTGCTCGCCCAGCTGGAGCCCCTGGCCGGGATCGACGATCCGTGGCGCTACAGTGCGCTCGAGCTGCGCGCCCTGGCGCAGATGCAGAGCGGCGACACCGCAGCTGCCCGACAGACGCTCGACGATCTGCTCGCCGATCCCCTGACGCCGCCCCATCTCGGACGGCGCGCCGCCGAGCTGCTCGCGTTTCTCGGTGGCCCGCCGGCAGCGGAGCAGCCGGCAGCACAGACTGGAGAACCGCCCGCGACCCAAACAACGGAGGAGCCCACGCCGGCTCCAGCGCAGAAGGGAGCCGTCGCGGACGGCGGCTGATGGGTCGCACGAGGTTCGCTCTCGCCGCGTTGCTCGGACTGGCTGCCTGCTCCAGCGACGATACTTGGTTCGGCGCCGCCGAGGATCCGCCCCTACCCGGGGAGCGCGTGTCCGTGATGCTGCTCGAGCGAGAGGTGAATGCCGATCCGACCCTCGCGAGCCTGCCGATCCAGCTGCCGCCGCCGCAGGTTAACAACGCTTGGCCGCAGAACGGGGGCAATCCGACGCACGTCATGAACCATCTGGCCGCTGGCGACCAGCTCGGTCTGGCCTGGCGGACCAGCATCGGCGAGGGCTCCCCGGGCGAGGGCCAGTTGCTGGCCCGTCCGGTGGTCGCCGACGGTCGAGTCTTTACCCTGGACGGCGAGGCGACGATCCGCGCGTTCGACGCCCGTGACGGCTCGTCGCTCTGGCAGCTCGAGCAGGAGGACGCTGACGGGCTGATCGGCGGCGGCCTCGCCTACGCCAATGGCCGGCTGTTCGCCACGCTCAGCTCCGGCGAGGTGGTCGGGCTCGATGCGGCCAAAGGCGCCGAGGTGTGGCGGCAGTCGTTGGGGCTGCCGCTGCGCGCCCCGCCGACGGTTGCTGAGGACCATGTCCTGGTGCTCACCGCCGACAATCAGCTGTACGCGCTGGACGCCGCGTCGGGGCGCCCGCTGTGGCGGCACGCGGGGTTCTTCGAAGGCGCCGGCTTGCTCGGCGGCCCGAGCCCCGCGGTCGACCGCGGCTTGGTCGTTGTCCCCTATTCGTCGGCCGAGGTCTACGCCATCCGTCTCGACAACGGCCGCCCGCTGTGGAGCGATACCGTAGAACGACCGCGGCGTACCCAGGCGCTCGACCAGATCACCGACATTGAGGCCATGCCGGTGATCGACGGCGAGGACGTGTATGTCGCCGGCTACGGCGGCCAGATGGCGGCGATCGATGCCCGGCGCGGCATCCGCCGCTGGGACGTCGACATCGCCAGCACCGAGACGCCGTGGGTGGCGGGCGACTTCATCTATTTGCTGACCACGCGGGGCGAGGTGGTGTGCCTGCTGCGCGCCAATGGCCGGATCCGCTGGGTCAGTCCGCTGCCCCGGTTGGCCAACCCGGACGACCCGGGCTCGACGCCGATCGTCTGGTCCGGCCCGATTCTGGTCGGGGACCGGCTGCTGGTGGCGGGGTCCCACGGCGAGGCGATCACGCTGTCGCCCTACACCGGCGAGATCCTCGGGCGGCAGGAGCTGCCCGGCCCGGTCGTAGTCCCCCCGGTGGCCGCAGACGGCACCGTTTTCATCGTCACCGAGAACGCGCAACTGCTCGCGTACCGCTGATCCGCTGAACCGCGCGGCCAGCCGGCACAGTCAATGTCCTTCACCGTCGCCATCGTGGGCCGGCCGAACGTCGGCAAATCGACGCTGTTCAATCGCCTGGTCGGGGCCGGCCGCGCGCTGGTCGATCCCACGCCCGGCGTGACCAGGGACCGGCTCAGCGGCGCGGCGCGCCTTGGCCACCTCGCGTTCACCGCGATCGACACGGCCGGCCTCGACGAGGGCCCGCCGGAAAGCCTCGAGGGCCGGTTGCGCCGGCAGACCGCCACGGCCCTGGCCGAGGCCGACGTGGCCTTGATGCTGATCGACGCCAAGAGCGGCCTCACCTCGCTCGACCGGCACTTCGCCAGCTGGCTACGGCGGATGGACACTCCGGTCATCCTGGTCGCGAACAAGTGCGAGGGCAGGACCGCCGAAAGCCTGGCGAGCGAGGCCTGGGGCCTCGGCCTCGGGCCGCCGGTCCCGATCTCGGCGCAGAACGGCGAAGGTCTGGCCGGCCTGGCCGAGGCGCTGCTGGCCCACGCGCCCGAGGCCGCCGCCGAGGAGCCATCCGGCGCGGCGGTCGAACGACAACCGCTGCGCATGGCGATCGTCGGCCGGCCGAACGTGGGCAAATCCTCGCTGATCAATCGGCTGATTGAAGACGAGCGCCTGCTGACCGGACCGGAGCCGGGGCTGACGCGCGACGCAGTGACGGTCGCCTGGCAGTGGCAGGGGCGGCGGATCGAGCTCGTCGACACCGCCGGCCTGCGGCGCCGCGCCCGGATCGAACCCGGTGGTCTGGAGCGGCTGTCGAGCCGATCGGCGCTTGCCGCGTTGCGCCAAGCCGAGGTGGTGGTCCTGCTGGTCGACGCGAGCGCCCCCTTGGAGCAACAGGATATCACCATCGCGAACCGGGCGGCCGAGGCCGGACGCGCCCTGGTGATCGCCGCCAACAAATGGGATCTGGTGGAGGAGCCCCAGGCCGCCATGACCGTGCTGCGCGACCGGCTGGAGAGTCGCCTCCCGCATCTGAAGGGGGTCGCCTGTCTGCCGATCTCGGTGCGTACCGGCCACAATCTGGATCGCCTGCTGCCGCTGGTCGTGGCAACCCACGCGCGCTGGTCCAAACGGATCCCCACCGCCGCGCTCAACCGCTGGCTGGCCGAAGCGACGGCCGCCCACCCGCCGCCGATGGCCAAAGGACGCCGCGTCAAGATCCGCTACATCGCCCAGGTGAGCACGCGCCCGCCGACCTTCGTGCTGTTCGTGAGCCAGGCTGGGGCGCTGCCCGACACCTATCTGCGCTACCTGACCAACAGCCTGCGCGAGGCGTTCGAGCTGCCAAGCGTGCCGCTGCGCCTGCGGCTGCGCACCGGCAACAATCCTTACGTGTGACCCGGTGCGCGGCGAATTACGCGGCGGCGCTCAGATCGTCCGGCGCGAGGGCTTCGGATGGCGCGCGTTGCAGCGCATGAACCTGCGCGGTCCACGGTGAGCTTGCGTGCGTTCTGGCGATGTGCTCGACCGGCAGCATGCCGGTCATCGCCGCGTGCATGTCCGCGCGACGCACCCCTATGTCGGCCAGGGCGCGATCGCTCAGAGCAGTGAAGCCGTGGAAACTCGCCCCGCGGCGAACAGTCCGGTCGCGGCTCCAGGCGCGAAGGGCGCGCGCCATTCGCGTCAACAGCCCCAACGACCCAGGGTCAACGCCGGCATGCATCGTCTTTCCGTTCCTCCACACCCCGGCGCTCATTGTCGGACAGGCGAGGTCAGGTGCTGCCGCGCCTCGGCGAAAAGAGCCCGGCGGAATCAGATTCAGGCTCCACCGGGAGCGTCGTTCTGAAACCACGACAACTCAATCAATTATTGTTCATTGAGCTTCGGACTCGGTGAAGAATGGCCATGCCCTGTTCCGGGTGGCCGGAATTGCAGAGTTCCTGCGCGTGGCGGACATCTGCGCTGGCGCCGCGCACGTTCACCGCCAAGGCGGTGTTCATCTTGGACTGCACCTGCTGCAGAAGGTCGTCGCACTGGCTCGTCTGCGCACCCTGAGCTGGGCGAATCTGAGTCGGAGTGCCTTGCGCGGCCAACTGACCCGAAGCGATGAGCGCCAATCCGGCGGCCATCGGCAACAGCAATCGTACAGACATTGAGGTAACCTCCGCTCTGGTGTCACTTAGACATTGACAACATGGCTCAACGGTTGCGGACGAAAACGAATCCACGGTATATTCGGTACTGAATGTTTTTCAGTAATCGATCGATTGATTAGCCTCGCTGTATACGGCAGTGAATGGACTTCAACGATTCGCGGCGCCGTGTCCAGACGTGCGGCATGTATCGCCCATCCAAGTCGGCCTGGGGCCGAGGCGGCGCCGCTGACGAGGGGTCGCGCCAGGACGACGGAGCGGCCCTGCCGGGACAGTGCCCTCGACCTGTTGCATTCGAGCCCCATTTTGTCGCTTGCGAATTGCGGAGAACTCAGCGATGCGTCGAGGCGAGCTTGCGGACTTGGCCGCGTTCATCGCGGTCGCCGACAACCTCAGCTTTCGCGCCGCCGCGGTGCGCCTCGGCATCACGCCTTCGGCCCTCAGTCACACGGTTCGGCAGCTGGAAGAGCGGTTGGGCGTGCGCCTGTTGCACCGCACGACCCGCAGCGTCTCCCTGACCGACTCGGGCCGGCGCCTCCTCGAAAGGTTGCGGCCGGCGATCGGTGAGATCGCCAGCGCCCTGGACGATCTGAATGGCGAGCGGGCCCGTCCGTTCGGTCGGCTCCGGATCTACTCGACCCACCTCGCGGCGGCCGCGGTCATCGCACCCGTCTGGGCACGCTTCCTGTCAACCTACCCTGACGTCCACCTCGAGCTGATTCTCGACGAAGCGTCGACCGATATCGTTGCCCGGGGGTTCGATGCCGGCATCGGGTCCAAGGACCGCGCCGCTGCGGACATGATCGCGGTACGCGTCATGGCCCCCATGAAAGTCGCCGTCGTCGGTGCGCCAGAATACTTAGCGCGCCGCGCGCGACCCCGGACGCCCGACGATCTCGCCCGACACGATTGCGTCCAGTATCGACGGAGCGCCAACGAATCGCCGTTCGAATGGGTGTTCGAGCGGGGCGGCCGGTCGCGGCGCATTTCGGTCGCGGGTCGGCTGATGGTCAACGATCCCCAGATGTACGTCCGCGCGGCAGTCGATGGGTTGGGCATCGTCTATACGGTCGAGCCCTTGGCTGAGCCGTTCCTGCGCTCCGGCCAGCTGGTGCGCGTGCTCGAAGTCTGGTCGCCGTCCTTCGAGGGAATGTTTCTCTATTACCCCGGCCATCGACAGGTTCCGGCGCCGCTGCGCGCCCTGATCGACATGATCAGGATCTCGAGCTCCGTCCCGGCGCCCACTCGCGCAACCCTGGCGAATCCCTTCACGGGCCTCGGCCAGGCGTCCGAGCCCGCGGCGTAGCTCCCCGAGCGCTGAGTTGGCGACGGTCCCGACGTGTGACTACCCAATGCGCGGCGGATCAGGCGGCGGCGTCGAGATCGCGCGCGACAGGCGCCTCCGACGAGCCGCGGCGCAGCGGGTGAATCTGCGCGGTCCACGGCCGGCCCCCTCGCGTCCTGGCCATGTGCTCGACCGGCATCATGCCGCTCATTGCGGCGTGCACGTCGGCACGGCGCACGCCGATGTCGGCGAGCATCCGGTCGCTCATCTGGACGAAGCCATGGAGCCGCGCGCCCCGCCGGGCGGCACGGCGCCGTCGCCATCTCGCGACGATGCGCAGGAGCGGCGTGATCGCCCGCATCCAGCCAGGTCTTTGCTCGTTCGCAGGCATTTCTGCTTCCTCGGCTATACGTTCGCCGCTCAGCCTGCTCCGGTCACCCCAACTGCACTCGTCCTTGCTCGGACGTTGCAGCGATGGGTAGCCAGCCCGTTTTTCAATTCGATTTCGGACGCGGCGATTTCTTGTTTCGATTGTTTCAGGAATCAGCTTGAGAGCCCGAGGTGGCCGCATCGATCAGCTGGCCATGCTGCGCGCGGGCGGTCTCGGCCAGAGCGACGAAGGCATCGGTGACCGTGCCCGGCTCGGGCAGCTTGCCCGGATCCTCGCCGGGGTACGCCTGGGCGCGCAGGCGCGTGCGCAGCGGCCCCGGGTCGATCAGGTTGACCCGGACGGTCGAGCGCCGCATCTCCGCCGCGTAGGCCATGACGAGCGCTTCAAGAGCTGCCTTGCTGGCGGCGTAGCTGCCCCAGAACGGCTTGCCGGCGCGCGCGTGGGCGCAGGTGACGAAGATCGCCCGGCCCGCCGGCGACGCGCGCAGCAAAGCGTCGAGCGAGCGGATCAGGCGGTAGTTGGCGGTCGCATTCACCGTCATGACCTGAGCGAATGCGGCAGGAGGAATGTGGCCGAGCGGGGAGAGCGACCCGAGCTCGGCCGCGCCCGCGACGAGCACGTCGAGCCGGCCGAAGCGCTGCGCGAGCGCGCCGCCGAGCTGATCGATCGCCTGCGCATCGGTGAGATCGAGCGGCACCAGCGTCGCCCTGCCGCCGGCCGCACGCACCGTGTCGTCGACCGCCTCGAGCGCGCCGGGCGTGCGCGCCACGAGAACCAGCGTCGCGCCCTCGGCGGCGAAGCGTTCGGCAACCGAGGCGCCGAGCCCGCGGCTAGCGCCGGTGATCAACGCGATGCGCCCTTCGAGCCGGCCCAGCTCAGGCATCCTCAGTGGCGCGGTCGGCTCGCGCGCCGGCGCCGACCAGCGTAATCCAACATTGTCGCCGACCTCGTCGCCCGGCGCTCATCTGCGCCACGGGTCCCCTTTCGATGCGAGCGCCAGAGCGCGTGCTGGTGCACTTCGGCAACCCGCTCAGGTCGGCCCGATCACTTCAGAAATCAATCACTCGGACGACGCCGGCGCGGCGCTCGAGATCCATGCGCCGGGTGAGCGCGAGGCGATGACGTTCGCCGAGATCGATCGCGACCTCCTGGTCCGCGAGCGGCAGGACGAGGCGCACCCGTGCCCCGGCGTCGCCGTGTTCGCCCAGCAGGTCGCCGAGCTGCCGCGCGATCGCCGGGTCGCTGAGCCGGACTTCGATGCGGGTCTGGGTGCGCGCGCCGCCGTTGGCGAGCACGGTGTCGAGTCGTTCGATCGACGCCGCGAGCACCTTCAGCGCTTCTCCCTCGAGCCGCACTTCACCCTCGATCAGGAGCGGATCGCCGGCTTCCAGGCGCGCACGGGAGCGGCCGAGCAGATCGGCGAACACGGTCACCTCGAAGGTGCCGCCCGGATCCGACAGCTGGACAAAGGCGAAGCGGGAGCGCGGGGTCGAGCGCTCCTGCTTGCCGAGCACCACGCCGGCCAACTTGACCCGCTGCCCGCCGTACGCCGGCAGTTGGTCCGAAAGCACGACGCCGAGCTTTTCCAGGCTGGAGCGGTAGCCATCCAGCGGATGCGCCGAGAGATGGAAGCCGAGCGCCTCGAATTCCTGCTGCAGCCGCTCGAGCACCGGGAAATCCTCGATTTCGGGCAGCGCGGGTTTGGGCAGCTGCGCGTGCCCGCTCAGGCCGCCGAACAGACTGGTCTGGTCGCTCGCCGCCTGCGCCGCGTGCGCGTTGCCATAGCGCAGGGCCAGCTCCACGCTTTCCAACAGCGAGCGCCGATTGCCATGCAGGCTGTCCAAGGCCCCTGCCCGGATCAGGGCCTCCAGCAGCCTTCGGTTGATCACCCGCCCGGCGGTCCGTGCGGTCATGTCGAACACGTCCGCGAACGGTCCGGCCGCGTTCCGTTCGGCGACCAGCGCCTCGACCGCCTGCACGCCGACCCCGCGCAGCGCCGCGAGCGCATAGCGGATGGCGGGACCGTCGGGCCCGTCCTCGACCGTGAAGTTGGCGTCGCCATGGTTGACGTCGGGCGGCAGCAGGCGAATTCCGCAGCGCGCGATCTCCTGCCGATAGAGGTTCAGCTTGTCCTGATTGCCCCGGTCCATGGTCATCGCCGCGGCGAAGAACTCGACCGGGTAATTCGCCTTGAGGTACGCGGTCTGATACGCGAGCAGCGCGTACGCGGTGGCGTGCGCCTTGGGGAAGCCGTAGGACGCGAACTTTGCGACCTGCTCGAAGATCGTGGCGCCGAGCCTCTGTCCGACGCCGCGCTGGCTCGCGCCTTCGATGAAAACCTCGCGCTGGGCGTCCATTTCGGCCTTGATCTTCTTGCCCATTGCGCGGCGCAGCAGATCCGCGCCGCCGAGCGAATAGCCGGCCAGCTCGCGCGCGATCTGCATCACCTGCTCCTGGTAGATGATGACCCCGTAAGTCTCTTTCAGGATCGGCTCGAGCAGCGGATGCAGGTACTCGGGCTGCTCGGTGCCGTGCTTGCAATTGATGTAGCGCGGGATGTTGTCCATCGGCCCCGGCCGATAGAGCGCGTTCATGGCGACGATGTCTTCGAAGCAGTCCGGCTTGAGCTTGCGCAGAGCGTCACGCATGCCGCTCGATTCCAGCTGGAACACGCCAGCGGTCTCGCCGCGTCCGAGCAGCTCGAACGTCGCCGGATCATTGAGCGGCAGCGTCGCCAGATCGAGCGCGTGACCGCGTTGATTGACCAGGCGCTCGGCCAGCGCGAGCAGAGTGAGCGTGGTCAGCCCGAGGAAGTCGAACTTGACCAGCCCCGCCTTCTCGACGTCCTTCATGTTGAACTGGGTGACCGGCATGTCCGCGCGCGGGTCCCGGTACAACGGGACCAGCTCATCGAGCGGCCGGTCGCCGATGACCACGCCGGCCGCATGGGTCGAGGCGTGGCGCGGCAGACCCTCGAGCTTCTGCGCGATCGCGATCAGGCGCGCTACCTGCTCGTCCTCGCGCGCTGCCTCGGCGAGCCTGGGCTCGAGCACGAGGGCCTGCTCGAGAGTCGGCGGATGGG
>JBKPNX010000202.1:0-23165 GCA_046732855.1 Pseudomonadota bacterium
CGCCTGCGCGGTCGTACCGACGCCGGTGGGCGCCGGCGTGGTCGCGCCGCCCGCCGGTGCGGGGGGCGCCGCGCGAGCATTTGGCGCGGGGCCACCCCCCGGTGCCGGGGGCGTTGATGGCGACAACGGTCCGGGCCGCGCCATGCGCTCGTTGAGCTGCGTGCCACGCATCCCCTCGGCGGCCCTTTGAGCTTCGCGCCGCCTCTCGCGGTCCCGCTGCGCCAGCCGTGCCTCGGCCTCGGGGTTGAGGGCATTGACCCGGATGCGCTCCTGCGCCGGCCCGCCTGCCAGGCGGTCGAGCTGTACATGGTCGGTCTTGAAGATCAGCTCGACGTTGGAGGACAAGTAGAGATCAGTATTCATCTCTTCCGTGGTCTGGGTGCTCTGCGTCGAGACATAGCCGATGGTGCTCTTGACCTTGGCTTCCATGCCCCAGGGCCCGAACTTGGCGCCGCCGCTGACGTCGCTGTCGACACGCGTGTCAAAGCTCGAGCCGCGGTCGTCGGCCGCGGCCGAGCGGGTATCGATGTGGAAGCGCATCGAGGCATTCAGCCGCCCACTTTCGATGATGATGCGCTGCAGTCCCATCATCACCATGGTGGCAAGCATCTGCTGCCGGTTGCGCGCGATCACCTGCCGGGCGAACGGCACCAGCGCCTCGGGATCGCCGCCTGAGGGCACCGAGTCCTGCGGGCCGAGCCCGAACGCGGCCCTAAGCGCCGCCTCGCTGGGCGGCTGGCCATTCGGCGCGAGACGCAGTCGGGTCGAGGCTTCGCGCTCCTGCTGGATCTCGCGGCGCTCCTCAGCCGACATCCCGGGTTCGGGCTGCAAGTCCTCGTCGCCTTGCACGACGAACGAGCCGGGGAAGCGCTCGGCGACCCAGGCGCGTGCGCCGCTGACCCCGACATTCGCGTCGGCGAAGCCATCCAGCGTGCTCGAGACGTTCTGGATCAGCTCGATGTAGCTCGTCAGCTGCTGCTGGTTCGAATCGTTCATCGCCTTGAACACGCCGTTGATCAGCTCGGTAACGAAACGTGGGAAGCTCACCGCATTGAGGATCTGCCGGGTGGTATCGGCGACCCGGTTCGCAGCCACGCCAAAGAAGTCCGACCCCGCGTTCATCGCCCGCGCTACCGGCTGACGCGGCGGTGCGGCGGCGGCCGACTCCTCGGCGGCCAGCGCGTGGGCGGTGGTTGCGATCCGCACCATCGAGCCGGCGATGGCGCGTCGCGTGTCGGAATCCAGCGTGTGGAAATCCGCGCTCGCGCTCAGCAGGTCGCGCACCGCGCCGCGGATCTCGGGCGACGGGGTGGCGGCGCGCATCGCCTCAGCCTGCCCAGGCGGCCCAAGGCGAGCCCGCCGCGGGTTGCGCCGGCAGCTCGACCTGGCTTTCGCCGATGGTCAGCGCCGCTTCCATCCAGTCGACCGCTGCCGGGATCACGGGATGGTCGAGCGCGACGAGCAACCGGGCGGCGTTCTCCAGATGCGGCGCGGCGTCCGCAAGCCAGGCCAGCAGCGTCATGCCTGCGCGCCCGCGCCGTAGGTAGACCCTCGGGTCCGGCCGCTTCGTCCGCGTCATGCGGTCGATGCCGGCGATCGTGCCCCAGAGGTCGCGCGCGCCGAACGCGCCCTTCAGATCGGCATGGCCGAGGATCGTCAGCGCCTCGCGCAGGCTGGCGAGGATTTCCTGCGCCAGGAACACGGTGATGCCGCTGCCGCTGTCAAGAAGCGACTCCAGCAGCTGCGTGGCGGCGCTGCGCACGCGCGTCTGCTGGGCGATGCCGCCGTAGTTGGGATTGGTCGCCAGCTCATCGAGCTTGTAGAGCGCCTCGCACAGGTTAAGCATCAGGTCCTCGAACGCACCGCCGAACAGGCGCGCGAAGGCCTGGCCGCGCTCGTGGGCGGTCGCTCGATCGCCGCGCCCCTTCCAGAAGGCGGCGACCAGCGGCGCCGCGCCGCCGAGATCGATGTTCAGGCCGCCGCCCGCGCGGCTGAGCCCGGCCAGCATCTCGACCGTTGGCACGATGCCCGCAAGCTCGAGATCTGCGGCGAGATAGAGGCTGGCGATCGCGCGCAGTTGCGCCTGGTCAATGTCGCCGTACGGCGCCGGCGGCAGATCGATGCTGCCCAGCTCGTCGAGACCGACGGCGAACGCCTGCGCCGCACCGATCAGCGCCTGTGACTTACGGAGCGCGCTGTCGAGCAACCGATCGCCGGGGACGACCATGTCGAGCGCGCGCGCGATCACGGCGCTGCCTTCTGGTTCGGGTTATACGGCGTCGAGTTGCCTTGGATCGTCGACATCATCTCGGGCGTCGCCATCTTCTCGAGCGGGAGATAGTCGCTCTTGAAGTTGACGCGGACCTCGCCGGATAGCTTCGCCTTGACCTCGGCCTTGCTCTCGCTGGTCTCGTCGAGCGCGGAGCCGACCGTCGCGACGTGGCTCTGCTCGCTCTCCCAAGACGCCGAGGCATCGACCGGCGACATCCAGCCGCCGTAGCTGACATTGGCAGTCTGCTTCGCCCGCTGCGCCTCGACATCGCTCATCTGCGCCGTGTACTTGCGGCTGGCGGCATCGGTCGCTCGCATGTCGAAGATCACCTTGGCGTTGATGCTGCCGTCGGTGACGACGATACGGTTGATGCCGAGCATGACCATCGAGGCGAGCATCTGCTGGCGCGACTTCGCCATCTGATACCGGGCGGCGGTGACGATTTTGAGCTCGGCCTGCGGATCGCTGATGTCGGTGATCGGTGGGATGCCGAGGTCGCGACTGATCTCGGCGAGCCTGACCTCGGGATTGTCGCCGCGCGTCCCGAGCACCGCTGGCGCCGGCGCGGCCTCACCCTCGGCCAGCCCTTTGGCCTGCGGGTTTACCTGCACCTCGAGTACGTCCGGGTACTTCTCGGCTAGCCAGTCGCGCCCGGCGGCCGGACTAATGTTGTCGTTGGCGAAGTCGCCGACGGTCTTGGCAACATTGGCGATCAGCTCGCCATAGGCGCGCATCTGCTCGATCGAGCTCTCGACGATGGCTTGGAATACGTTCTTGATCAGGCCACCGACGAACTTCGCGAAGTCGACCTTCTGGATCAGCGCGCCAAACTGCTGGACGCCCTCGCGTACCGCGCCTGCCTTGAAGTTCTCGCCGACCGCGCCGGGCGAATTGTCGGTCAGATCCTGGAAACGCTCGACTGCATCGGCCTGCGCTTCGGACAACACGCCGGACGTGGAGCTCGTGCTGTCATCCGCAGCCCCACTCCGGTTACCCTCGCGAAGGTGGGAGGGCACGGGCCGGGGATGGGACTGTGCACCCCCGGTCTCTTCGATGATGCCGTTCGGATCGGCGATATAGGCCAGCACCTTGACCATGTCGGCGGCGAGCGCGCGTTGCTCGTCGGGATTGAGCGCCGAGTAGGAGGGAATCGCGGTAAGCAACGCGCGGACGCGTGGCCGGACCGCTTGGAGCACCTGGGGCGTGGTCCAGGGCGCCTGTCCTGCCGGGGCGGAGGGCTGTGATCCAGGCTTAGTACAGCTCGTGGCCATTGCGGCCTCAGGCGACGGGCGGCGCGGCCGGCGTCTGGGCCGCCGCCGGGGCCGGCGCGTTCTTCGCCGACGGCACGACGTTGGGGTCGACCGGCGTTGAGTTGCCTTGGATCGCCGCGATCATCCCTGGCGTCGCCATCTTGTCCAAGGGCAGATAGTCGCTTTTGAAATTGACCTCGACCGCGCCGGCCAGCTGAACGCGAGTCTGCAGCTGCGAATCGCTCGCCTCGGACGCCGCGCTCATCGCGGTCATCACCGGCTTGTTCTCGTACTTGTACTCGCCTTTCGAGTAATAGTCGGCGCTGTAGTCGCTGCTCCGCTCGTCCTTCTTGCGATCGTAGGTGGAGCTGACGTTGCCGCCCGTGTCGTACTTGCCCTCACCGGCGAGGGTCGTCTGCACCCCGCCCTTCTCGTCACGTGCATAGTCGAAGGCCTGAGCGCTGCGCCGCTTCGACATCGTATCGCGCGAGGTGAAGTCGTACATGATCTTGGCGCTGATCCGCCCGTCGGTGATGACGATGCGGTTGATGCCCATCAGCACCATCGAGGCCATCAGCTGCTGGCGCTGCTTGGCGAGCTGCATGCGGGCCGCCATGACCAGGGCCTTCTCGACGTTCTCGTCGGACAGGTCCATCGATTTCATGACATTGCCGTCCTCGAACCGCATCGAATTGACGCGCTGCAACGCCGCGCTCTCATCGACGCCGTCGCGCAGTTTCAGCCGCGGCCCAGGCGAATCGCCGAAGTCGTCGACCCCGATCTCGAAGAGATCCGGGAACTTCTCGACCATATGGTCGCGGCCCTGGTTGTCGCTGACGTTGTCGTCGGTGAATTGCTTCAGCGACTTGGCGACCGAGGCGATCATGGCGGTATAGGCTTCCATCTGCTCGATCGACGACTTCACGATGGCTTGGAAGACGCCCTCGATCAGGGAGGCGACGAAGGTCGGAAACTTGACCTGCTTGAGCAGCAGCCCCGCGACCGCGGCTCCCTCGCGCGCCGCGCTCGCTTCGAATTCGGCGTCGCCGATGTCTGCGACGGTCTGGGAGGCTTCCTGGAAGCTCGCTTCGCGCTGCGGTGGCAGCGGCGCCGGTTCGTCCAAGGCTACGGCGGGCGGCATGGCCAGCCCGCCCGGGATGGTGTTGCCCGGAATGCCCTCAGGGGCGGCGAGATAGTCGGCGATCAGCGCCGTCGACTGCGCGACCGCCCGCCGCTTCTCCGGCGACAGCCGGTTGAAAGCGTCGCTACGCTGCAGCAGGTTACGGACGGCCTCGCGAACCTCGGGCCGCGGCTGGGTCTCGGGCGTGACGGCGACGGCGGGCATGGCGCACCTCGTAGCGCGGGAGGGTCACGCGGCGCGGAGACCGCGGGTCGGCAGTTCGAACTCCACCGGCCTGAGATAGAGCGACACGCGCGGCGGCGTGCTTCGGTCGGTCCTGAGTGACAGGATCGAGAAGCGCCCGGGCCACAGCTCGTCCTCCGGCGTGAACGCCGACAGCCAGCGCTCGAGCGCCAGCAGCTCGCGGGGACGCTCGTTCAGCCCCAGGCTCAGCAACTGCAGGAAGTTGGGCGGCACGTCGGGGATCATGCCGAGCATAATGTAGAGCTCGAACTCGGGGTAGCCGTCGTGATCCTGGCCGAACGCCACGAGGGTGGAATTGGCTGGCAGATCGAAGCGACCGCCGAGCGTCAGACCGATGGTCTGGAGCAGGCCGGGCATGCGGTCGCCCAGCCCCAGGGCGTCGAGCACCGGCTGAAAATCAGCGACGCGCAGCGCTTCGGGCTGGAGGAAGGTCAAGCGCTGGCAGCCGTCAGTGCGTATCGCCGAGAGCGTGGTGAACAGGGGCCTCAGGCTTGGCATCAGGCTCGTGACGGTGCGGACGATGCCGGCCAGCCCGGGCCGCAGCGCCCCGAGCTGATCCCGGTCGGTCTCGTAGTAGACCTTGGTGGCGGCGAGCCCGTCGCGGTCGTTGCTGGTGCCGAAGAACGCGCCGTAGTTGAGGTTGGCGCCGGCTCCGAAGCCGCGCCAGGCCTCCGAGCGCTGGTCGAACCAGCGGAGCGCCTCACGGCCGAAATGCTCGGCGACCAGACGCCGCATCTCACGGGTGGCCTCATCGCGCCGATCGACGCCGCTTGCGCCAGGCCCGAGAGGCTCGATTGTGAAGCGCAGCACGCTCGGCTGCAGCTCGGAGAAGCTCGGTTCGAAGGGGGCTGCCATCGGCGTCAGCGCGTTGTCGCCGTAGCGCGGATCGCCGTCGGGCAGCGCGAAGGTGCGGTCGAGCAGACGCGCCACCGGCCGTACCGGATCCGACGTGCCGAGCCTGTGCGCCGCTGACTGCAGCCGCCGCGCGATCTTGGCGGCAAGCCGCCCGCGAGAAGGGCTGGGCATCTGAAATCTCCCGTCTTTGAGCAACGTGGTCCGCGATCCCTCCCGGTCACCCCGCGAGCGGAGGCGTCGGTCCGCGCTCACACCCACGACCGATTGCCGCGTGCGCGCGCCGGGTGACCGGGACAGGGATCACCGCATGCCCGAGTAACCCAGCCCCATGCCCGGTAGATCGGCCAGCATGTCCCGGGCGATCGCCGGGATCTGCACCGGACGCGACGTCATCACCGGCGTCTCGCGCGGCTGCGCCATCTGGTCGATGAGCGAGTCGTTGGTGGCGGTGTCGGCCAGCCACAGCTCGCAGGCGTTGACCAGGTCGTAATCGGTCGGGGTCATCGTCGCCTTCGAGCCGTTGGTGCGTGGCATCGGCGAGCGTACCTCGTCGATGTCGATCAACGGCCCGCCGGGACGGCGGATGCGGTCCGCGTTGTTGGCGAGCCACGCCGTGATGATGGCCCCGCAGGTGGCGAGCGTCCGGTAGCGGCTGCTGGTCTTGGCGCCGCCCAGCTCGAGCGTCGCGACCTGGTCGACGACCTGCCACATATCGCGCGCGCCGTAGTTGGTGCGGATCTCGGGATCGCTCAGCAGCGTGATCATGAACTTGATCTGCGCCTGGAGGTCGAGCGCTGCGTAGTAGGCCATGCCATAGCCGTGCAGCGACAGGTTGACCGCGAGGTCGCGTGCCGCCTTCCTGACCTGCTGATGGCTGATCGGCGACGGCAAGGTGGCGCGCAGCAGTTTGTCGACCTCGTTCTGCCGGAAGAAGGACGAGACGGTCGACACGAAGCGCAGCCACAAATCGTTGAACTCGACATTGGCCATCCAGCCATTGGCCAGTCCGCCGGTGTCGCCGCCCGGGATGCCCATCGTCATCGCATAGAAGTTGCGCCGCTCGGCGCTGGACATCCGGTTCGGCGCGTCCTTCCAGTACTTGTACAACTGTCTGCCGGCGCTGCCATTCCCGATCGCGAGCATGCCGTGCTGGAACAACTCAACAAGCTTGTCGACGACCTCGAAGGCTTTGAGCTCGTCGAACATCGCCGCGCAGATCATCGGCCCCATCAGGCGGACATTGTCGGGGACGATGCCAGCGTCGGCGGCATCTTCGAGGTCCGGCAGGTCGATGCCAAGCTCGATGACGGGCTTCTCGGCGCCGCGCTGCTGGATGAGGTCGAGCGCCTCGTTGACGCGGCGTCGCAGCTGCGGCTCGGTCGCGGTGATGCCGCTCTTGACCAGCGCGCGCAAGAGGCGGGCGAACTCGGCGGCGTCGACGGTGCCGGGGAAGTCGTCGTCGTTGCCGCGCGGGTCGCCCTCCAGCGCGAGCAGCGGAAGCACCAGCATGGCGAGATCGCTCATCGATTGCGCTTCGCCGATGCCGGCGAAGAACATCTTGCTGAGCGTGCCCCAAGCGGCGCTGGCGGTGTCCGAGACAATCTGGCGGGCCTCGGGCTCGACGCTGTAGCCGGACGCCGGCGCTTTGGTGTCGACTGGCTTCGCGTCGCCTTCCCGTACCTTGGCGATCGTCTTCTTCGGCTGCGCCAGGACGACCAGGCCGATCGCCGCTGCGCCGTCGATCATAAGCAGGCCTATAGTCAACGCCGCCTTGCACAAGGCGCTCTCAGACTTGCCCGAGCCACGCAGTACCCCGGAAGCGTGGTTGTTGAGATAACCGTCGAGCAGTCCGAGGCTGGAATTGAACAGGTCCCGCGCGCCGACGAACACCGGCTCGCATAGTTCACTATTGTCCTTGCCGATGATGTCGAGCACCGCCTCGATGCGCTTCATCTCCTGTCGCTCGGCGCTCGACAGGTTCTTGCGGTTCTCCTCGATCTTCTTGAGCTGACCGAGCCGTGCCGCCAGCCGGTCGCGTTCGGCGAGCTCGGCCAGATCGATATCGCGGTAGCGGATTTGAGTGATGGCAACCATTTCAACCTCCTGAGTTCCTTGGGACCTTCGCCGTGGGATGGCCACGGGCCAGCACTCCTCATCCGTCCTCGATCTGGCCTGGATCGTCGGGGACGGTCTGATCGATGATCATGTCCAGGGCAGCCAGCGCCGCCGCCGCGTCGAGGATGCCGGCGCCACAGCCGGCAGGCGGATCGCGCGCGAAAGGCTGGGCCGAGTTCACCAAGATCTGGCGGGCCAGGCTGGCATCAACCGGGCAGGCGCGGCGCTGGCCACGCGCCACCAGCAGCGCTGCAGCGGCGGCCACGAACGGAGCGGCGAAGCTGGTGCCGGTCACTTGGCTGTAGCCGGTCAATCCGCAGCTCAGCACGCGCTCGCCGGGCGCGCACAGGGCGACATGATCGCCGCGCGTGCTGAAGCCAGTCGGCCGGTGGTCAGTGTCGCAGGCACCGACCGCGATCACGCCCTCGAAGGCAGCCGGCCAGTAACGCGTCTCGCGGCCATTGTTGCCGCTGGCAGCCACCAGAATGCATCCGCGACCGAGCGCGTAGCGAACCACGTCGGCGTGCGGCTTGGGCGACGCGCTGGACAGCGCCGAGTCGTCGGTGCCAAAGCTAAGATTGATGACCTTTGCGCCGAGATCGACTGCGAGCTTTACCGCGGCGTCGAGATCGGCGATCGCGCCGAGCCCCACCGCATTGTCCTTGCCGGGCAGCCTGGCTGCGGCGAGCGCCCGCATCGGGATGATCTGCGCCAGTCCGCCCAGACCCGGTGGCATGCCCACGCCCCGCCCGCCGATGATCCCGGCGCAACCCATGCCATGGCCGACGAAGCGGTCCGTTGGATTGGTGTCCAGGCGGGTGTGATCGCCCATCAGCTGGATGCCGGGCGCGACGCCGTCATCGTCGATCTGGACCGTGTCGTAGCCCGCGCGCAACTTGCCGGCGGTCTCGGGATGATCGAACGCCACGCCCGAATCGACCACGCCAACCAGCACCGCCGGGTCGCCAGGCTCGTGGCGTAGCGCCTCGGGCGCGCGAACCAGCGCGCGGGGCGCCAGCGCGTCGTCGAGCTCCAGATCGGCCGCGCGGTCCACCGACGGCGCTATCTCGAACGGCGTGACCGCGACGTAGTTCGGGCTCGCCGAGGCCACCGTCGAGACCTCCGCTAACGCCAACGCCAGGGGGCCGACCGGCGTCCCCTCGGGCACGCGCAGGATAAAGCTGCGTGCCAGCCCCGATACCTGTTCGGCCACGTCATAGCCACAATGGCGGCGGCCGGGCGAGTCGATCGAGGCTGCGGCGACATGGACGCGCGCCACCTTGGCCCCGCCGGCGAGCTTGCGGACGATCCTATCGACCGGGCCACCGTCGATCCGGTCGGCCGCCTCCGCCTGGCCGCTCCGCACGTCGAGCCGCGCCGGAATGTGCTCCGGATCCTCGCCCAGTGCCATCGTGACGAGCACGTCGCGCGGCAGGCTGTACACCCGGTCACCGGGCGTCGCCCAGGGCATGCCGAGCGCCCGGATCGTCATGGCGCTGCCTCCGCCGGGTCGGGCTTGGCCGCAGGTGCGAACGGGGTCAGATCGAAGGCCAACGTCGTCGCCGGCCCAGCAGGCGGCACGACCGCCAGCTCGCCGGACCATTGATGGGCACGCGGCGCGAGCAGCAGCTCGCGGTCGCTGGCGCTGACCACGGCCATGGTCTCGCCGCCGAGCGTCACCCGCGGCTGTCCGCCGCCGAGCAGATTGCGCCCGCGCAGCCGGATCAGCGGCGGTCCATCACTCGGGTCGGCCGGCGTCCGCTCGATGGGCGTGACATGTTCGACCAGTGGCGCCGAGGCGCGCTCGAGGGCCGCGCGCAGCCTGCTGATCGGCAGCCCGGTCACCCGCTGCACGGTCTTGGATCTGCCCTGCGCCTCGATTTCGCGCAGCTGGCCGACGGTGCGCACGCCGATCCATTCGAGCTGGCGGCGCTCGTCCTCCGACAGGCCCTCCCCGGCCAGCTCCTCGATGCCGCGATCATCGGGATCGTCCGCCAGCGCCGTCGCGTTCTCCTCGATCATCGGCCGCGTGATCGCCGCGAACACAAGATGGAAGACGCTCGCCTCGGCATCGTTCGCGCTGGCCGGGCGGATGCGGATCTCGCTCCTCGAGAACTCGACGTGCGCCCGCAGATCGAGCGTGATGTCCTTGATCGCAAAGGTCAGCGGCAAGTTGAGATTGCGCGCCTTGAGCGTCATCGCGGTTTGCGCCTTGTCGAGCTGCGACTGCACCGCCTGAATGAAATTTTCCAGCGGCAGCGCGGCATCGGCGGGTCCGGCGGCGACGGCGTACGAACTCATGGCGTCAGCCCTTCCGTCCAGCGCACCATCAGGCGGCTCGGCGATCGGTCGAACGAGGTGCGCCTCACGAAGCGCGGCAGCTCGGCGCGCAGCTCCGGGCCTTGCGACGTGCGCGCAATCTCGACATCGACCGGCAGGCTCAGCTCCATCGACGTTGCGCGCAGCCCAGGCGGCACGGCCACCCCGAGCACGCCGTCGGCGACGTCGATCAGCAGGTCCGCGAGGGCGCGGCGCTCGGTCATGTCGGCATCCCCGGTGTTGGCGGGCTCGGCGACGTTCCGGCCGCGGGGGTTGGAGACGCTCCGGCCACGGGGGTCGGCGCCGGCGTAGACGTGACCAACCGCACCGGCGCTGACGGCGGGGCGCTCGGTATCGCCCGTGAATGCCGTTCAAGCAACGTCCGCTGCGCATCGTCGACGAAGCGGTCGAGCGGCACCGTCTCCGAGGCGAAGTTGATCTTCACCTCGCCGAACAGCTCAGCCTTGAGCTCGCTGTCCGACTGCACATTGACGCCGACCGTCGACACCTTGGTCAGGGGCAGCGGCTGGCTCGCCGAGCCGCGCGCGCTCCACAGCTCGCCGCCGGTCTGGGGGTCCTGACCAGCGGCGTAACTGCACTGCCGCGCGATCCGCAGCGGCTGCCCGGAAGCGCAAGCGCGCCCCGATCGTGCCGTCCTTCACCACGATGCGGTTGATGCCCATCAGCACCATCGTGGCGAGCGTCTGCAGGCGCGCCTTGGCGACCTTCTCGCGGGCCACCGGCAACACCCGTTCCTCAAGGATCTCGGCGGACAGCTCCTCCCCCGGCAGCCCGTAGTCGGCAAGCCAGCGGGGGGTGGCGGGCTCCTCATCTTCGCCGCGGGGCACCGGGGCCAGCTGCAGCTCACTGCCAGCATCCACCAGCATGACGTCGCGGGGATGCTGCTCGACCAGGTAGTCCCGCGCCTGGTTGACCGAGACGTTCTCGTCGGTGAACTGCTCGAGTGGCTTGGCCACCGCCGCGACCAGATCGGCATAGGCCTGCATCTGACGAATTGCGGAATCGACCATCGCGTCGAAGGTGCCGTGGATCAGCGATGCGACGAACTTCGGGAAATCCAGCTCGTCCGACAGATTGCCGGCGCGCCGCCCCAGAGCGTCGGTGGCCGTCTCCTTCTTCGTTGCCGGCTGCGAGCTGCCGGCGAGCGGATCGAAGGCGGGCTGCTGCTGCTCGGGGATCTCGCGCCCGAACGCGTCGCGTGCCAGGGCGCCGGCGAGGGGGCCGTGGACCCGCCCGGTGGGCGGCGGCGGCGGCGGCATGGGTTGGGCGGGCATCGACCTAGCCCGCTCAGGGGAGGAACGGCGTCTGCAACCAGCGGCCGTGGCGCACATGCGTCCCGTCGCCGAACAGGATGATGTCGATCGCCCCCTTGTGCGGCGGCCCGACGGGCCATTGCGTGAAGTCGAAATCAAAACGGATGCGCATGGCGGCGCATGGTTGCCGGGTCATGTCAACCGCCGCCGGCGTGTCGTCGTCGGCCAGAAGTTGCTGGGGCAGGCCGTTCACCAGGATCGGTGCCGCCGCCCGGTTGTCGTACACGACGTTGTCGTGGCTGATGGTGGCGCGAACCGAGAGGTTCCAGGCAACGGCGTCATCGAATCCGACGTTCTTGATGTCAATCGGCCCGATCGACGTGCCGTTGTACTGCCAGTCGATGTCGAAATCAGCGCTGCAGTCGGAGATTACGCCACGCTCCCAGTCGCGAATCCGAATCGTTGGCGCGTTGCGATAAGGCTGGGGATCCGCCGGCGGCGTATCGTTGGGATGCTTGGGCCCCGTAAAACTGTCGAGCTGCCACTTGACGTCCCCGGGGCCCAGGAGGCGGCCGACCACGATCTCGCCCACCTTCTTCAGCGTGTCGAGTGCGCGGGCCGGTGCGCGCGGCTGGCCGAGCGACAGCGTATCGGCCTGAACCCAGTGACTGGCGATCTCGTAGCTGCCATCTCCGTAGAGATGGAGATCGGTGATCGCGATGTGGTCCGAGCCAATGACTCGGGTGAAATGGTAGTGGAATCGGATCCGCAGCGCTGCGCATCCGCTCGGTTCATAGAGGATGTTGTCGTCCATGATCTGGGCACTGACGCGCAGCGACCAGCCTACGGCATCATTCGTGCCGATGTTGCTGATCCGCACGTTCCCGAGCGATAGGCCGTTGTATTGCCAGTCGATCGAGAACCAGGCGCTGATGTCCTCGACCAGCCCGCCCGACACCGGCCACTGATCAAGCCGGATCGTCGGCGCATCGCGGTAGGGCGCGGGGTTGGCCGGGACGACGTCATTCGGATGCTTGCGCTCGCGGAACTGGTTGAGTTCCCAGCTCACGTCACCTGCGCTGTCGCGTATGGTCTCAAGCAGGAAGCCGCCGATCGCGACCGCGGCCTCGCCGCCGCTCATCGCCCGTGCCCGAGGAGGCGGCGGCGCGGGCAGCCGAACGTCGCCGTCGGCGGCATCGTCGGCGCCGTGCTCCGACATGGCATAGCCGGGCGGCGGCGACGGTCCTCGGTTGGGCTGGCGGAGGCCGACATCCCCCGTATGCAGGATCTGCAGCGTGACGTTCGGGAACTCGGCGGCCTGCTCGTAGGACCGCATGAAGTCCTCGAAGCGCATGATGTAGCGGCTGCCCGTCGTGTGGGTGCTCAGCGCTGGTCCCGGAGCTCCGGGGCTGCCGACCACCCTGTCCCAGGGATCGGCGATGCGCACGAAGGTATCGACCCCGTCGCTATACATGCCGGTAACGACCACGACGTGCGGCTGCGGCCGTGCCGCGCCAACCCAGAGCGGTCCCTTGCTGGCGAGCAGACTGCGGAAGCCGTCGACCGTGTAGCAAGCCGGCAGCTCGAAACTCAGCCCCATTTCCTTGGCGAAGGCCTCGGTCTGCGGCAGGTCAAGGCCGTGGCTGCCGGTGCGGCCGCAGATCTCGCGGATCGCCTCGGGCGACAGGCTCATCCGGTCGCGCCACCCGATGATCATCGCGGCAGCCGCTGCCCAGCACCCCATGTCGTCCGACTGCGGCACGAGCTCCACCTCGTCCCAGTTGAGGGTGAAGCTCTCGCCCGCCAGTCCGCGCGCGGTCGGCCGCCTGCGCGGACTGTAGCTCTGCGCATAGCCCGGCGGCGTCGCTTCCCCGGTGTTCGGGACCCGCCCGGCGGTGCCGCCACCGTGCAGGATGCGGCTATTAAGCGGCGAGCTGGTCGCGAGCTGCTCGTACGCGGTCGCGAAATCGTCCCAGCGCATGATGTAGCGGCTGCCGGTGGCGTCCGTCGATGCATAGTGTCCTGGCCCCCCCGGCATCCCCACCGCCCGATCCCAGGGGTCGCTGATCCGAACAAAGGTCTCGGGGCCGTCGGAATACATTCCGGTGACGAGCACCGCGTGCCGGTTCGGCGGCGTGCCCTCGCTGACCCACAGCGGCCCGTAGTCGGCGAGCAGGCCGCGGAAGGCATCTGCCGAGTAGCAGGCGGCAGGGACCGGCACCAAGCCGATCTCGGCCGCAAATGTCTCGTTGTCGGTGGTGTTGAGGCCGCTGGCCGTCGAGCGGCGGGCGATTTGGGCAACCATCTCGGGCGCGATGCTAACCTGGTCGCGCCACCCGATCAGCATGGCCGCCGCCGCCGCCCAGCAGGTGACATCGGGCGGTTGGGCGATCAGCTGGACATCATCCCAGTTCAGCGTGAAATGGGCGCCGGTTTCCAGCGCCCTCGCGCCGACCGCCGGATGGCTGGCATAGCGGTGGACCCCTCGGCGCCCGTTCGGCGAACTCGCCTTCGCAGCCATGCTCTGCGCCAAAGCCATGACGCGGGTCGCCCAGCCGCGCTGCGCGGCGAAGTAGAAGTCAACCGGCGAGAAGCCGACGCCGATACCGACGTTCGCGCTGACGCCGACGAAGTCGCCCTGATCGTTCAGGAGCACCGCGGCGCCGCCGACGACGCCCTCGCCGCCCGCAATGGCAAAGGCGCTGGTCCAGCCGCTGAACTGGTCGATCGCGCCGTTGACGATGGTCACCGCCAACGTTCCAGAGATCGAGGTGATGAAGCCGATGTCAATCTCGGTGGTGCCATAGATCCCGATGTCGCCATCCTTGCCGAAAATGATGCCGACGCCGAGCTGGCCGCCGGCTCCGACGCCCGCGCCCACTTGGGGACCGAGGCCAACAGAGCAGCCGAGCGCGTTGGCGGCGGTCTTGAGGGTGGTCAGCAGGGTGGCGATCGGGCCAACGGCGGCGGAGATGCCGGTCTCGATGGCTATCCGTGCCAGCCTGCCGGGTATGCTCACCGACGGCGGCGTGACCGCCACCGGCTGCTCGGCAAGTGCGCGCACCGGCGGGTACGCAAGCCCCTGCGCGGCCGGGGCAGGGGCGTCGGCCGGCGCGCCCGCAGACTTCTCGTCGGGCATCGGTCCAAAGCCATCATCGTAGGGCGCTGGGGCCGCGGCGGGCGTCGGCGCCTTGCCGTTCGCGGACGTCGCCGCGCCGTTCGGAGCCGCGCCGTTGGCGACCGGCTCCATACCAGGCGCTGCGATATCGCCCGCCCATTCGAGCTGCGCCTGGCCATTGCCGCCATAGCCGGCAACCCGCTGCTGGCGGTTTGGCAGGACGCGCACCCGCGCCATGCTGTGGTAGGTAAGCCCCTTAATGCTGATGTAAGGGCTCGCCTCGGTCGGAGTGACGGCGACCTTCATCGCACCGTCCGCGGCCGCGGTTGCCAGCCCGAAATAGAGCCGTTCGTTGCCGATGAATCGCGCCAGCACCTCGGGCGGCAGGGTGAAGCTGGCTTCGCGGCCAGCGAACCGGAGGCCGCCGTTGCCGTGGGTCGAATAGAAGTTGGCTGCCGTGCGGTTCTTCTTGCCCTCGGAGGTGAACAGACCCGGATCGGTGCCGATCGCGACTTCGGCCTGCCTCGGGTCGCCATCAGCGCGAATCCTGAAGGCGACCATCGGGAAGCGGTCGGTGACGTCGAGCCGGATGGCTTGGATCTGCGCGGGCATGACAATCACCTCTCGTGAGGGGAAGCGGGAGGGGCGGCAGCGATGGCTTCGGCGAGCGCGGCCACGGGACGGCATTGGGTGTCGTGCGCTGAAATCAGCGGCTCATCATCATTAAATTTGCCGGCGATCGTCATCATTGGCATGAACCGAGCAATTCGCCATTCAAGGTAGACTATGTCGCCTGCGTAGCTGGCATCTCCGCGCGCGACGGATATTCGCCCAACTGGTGATATGCTCTGGATCTACTGTCCAGCTACTGATCATCCTCTGCAGGCGAAGGGCCGCTGCCTATCCATCGCGGGGATGAGAAAGGATCATCTGAGATCTAATCCGCAGAGCAGTGGAGATCTAAATCTGTTTTCCAGTCGATCCGCCGAGGATCGCGTCAACCAGGGCTGCGGGCGTGACGTCGATCAGCAGTGTCCGCTGGGGCCGCATCTCGAGCAGCTGGGCGTGACGGCAATCCGTTGTGAAGGCAATCACCTTGGCGGTCGGCGCGACGGCGAGGATCGCCAGGGGCATCGTATCGGACTCGTCTGCGCCCAGGCCGATCAGGATGAGTTCCGGCGCCAGCATCCGCAGCCTATCCGCGGTCGCGTCCTCGCGGTCGAGCCAGGCGACCACGTCGAGCACGACATTGCACGCTACCGCTCGTGTGATGATGTCGCCGAGCATGGGCGACATCGTGATCAGAGCCGTGCGTATGCTGATCACGCCGCAAACCCTTCGCTGTCGATCATGTGTCCACTTTCAGCGAAGGATAGGACGATATGAAATCCACCGCTTGGTGCGAAAAAGGACTAGCGATCGGATGGGGTTGCGCTTCAGCCTGCGCGCACGATCTCGGCAGAATACTGGCGAACCCAGACCGCCGCCTGGCCGCGCCGGGTCAGGCTGAGCTTTGTCAGGAGATTGTGGACGTGCGACTTGGTCGTCGCGAGGCTGATGTCCAGCTTGCGCGCGATCTCCTTATTGCAAAGCCCGTCGGCAAGGAGCTTGACGATCTCGGCCTCTCGAAGCGTCAAGGCCGGCTGCGGCGCGGACTGGTGGACGGGGCGATCGGCAAGCCGCTGAAACAGTCGGGCGGCAATGCGCAGCGAGCACGCCTGCTCGCCGCGCATGACATTCCCTAGGGCATGGACAAGATCCGCGACGCTGGCAGTACGCGGGATGTAGGCGGCCACTCCAACCTGGCCCCACGCGACCACGTGCTCCTCCGTCTCAACGACGCCAAGGGCGACCACGCGGGCCTGTGCGGCGTCGGCTTTGATTGTAGCGACCGCCGCTGGAGCATTGGACAGCGCTGCGTCAAGCAGGACGATGTCGGGCTGCGTCGCCCGGCACTGCGTCCGCGCTTCGGCCAAGCTGGACGACACCCCGGCAACTGACAGCCCGGACTCGCCGCGCAGGATCCCAGCCAGAGCTTCGGACAGGAACCGGATGTCGGAGACGATCAAGACTTTGGCGATCGGCAGGACCGGCGATGCCGACAGGTCGCTGGACCCCAAGTCGACCAGGCCACTTACCCGCGGCAGGCTTTCCCTCGGCTCGTCCTCGTGACCAGATGGAACAAGCGTTCCGCCGTTCGTCGACATTGTGAAATCCTCCCTGTCGTTTATCTGTGAAATGCAAGCCCTATCTACCTACGGTAACCCATTGGGCGCGACTCGGTTGTGAGGCAGTTCACAGCCGCCGGACCGGACGGCACCAGTGCTGATTGCCAGACGGCTCTGGCGCTGAGCGTGGCGTGCGAGGTCGTTTGGCCGATTCCTGCGCGCTCTGGTTGCTCGGAGCCTCGGGCTCGGCGAGGACGGCATCCACGCGCACCTGAAGGACGTCAACGAATGCACCGATCCCAACCTGCACCCCAACTCCGCCAACGGTCCGCTCGACGATGACGAGCTTGAGCGGCGTCCGGCCGCTGGTGATAATTGGCACTCACCACCTGCCAGCCTTCAGCCCGGATGAACAACATGGCGTCATCGCGCGGCGGGTTGCGGTTCTCCCCGGGCTTGGCACGGTGGAGGTGCAGAACCGATCGTGAGCTGAGGAGAACCGCGATGACGCAGTATGTGGGTCTGGACGTTTCGCTCAAGATGACAGCGCTGTGCGTGGTCGACGAGACCGGCGGAGTGACCGCTGCGGGCAGGGTGGCCAGCCTGAGGCGCTTGGTCGCCGGCTGCGCGAGCACGCTCCTGCGGGCGCGTCGCATCGGCATGGAGACGGGGCCGCTCGCGGCATGGCTGTGGAACGGCCTCAAGGAGCGCGGTCTGCCGGTGCACGTGATCTATGCCCGGCATGCCAAGGCCAGACTCGCCCTGCAGGCAAGCAAAACCGATCGCAAGTTTTCGACGCCGGCCTCCAACAACAGATGAGCGCCTACGCGAGACGCGCTATTGAAGCCCACGCTACATGCTGCCGGGATTCGGAGTCTCGTCGCGGAGCTGGCGGACCAGGAGGCTCCCGCTCTGGCGAAGTCCGAACCCCTGCTGGAGGCCGCCGAGTAATGAGCGAGCGCGTATGGAGGCGCTGCGTCAAAGCGTGAAGGGCGGGAAAGCCGCGGCGCCGAGCACCCGCTCCGACAGCAAGAAGAGTGCCCCCGCGCGCAAACGCAGGTCCAAGTCGGCGCGCTCTCACGAGCGCAGGCCCAAGGCAGCGTAAGGCCTGTCGATGGCATGCGACGCGCCGTAAGGCTTCGGTCGGGGGTCTGGATTCGCACCTTGTCCAGTCGTTCTACCCGGACGGCGTATAACAACTCGCCGCTCTCGACCCGGATCATGCCGCCACCTTTCCACCAGCTTTCGATTCCAGTAACCGCCCGACAAGGCACTCGCATGTAATCAGACAGAACTGATCCCAAGGCGACCCCAGGAAGCTGGCCGTCATAGAGCTTGTGCAGAAACTGCGTCTCGATTCCGTTGTCGAGCAGCCAGCGCCGCCCGTTGTATTCAACGAAAGGCGTCGGCCGTGACGGATTGTGAGGTGGGGCCGGCGGCGGCGGTGGCGGATCCGCCCAGTGCCATCAGTGGATCGGCTCGGGCGTGATACCAGCCGCTGCTGCATCGATGAGATCGCGGTGTAGCACCGCCAGTGCCCATTGGTCGGCCCCGCGTCTCACAGCCTCACAGAGAGACCAACCGTCGCGCTCGGGATCGAAGCTTGACATCAGCACCTTCCGCCAGGTGCTCCGCATGGATCTGGAGGGGCGCGGCGGGCCGGCGCGGAAATCCGGCTTTCGGCGGCCAAACCTGAGCTGCGCCCACGAGTGGAAATTAGCCCGTGCCGGTGAGTGTCACAACGTCGCCCCCCGTCCGCGGCGGCGAGGTGCAGCGAGGTAGACCGGGATCGAACAATCCGGTTCGGACACACTTCGTCCAAGGGCTGGCCTTTGAGGCCGACGTCGAAGTCGAGTCTTCCGACGCTCCGCGGTAACCTTTGAGCTCTGGCTGACGCCTGGCAAGAATGCAAAGCCCGGTCAACTGCTGACCCGCTCAACCGCCCGCGCTGTGCAGCCGGTGCGATCAGGAGCCGGCGATCGCGCTTTTTCACCTTGCCAGAACTGCTCGGCCGGCATGTGAAACCTCTTGCCTAGTCATCAGGAAAGACCGAGCATGTTGCCGATTTTAGATCGGGAGGCGGAGAAATGCGACGCTGGCTTCGTCTCAGCTGCCGGGCAGCGGCAGTTTGGTTGATTCTCATGGGGGCGGCGCACGCCGAGCCGCTGCGGATCTTTTACTTCACCTGGGTCGGCTTCGGGCCCCTGTTCGTGGCGCAGGAGAAGGGCTTCTTCGCCAGGGAAGGGGTCGAGGTCGAGCTGATCAACATCGAGGACCACACCGCCGCGTTCTCGGGGCTCTTCGCCGGCCAGGTCGATGCGATCGCGGCCGGCACTCAGGACGTGTTGACGTTCTCCGAGCCGGATCAAGACCTCCTGGTATGTGTCTTCCCGCTCGACGAGTCCCGCGGCGGCGACGGGATCCTCGCCACCGACGATATCCAGACCATCGCCGATCTCAAGGGGAGATCGGTGGCCGTCCTGCGCGGCAGCCTGCAGCACTTCTATCTGGCCATCCTGCTGAAGGAGGCGGGCCTTCGTGAGGCCGACATCAAGTTTGTGGACCTGCCTGCTGACACGTCCGCCGAGGCCTTCATGATGCAGGAGGTCGATGCCGCTGTGACCTATGAGCCATGGCTAAGCCAAGGGAGACAAGTCGCACACGGCCACCTGCTGACTGACAGCTCGCAGCAGCCCGGACTGATCACCGACTGCCTGGAGACCACCACGGGCGTGCTCGATCAGCGGAGGGCAGAGTTTCAGGCCGTCGGACGCGCCTGGCTCGCTGCCGTCGAGTTCTTCAAGGTTCATCCGGACGAGGCTGTCGCGATCATGGCACGAAAACTGGGTGGTGGCGCCGAGGATCCCGCCGCGTTCGCCGAGGCCCTGGAGCGCGTCGGGATCTACGACGAGGCGAGCATCCGCGCGTATCTCGGCACGCCGGAGCAGCCCGGGCCGATCTACCAGACGATGCAGCATGCGATCAACGTCTGGTCGGACCTCGGCGCGCTCAAGGTGAAGGTCACGCCGGCCGACGTGATCGCGCACGGGATTCTCGAGGAATAGCCAAGGCGCGCGTACCCTGGTCGTTGGGTGGTACGGTCGAACGGACGCAGAAAATGGGAATCGGGCGTCGAATCGGCAGCATAGCGGTGGCAATCTGGATCACCGCGGGCTTCCTGAGCGCCGTCCACGCCGAGCCGCTGCGGATCTCCTACTTCATCTGGGTTGGCTACGGGCCGCTCTTCGTCGCAAAGGAGAAAGGGTTCTTTGCGGCGGAGGGCGTGGACGTCGAGCTGGTCAACATCGAGGTCCACGCCGCCGCGTTCGGGAGCCTGTATAGCCGCCAGGTCGATGCGGTCGCCGGCGCCCTGCAGGACGCGCCGGCGTATTCGGAGCCCGATGAAGAACCGCTGGTCTGCGTGCTTGCGCTCGACGATGACCGCGGCGGCAGCGGCATCGTCGCCACCGAGGACATCCGGACCGTGGCTGACCTCAAGGGCAGGTCGGTGGCCGCGCTGCGCGGCAGCGTCTGGCACTTCTACTTGGACGTGCTGCTGAAGGGTGCGGGCCTCAGCGAGGCCGACTTCGAGGCCGTGGATCTTGCCCCCGAGGACGCCAATCAGGCCTTCTTGTTGCGTGAGGTCGACGCGGTGGTGACCTCAGATCCCTTCCTGACCGAACTCCGGAGCGCCGATCACGCCCATGTCCTGACCGACACCACGGACCAGCCGGGGCTGCTGGTCGATTGCCTGATGACCAGGGCGGACGTGTTCAACCATCGCAAGCTCGACTTCCACGCCGTCGCTCGCGCCTGGGATGCGGCTGTGAAGTACGTCCAAGCCCATCCGAACGAGGCGAGCGAGATCATAGCGCGTAACCTCGGCGGCGATTTTCAAGACCCGGCTGCGTTCGCGCAGATGCTGCGAGCTGTCGTGCTGTACGACGAGACGAAGAGCAGAGAATACTTCGGTACGCCGGAGAAGCCCGGGCCGATCTACCAAACCATGCAACAGGCAATCGACGTCTGGTCGAGCGCGGGGATGCTGAAAACGCAGGTCTCGCCCGCCAACGTGATCAGGCACGGCATCTGGGACGAGTAGCGCGGCGGAGGAGAGGAAATAATGGTACGGAAACATCTCGCCCGCTTCGTGGTCGCGCTCCTGATGATTGCAGGCGGCAGCCAGGCGGCCCAAGCCGAGCCGGTGCGGATCGGTTATTTGATCTGGGTAGGGTTCGGGCCGCTGTTCGTCGCCCGGGAGAAAGGCTACTTCGCCAAGGAAGGGGTCGAGGTCGAGCTCATCGACATGGCGATTCACGAAGCCATGTACGCGGGGCTGTTTGCCGGACACGTCGATGCCATCACAGGCACGGTCGACGACATGCTGCCGCATTTCGACCCGGAAGATCCTTATGTGTGCTTCCTGGCCCTGGACCAGTCAAGGGGCGGGGACGGCATCGTCGCCAACAATGACATCAAGTCCATTGCAGATCTCAAAGGTAAGATGGTCGCCTTCCCAAAAGGAACGGTGTCGCAGTTTTACTTGAACGTGCTCCTGAAGAAAGCAGGTCTCAGCGAAGCCGACATCGAAACCGTCGACCTAAGTGCCGACGATGCCGGCAACGCCTTTCTGCTGCGCGAGGTCGATGCTGCGGTGACCTGGGAACCGTGGCTGACCGATGGCAAGAATGCAGAGCACGGCCGGCTCCTGGCCGACTCGTCCCAGGCCCCAGGTCTGCTGGTCGACTGCCTGATAGCCAAGGCTGCTGCCTTCGACGATCGCCGGGCGCAGTTCAAGGCGCTGGCGCGCGCCTGGGACGCGGCCGTGCACTATGCCGAGGCTCATCCCGATGAGGCCAACGAGATCATGGCCCGCAACGTTGGCGGCTGGCTCGAGGATCCGGCGGTCTTCGCCGACACCCTCAAGGGCGTCCGGTTCTACGATTCGGCGCGGAATCGGGAATACTTCGGCACACCGGATCGACCGGGTCAGATCTACCGCACATCGCAATACGGCATCGATGTCTGGTCGAGCCTTGGGGCGCTCAAGACGAACATTACGCCGGCCGAAGTGATCCGGCACGACCTCTGGGTCGAATAGCTGGCGAAGGGAGAACATGCGCGCGCGGCAGCGTTTCGTCTCAATCATTGCGGCTGTCTTGGTTGCCGTAGGTGCCAGCCAGACGGCAAGCTCTGAGCCACTGCGGATCGGCTATGCCATCTGGGTCGGCTTCGGGCCGCTGTTCGTCGCTCAAGAGAAGGGCTTCTTCGCCCAGGAGGGGCTCGAGGTCGAGCTGATTGACATGGCGCTTCCGGAGGCGCTGCACGCGGGGCTGCTGGCCGGGCAGATCGACGTGGGCAGCGGCACGATCGACGACATGCTGCCGACCTTCGATCGCAAGCAGCCTTATGTCTGCGTCATGGGGATCGATGAATCCCTCGGCGCTGACGGAATCGTCGCGGACAGGGACATCCGCTCGATCGCCGATCTCAAGGGGAAGCTGGTCGCGTTCAACCAGCGCACCGTCTCTCAGTTCTTCTTGCACGTCCTGCTGAGGGAGGCCGGCCTCAGTGAAGCCGACATAGAAACCGTGGACCTCAGCCACGAGGACGCCGGCAATGCGTTCCTGATGCGCGAGGTCGATGCCGCGGTGACCTGGGAGCCATGGCTCACCCAAGGCAAGCAATCCGAGCACGGCCATCTGCTCGCCGACTCGTCGCAGACGCCGGGACTGATCGTCGACTGCCTGCTGGTCAAGCTTGAGGTCCTAGATGCCCGCCTGCCGGAGTTCCGGGCGCTGGCGCGCGCGTGGGATGCCGCCGTGCGCTATGTCGAGGATCATCCCGCCGAGGCAAACGAGATCATGGCGCGGAACGTCGGAGGCTCGCTCGCGGACGCCGCGGTGTTCGCCGAAGCGCTCGAAGGCGTCCGGTTCTATGATGCAAAGAGAAATCGGGAATATTTCGGCAGGCCGGATCGCCCCGGCCAGATCTATCAGACCTCCCAGCACGCCATCGATTTCTGGCGGAGCCTCGGCGTGCTCAACGCTGACATCAAGCCCACCGACGTGATCCGACATGACCTCTGGGTCGACTAGCGCAGCGGAGGCATGGACATGACGGTAAGGCATCTCGTCGGCATCGTCGCCGCTCTCTTGGTTACGGCAGGCGCCAGCCAAGCGGCCCAAGCCGAGCCGCTGCGGATCGGTATTGTGATCTGGGTCGGGTTCGGGCCGCTGTTCGTCGCGAAGGAGAAGGGCTTCTTTACCCAAGAGGGGGTCGAGGTCGAGCTGATCAACATGGCGCATCATGATCCTTTGTTCGCCGGACTGCATGCCGAACAAATTGACGTGAGCGTCGGCACGCTCGACGAGATCGTGCCGTACTTCGACTCGGAGGATCCTTATGGG
>JBKPNX010000203.1:0-13281 GCA_046732855.1 Pseudomonadota bacterium
TCGAGATCTGGCAGGCCGATGCCGCGGGTCGCTATGCGCATCCGGCGGACCGGCGCGGCTCGAATTTGCCCTTCAAGGGCTTCGGGCGCTGCGGCACCGGCACGGACCCGGAGAACCGGTTCGCGTTCGAGACGATCAAGCCCGGCGCGACCGGCGATGGCCAGGCGCCGCACGTGAATCTGATCCTGTTCATGCGCGGCCTGCTGAGCCATCTCTACACGCGCATCTATTTCGCCGACGAGGCGGCGGCGAACGCACGGGATCCGGTGCTGGCGAGCGTCGATGAGGCGCGGCGCCACACCCTGATCGCGGCGCGGCAGGCGACGGCCGCGGGGACTGTCTATCGCTTCGATGTGCGCATGCAAGGGCCGGACGAGACCGTGTTCTTCGACGTGTGAGGCGGCGCGCCGCCCGGGAGACATGACCCATGGCCGAGGCCTTCATCTGCGACTACGTGCGGACGCCAATCGGCCGGTTCGGTGGCGTGCTCGCCGGCGTCCGCGCCGACGATCTCGCCGCGGTGCCGCTGAAGGCGCTGATCGCGCGGCACGAGGGCCTCGACTGGGCGGCGGTCGACGACGTGGTCCTCGGTTGCGCCAATCAGGCCGGCGAGGACAACCGCAACGTCGCACGCATGGCGCTGCTGCTCGCCGGACTGCCCAAGGAGGTGCCCGGCAGCACGGTCAACCGCCTCTGCGGCTCGGGCATGGATGCGCTCTTGATCGCAGCGCGCGCGATCAGGGCAGGCGAGGCGGCGCTGATCGTCGCGGGCGGGGTCGAGAGCATGTCGCGCGCGCCGTTCGTCATGCCCAAGGCCGAGACGGCGTACTCGCGCCACGCCGAGATCCACGATACGACGCTCGGCTGGCGCTTGGTCAATCCGCTGATGAAGGCGCGGTACGGCGTCGATTCCATGCCGGAGACGGCCGAGAACGTCGCGGAGGAATTCCAGGTGACGCGCGCGGATCAGGACGCGTTCGCGCTGCGCTCGCAGCAGCGCGCCGCGGCGGCGCAGGCGTGCGGGCGGCTGGCGCGGGAGATCACGCCGGTCACATTGCCCCAGCGCCGCGGCGAGGCAGTCGTGGTCGCGGCCGACGAGCACCCCCGGGCCGACACGACGCTGGAGCGGCTCGCGCAGCTGCCGACGCCGTTCCGCGAGGGCGGCACGGTGACCGCCGGCAACGCGTCGGGGGTCAACGACGGCGCGGCGGCGCTCCTGGTCGCATCCGAGGCGGCGTGCGCCCGCCATGGCCTGGAGCCGCTCGCGCGCGTGGTCGGCGGTGCGGCCGCGGGCGTGCCGCCCCGGATCATGGGGATCGGTCCGGCGCCGGCGACGCAGAAGCTGTGCGCGCGCCTTCGCTGGTCCGCCGGCGAGATCGACGTGATCGAGCTCAATGAGGCGTTCGCCAGCCAGGCGCTCGCCGTGCTGCGCCAGCTCGGCCTGCCCGACGACGCCCCGCACGTCAACCCGAATGGCGGCGCGATCGCGCTCGGTCACCCCTTGGGCATGTCGGGCGCGCGGATCAGCGGCACCGCCGCGCTCGAGCTCAAGGAACGCGGGGCGCGGCGCGCGCTTGCCACCATGTGCATCGGCGTCGGCCAGGGCATCGCGGTCGGGCTCGAGGCGGCGTGACGTGAGGGCGCGGCAAATCTGCCGAGCTACCGCTTGTCGCCGTGTCGGATCAGAAAAGCGGGTTGGCCCGTGGCACTGCGCGCCCGGCCTGCAAACCTGCGGCTCAATCAGCCGTCAGGAGCCGATAACCGACGCCCGGCTCGTTGCTGATGTAGCGCGGGTCGGCCGGATCGTCGCACAGCTTCTGGCGCAGATGACCGATGTAGATGCGCAGATAATGGGTCTCATGCTCGTGTGCCGGCCCCCAGACCTCACGCAGCAGATGCTGGTGGGTGACGATCCGCCCCGCGTGCTGCGCCAGCAGACGAAGGATGGCGAACTCCTTGCGCGAGAGTCTGATCTCGGTACCGGCGCGACGGACGCGTCGGCGCGGGATGTCGATCGAGAGATCCCCGACGGTCACCACGGCCGGCGGCGGCTCGCCGTCCTGCCGCCGCCCCCGCAGCACGGCGCGTACCCGCGCCAGCAGCTCCTGGATGCCGAACGGCTTGGTGACATAGTCATCGGCGCCGCGGTCGAGCGCCGTCACCTTCTCACCCTCAACCGTGCGCACAGAGAGAACGATGATCGGCACCTTGGACCACTCACGAATGCCCGCGATCACCTCGTGTCCGTCCAGATCCGGCAGGCCAAGATCGAGGATCACGAGGTCGGGGCTCGCGGTCGCGCATTTGCCGAGGCCGTCTTCCCCGCGCGCTGCCTCGATCACGTCGTAGCCGTACGCGTTCAGGCTGATGCGCAGGAACTTGCGAATCTGCGGCTCGTCGTCGATCACCAGGATGCGCGCAATCCCCGCCGCGGTCATCGGCCGAGGCCTCCGCCTGCCGGTTCCCGCTCCTCCTCATCGGCTCCATCGTCGATCGCGGGCATCCGCTCCACCGGAAGCCAGAAGGCGATGGTCGTGCCGCGGCCGCCGGCCCCGGGCAGCGCCTCGATCCTACCGCCGTGCGCCTCGATCAGACCCCGGCAGATCGAGAGGCCGAGACCCGTCCCGGCGGCCTGTTGGTCGCCGGCACGGACGCGATAGAACACGTCGAACACGGTATCGCGCGCTTCCGGCGGGATGCCGGGGCCCTCGTCGCTCACGCCCACTCTTACCTGCTCGCCGTCCGTCGCCGCGGCAACTTCGATCCGACCATCCGTCGGCGAATACTTGGCAGCGTTATCAAGGATATTGACCAGAACCTGCTCGATCAGGATCGGATCGACGTGGAGAACAGGCGTGTCCGCCGAGATCTGCACCTCGACTTTGAGGGAAGCGAGCGGACGGGCCATCTGCTTAAGCGCCCGGCCGACGATCTCCCGAAGGTCGACCCATTCGCGGTTGGGCTGCAGCGCGCCGTAGCCGAGCCGGGTCATGTCGAGCAGGTTCTGCACGAAACGATTCAACCGCTCGCTCTCTTCGAGAATGGTCTGCGCAAGCTGCGCGCGGTCGCCGCTGGACAGGGCGCCGTCGCAACTCGCGAGGCCGGTGGCCGAGCCGATGATCGAGACGAGCGGCGTGCGCAGATCGTGCGACACCGACGACAGCAGAGCGGAGCGCAGGCGCTCCGTCTCGCTCAGAAGGCGCGCCTGCTCGATATCGGTCGCGAGATTCGTCCGCTCGATCGCGACGGCGACCTGATCCACCAGCGCCTCAAGCAGGTCGCGCTGCTCCAGCGTCAGCTGCCGTTGCGGATTCTCGAACGCGACGCCGAGCAGGCCGAGCGGGCCACGCGCGGTTTTGAGCGGCAGGAACAGCCACTCCGAGGCCGGCAGCGTGCCCGAACTCCAGCCGGCTGCTTGGTCGTGCTGCCACGCCCAACGCGCGGCGCCCCATGCGGTCGGCGACATCTGGTCTTCTGGCGGGTAGCCGGAGGCGATCTCGAGCTGGTCGCCCGCGCGCGGCAGCAGGACGAGGGAGTGGCACTGCAGCGTCGACGCCACATGATGGACTGCCGCCCATAAGACGTCATTGAGCGACGCGGCGCCGGCGATCTTGCGACTGAAGTCGTAGAGGTTCGCCGTGCGCCGAGTAATCTGGCGCATCGCCTCGATCTGAGCCTTGAGCCGGGCCGCCAGGTTGCCGACGATGACCGCGACCACCAGGAAGAAGACGACCGTCAGTATGTCTTCCTGGCGCTCCACGAGCAGGGTATAGAGGGGCTCCGTGAAAAAGAAGTTGTAGACGAAAAAGCTCAGCAAGCTCGCATAGACCGACGGCCACAGGCCGAAGCGGATCGCCACCACGAGCACTGCCATCAGGAAAATCAAGGACAGATTGGCAAGAGGCAGGAAGCGGCCGGCCACATCTGAGAGCACGCTCGCGACCAAAACGGCGAGAGTAGCCCAGGCAAAGGCGCGGACGTCGGGTTTGAGCTCGAACGGACTCGCCTGAATGACCTGACCGGGAGCCTCCTCCCCTCCGGGAGCTACGACGATGACTTCGAACTGGCCGGGATCTTTGAGCAGTCGCTCCGTCACATGTTCCTTCAGCCAGCCAGACCAGCGGCGCCGGCGTGGCCGGCCCAATAGAATGCGCGTGACGTTGCGCGACCGGGCGAACGTGAGCAGCTCTTTGACGACGTCGGACTCGGCATGCAGCGTGACCGCCTCCCCGCCAAGGCTCTCGGCCAGCCGTAGCGCCTCCGCGATGAGGTTTTTGGCTTGGTCGCTCAGGTGGTCGGCGCGCGGTGTGTGCACGTTCACTGCGATCCAGGGCATCCGCGCGCGCTCCGCCATCCGCTTGGCTGTCCGGACGAGCTTCTTGGCGACGGGCGACTCGTTGATGCATACCAGGAGCCGATCCTGGGTCGGCCACGGCCCGGCAATGGCGTGTGCGCGCATGTAGGCCGTCATCTGCGCGTCGACCCGCTCGGCAGCGATGCGCATGGCAAGCTCGCGCAAGGCCGTAAGATTGCCCTTGCTGAAGAAATGCTGAATGGCGCGGGCGACCTGATCGCGGACGTAGACCTTACCTTCGCGCAGTCGCTGGATCAGGTCCTCGGGTGGCAGGTCGACCAGCTCGATCTCATCCGCGAGCTCTAGCACCCTGTCCGGAAGGGTCTCGCGGACGCGCACGCGGGCGATGCGCTCCACGATGTCGTTCAGGCTCTCGAGATGCTGGATGTTGAGCGTGGTGAAGACATCGATTCCGGCGTCCAGCAGTTCCTCCACGTCCTGATAGCGCTTCACATGTCGGCTGCCCTGGACGTTGGTGTGGGCGAGTTCGTCGACAATGGCGAGCTGTGGCTTGCGCCAGAGCAGCGCGTCGAGGTCCATCTCGGCGAGAACGCGGCCGCGATAGGCAAGCTTGCGGCGCGGCAGGATCTCGAAGCCGCGCAACAGCGCCTCGGTCTCCGCCCGGCCGTGGGTCTCGACGATGCCGATGACCACGTCCGTGCCTTCCCGGCGACGCTCGCGGGCCGCCTCGAGCATGGCGTACGTCTTGCCGACGCCCGGGTAGGCGCCGAGGAAGATCTTGAGCCGCCCGCGCCCCTCCTTCTTGGCCTCTTCGAGGAGCGCTTCGGGCGTGGGCCTCCCCTCGTCGTCAGTCATTTTGTGCCCATGGCGCCGCCCGCCTGCTCTCCCGCCATCCTATCCAAGGCAAGATTAAGCAGCAGCACGTTGACGCGGGGCTCGCCGAGCAGGCTGAACGTCCGGTGCTCGGTCTGCTCATCGACCAGAGCGCGCACCGCGTCCTCGGACAGACCGCGCGCCTTGGCCACACGGGCGACCTGGAAGAGGGCAGCCTGCGGCGAGATGTGCGGGTCGAGACCACTGCCGGATGCGGTGACCAGATCGATCGGCACCGCGGCGTCCGGGTTCTCGGCTCTGAGCCGCTCCACGTCCGCGCGTACGCGGTCGATGAGCACTCGACTCGTAGGCCCCAGGTTGGAGCCGCTGGACGCAGCCGCGTTGTAGCCGTCGCCCGCGGCCGAAGGCCGGCTGTGGAAGTAACGGTCGCTCCTGAAGCGCTGTCCGATCAGCTCCGAGCCGATCACCTGGCCGTCCCGCTCGATCAGGCTGCCGTTGGCCTGGTGCGGAAACGCCAGCTGGGCGATGCCGGTGATAGCGAGCGGATAGAGCAGGCCCGTGATCAGCGTGAAGAGCACGATCAGCGCGAGCGCCGGGCGAATGTGCTCAGCCATGGCGATTGCTCCTCAGGCAAAGCCGATCCCGGTGATCAGCAGGTCGATCGCCTTGATGCCGACGAAGGGCACGACGATGCCGCCGAGCCCATAGATGAGCAGGTTGCGCCGCAATAGCGCCGCAGCACCGATCGGGCGATAGGCGACGCCCTTCAGCGCGAGCGGGATCAGCGCGATGATGATCAGCGCATTGAAGATGATCGCGGAAAGGATCGCGCTATTAGGTGTCGCCAGCTGCATGATGTTCAGCACCTGCAGCTGGGGATAGAAGGCAAGGAACATCGGCGGGATGATGGCGAAATACTTCGCCACGTCGTTGGCGATCGAGAATGTCGTCAGCGCGCCGCGGGTCATCAGAAGCTGCTTGCCGATTTCCACCACCTCGATGAGCTTGGTCGGGTCGGAATCGAGGTCGACCATGTTGCCGGCCTCGCGCGCCGCCTGCGTACCGGTGTTCATCGCGACCCCGACGTCCGCCTGCGCCAGCGCCGGCGCGTCGTTGGTGCCATCGCCGCACATCGCGACGAGCATGCCCTTGGCCTGCTCCTTACGGATCAGCGCGAGCTTGGCCTCCGGCGTCGCTTCGGCCAGGAAGTCGTCCACGCCCGCCTCGGCGGCGATCGCGGCTGCGGTGAGCGGATTGTCGCCGGTGATCATCACGGTGCGGATGCCCATGCGGCGCAATTCGCCAAACCGCTCGCGGGTACCGCCCTTTACGATGTCCTTGAGGTGGATCACGCCAAGCAGACGGCCGTCGCGCGCGACAGCCAGAGGCGTGCCGCCTGATTTCGCGATCCGCTCTGCAAGGTGCGTCAGCTCGCGTGCTGTGGGGTCCGCGGCAGCCGATGCCACCGACGCCGGACTGGCCGCCGCACCGCCGCGACTTGCGGCCGATGCACGGCTGATAGCAAGGTCATGCCCGACATACGCCAGGATCGCGTCGACGGCGCCCTTGCGAATCGAGCTGCTTTCGATGTCGACGCCGCTCATGCGCGTTTGCGCGGTGAAAGGCACGAAGCGGGCGTGCAGCGGCGCCATCTCCCGCGCGCGCAGTCCGCATTTCTGCTTGGCGAGCACCACGATCGAGCGACCCTCTGGCGTTTCATCCGGCAGCGATGCGAGCTGGGCCGCATCGGCAAGCTCCCGCTCGGTCACGCCGGATACTGGCAGGAACTCCGTCGCCTGGCGGTTGCCGAGCGTGATGGTGCCGGTCTTGTCGAGCAGCAGCGTGTCGACGTCGCCGGACGCCTCGACCGAGCGGCCTGACATGGCGAGCACGTTGAAGCGGACCAGACGGTCCATCCCGGCGATGCCGATGGCGGAGAGCAACGCCCCGATTGTCGTCGGGATCAGCGTCACGAACAGCGCCACGACCACCACGACGGGGACGGTGCCGCCCGCATAATGGGCAAAGCTCGGGATCGTCGCCGTCGCGAGCACGAAAATCAGGGTCATGCCGGCGAGCAGGATGTTGAGCGCGATCTCGTTCGGCGTCTTCTGCCGCTCGGCGCCCTCGACCAGCCCGATCATCCGATCCAGAAACGTCGAGCCCTGAGCCGCGGTGATGCGCACCGTGATCCAATCCGAGATCACCTGCGTGCCGCCGGTGACCGCCGAGCGGTCGCCGCCGCTCTCGCGGATCACGGGGGCGGACTCGCCGGTGATGGCCCCCTCGTTGACGGAGGCGACGCCCTCGATCACTTCGCCATCCGACGGGATGATGTCGCCCTCCTCCACCAACACGATGTCGCCGATCTTGAGACTCGTGCCCGGCACGGTTTTGTATCTTGAGCGGTCGGCGCCGGTGAGGAGCTTCGCCTGCGTTTCGGTCCGCGTACGCCGGAGCGATTCCGCCTGCGCCTTGCCGCGGCCCTCCGCCACGGCCTCGGCGAAATTCGCGAACAGCACCGTGACCCAGAGCCAGAGGATGATTTGGAACGTGAAACCGAGGTTCTCGCCGCCGGTCGCGAGGTCGCGCAGGAAGATCACGGTGGTCAGGGCGGCGACGACCTCGACCACGAACATGACCGGGTTCTTGATCAGAACCCGTGGATCGAGCTTGGCGAAAGCGGCGCCGATCGCCGGAATGACGATCTTCGGGTCGATCAAGGCCGACACAGGCATCCGCTCGCGGGTGGTTGACGTTGCCATTGCAGCCGGTTCCGGATGCGGTGGTCAGAACAGCATGTGTTCTTGCATGGCGAAATGCTCTGCGATCGGCCCGAGCGCGAGCGCCGGGAAGAACGTGAGGCCGCCAATGATCAGGATCACGCCGACGAGCAGGCCAACGAACAAGCCCCCGGTCGTCGGGAAGGTCCCGGGGGAGGCCGGCACCGTCTTCTTGGCGACCAGGGAGCCGGCCACCGCCATCATCGGAATGATGACGAAATAGCGCCCGATCAGCATCGCGATGCCGCCGGTCGTGTTGTACCAAAGCGTATTGCCGGTGAAGCCGGCGAACGCCGAGCCGTTGTTGGCGGTCTGCGACGTGAACAGGTAGAGCAGCTCGCTGAAGCCGTGCGGGCCATGATCCTGGATGCTGGACAAGCCGAAGGGCAGCATCACGGATACCGCGGTGAACGCGAGCATCGACAGCGGCAGGATCAGAATGGCGAGCATCGCCATCTTGACCTCCTTCGCCTCGACCTTCTTGCCCAGGTACTCCGGCGTGCGACCCACCATCAGGCCGGCCACGAAGACGGCGATAATGACCATGAGAAGCATGCCATAGAGTCCCGAGCCGACCCCGCCGAAGATGATCTCGCCGAGTTCCATGTTGATGATCGGAATCATTCCGCCCAGCGGCGTAAAGCTGTCGTGCATGGCATTGACGGAGCCGTTCGAGGCATCGGTGGTGGCGACCGCCCACAGGCTGGAATTCGCAATGCCGAAGCGGACCTCCTTGCCTTCCATGTTGGCGGGATCGATGCCCAGCGCGGCGAAGTTCGGATTGCCTGCGCCTTCCGCCCAGTAGGTGACCAGCACGCCTACAAGGAACACGATCGACATCGCGGCGTAGAGCGCCCAGCCCTGGCGCTCGTCTCGCACCATACGCCCGAAGGTGAGGGTCAGCGCCGCCGGGATCAGCAGGATGTAGAGGAGCTCGAGAAAGTTGCTGAGCGGCGTGGGATTCTCGTACGGCACGGCCGAGTTGGCGTTCCAGAAGCCACCGCCATTGGTGCCGAGCTGCTTGATCGCGATCTGCGAGGCCGCCGGCCCCTGGCTCAGCGTCTGCGTCGCGCCTTCGAGGGTGGTCGCGTCGACGTAGGGCCCGACGTTCTGCGGAACGCCCTGCCAGACGAGGAAGAGCGCCGCGACGGTCGATAGCGGCAGCAGCACGTACAAGGTGCACCGCGTCAGGTCGACCCAGAAATTGCCGACGGTCCTGCCCGAAGCACGCGCGAAAGCGCGGGCGAGCGCAATGGCGAGCGCGATGCCGGTGGCAGCGGACACGAAGTTCTGCGTCGTCAGCGCCGCCATCTGGGTGAAATAGCTCATCGTGCTCTCGCCGCCGTAGTTCTGCCAGTTGGTGTTGGTCGCGAAGCTGACGGCGGTATTGAAGGAAAGATCCGGGGCGACCGCGGACATGCCGGCAGGATTGAGCGGCAGCACCGCCTGGAAGCGTTGCAGGGCATAGGCCAGAAGAAAGCCCCCAGCATTGAAGACGAGCATGGCGAGCGTGTAGGCGAGCCAGTGCTGCTCGCGCGTTTCGTCGACGCCGGCGGCCCGATAGAGCAAGACTTCGACCGGGCGGAAGACAGACGACAGGAAGGTCCGCTCGCCTTCGAACACCCGCGCCATGAAACGTCCGAGCGGCACCACGAGGGCGGTGAGCACGACGAAATAAATGGCGATCTGCGCCCAGCCGTTGGCGGTCATGGTTGCGTGTTCCTCAGAACCGCTCGGGCCTCAGCAGGGCGTAGATCAGGTAGACCAGCAGCCCCACGGTGACGAGAATGGCGAGCCCATAGTCGACGATCATGATCGTTCCCCTTCAGAGCCGCTCGCAGGCCAACGCATAGGTCACGGACAGCGCGAAGAAGCCGATCCCGAGAATTAGCATCAGGACATCCAGCATCGGCTGAAACTCCTTTGTGCTCGCCGGGCGCGAACCGCCGGCTGGCTGCGCCTTGCGGCTCTCAGTTTCGGGGGCGAACGTCTGCGGGCATTGATCCTCCGCAACGGGACACGGCAATTGCGCACATACCGTTCGCCCTTCAGCGCCGCTCGCGACTTCCCGCTGCTGGCGCGAACGGCGAGGCCGCCGGGGCGACGGCCAGGCCCAGCAGAACCCGCATCGTTGCCGTCACTCGATCGATCCGGATCGAGACTCGCGCCAAGCGCCGTAATTTCGCTATTCCGGTTCCTGCGCCGTCGCGCATGAACGGCGTAAAAGTTTGATGCGGTTTCTATGCTTTCGCTCCTTAGCAAGGCTGCCGGATGAGCGACCACAGGATTCAGCGCTCGGGAGATCCGGATTGCCAGCTGGCCGCTGCGGCCGCTGCGGTACCAGCGCAGGCGAGCGGAGGATGACGGCCCGGGCGGAATTGCCGGCAAGCAGCGGGGCCCTCGGCCGCACATCACAATCCCGGTATGGGTAAGTATCAGGACGTTGCCGCATACCGGGCAGGCGATTCAGAAGTGCGAAATCTGAACGCGTTTGTGGTCGCATCACGCGTCATATCGCGCGTTTGCAGGGACGGGGGCTGGCTGCTTCTGTTTGATTTCGGCCGCACCCGCTGGAAGGTCGAGGACGGCGTGGTGCATCTGCACAGCCTGGTCCGACAAGGAGAAAGCTGTTAAGGGGCACGGCCTCTGAGGGGATGAGGCGCCTGCTGGCGGGCGCCGCGGCCGGCGGGAGACGCCATGACGCTCAGCGCGCGCGAGGCCGAGATGATCGGCTGGCTGGAGAGCCAGTACGATGCGATGGTCGGTTTGCTCGGCCGGCTGGTCGATACCGATTCAGGCTCGTACGACAAAGACGGCGTGGCCCGCGCCGGCGCGCTCATCCGCGATCACCTGCACGCGCGCGGCATCGCTTGCGCGGAGCTCGTCCAGGCGGACGGCAGCGCGTCGATCAAGGCGACCGTGCCCGCGGGCGAGCCGGGCCGTGACCATGCCCATGTCCTGCTGCTCGGCCACCGCGACACGGTGTTCCCGCGCGGCACCGCCGCACAGCGACCGTTCCGGGTCGAGGGCGAGCGGGCGTACGGCCCCGGCGTGGCCGACATGAAGGCGGGACTGGTGATGAACGCGTTCGTGCTCGAGGCGTTCGCCCGCCTCGGCGGCGCGGGGCGCGCGGTGGTCAATCTCGTGACGTCAGACGAGGAGATCGCGTCGCCCGCGTCGCGCCCGGTGATCGAGGCGGCCGCCCGCGGTGCCCGGGCGGTGTTCAACGCCGAGCCCGGCCGCCCCTCCGGCGCGCTGGTCACCGGGCGCAAGGGCGCCCTGTTCCTGAGCTTCGAGGTGACTGGTCGGGCGGCCCATTCGGGCGGCGCCCACGAACAGGGGATCAGCGCGATCGAGGAGCTGTGCCGTAAGGTGGTCGATCTGCACGCGCTGACCGACTATGCGACCGGCACGACGGCCAATGTCGGCCTGATCCACGGCGGGCAGTCGGTCAATACCGTAGCGCCGCTCGCCACCGCCGAGGTCGACGTCCGCTTTCGAACCATCGCCGCCATGCGCGCGGCCGAAGCTGCGATCGGAGCCATCCTGGCGCGGACTTGGCTGGCCGGCACGACCACGCGGATCACCCGCCAGGCCGCATTCCTGCCGCTCGAGCAGACCCCGGCGAGCCGGGCATTGTTCGAGCACTACGTCGCCTGCGCGGCCGAGCTCGGCCTGACGCCCGGCGGCGAGTACACCGGCGGATCCGCGGACTCGGGCTTCACCGCGGCGGTCGGCGCGCCGACCCTGTGCGGCACCGGACCACTCGGCGAAAAGGCGCACTCGCCGGACGAGGTCTGCCATCTCGACACGCTGGTGCCGCGCGCTCAGGCGCTGGCGCTGGCGATCGCGCGCTTGGCCGGCTGATCCGGCATCCCGCGACGGATGTGCTCGGCTGGAGCGCCGTGGCAGCGCCGCGGACCAGCTTGGTCAGGCGCCCGCGGCGGGCGCCGGCGGCTGAACCAGCTCCAGCCCTTTCTGGGCGGCCGCGGCGCGCTCCTCGCCGCCGCCCGCGACTGCGACGGTGGGCAAGGCGAACTCGATCCCATTGGCGTTGAACGCCTTCTTGATCATGGCGTAGGCGCGCCGCCGGATCACGAACTGCTCGCCGGGCTTAGTCATCATCTTGAGGCGCAGCTGAATGGCGAAGTCGCCAAACTGCTCGACGCCTTGCATCTTGAGCGGCTCGATGATGTGCGGCGCGAGCTCGGGATCGGCCATGATCTGCTTGCTGACCTCCTTGATCACCCGCTTCGCCTGGTCGAGGTCGGTATCGTAGGTGACGCTGACCGTGATCTTATCGATCACCCAGTCGCGGCTCATGTTCTCGATCGCGCCGAGCTCGCCGAACGGCACGGTGTAAAGATAGCCGCGGTGGTGACGGAGCTTGATCGAGCGCAGCGAAAACGATTCGACCGTGCCCTTGTAGTTGCCGCTGACGATGTATTCGCCGACCCGGAAGGCGTCGTCGAGCAGGTAGAACATGCCGGAAATGATGTCCTTGACCAGTGTCTGAGCGCCGAAGCCGATGGCGACCCCGATCACGCCAGCGCCGGCGATCAGAGGTCCGATCTGCACGCCGAGCGCGGACAGCGCCATCAGCGTGGCCATGGTCAACAGAACCACGAGCAGCAGGTTGCGCAGGATCGGCAGCAGGGTCCTCAGGCGCGCCCGGCGCCGCGCTTCCTCGCTGTCGAATTGGCCGGCATCGCTCGTCTCGAACAGCTTGTGGTCGATCCAGGCGCGCGCGAGATGCCAGGCGAAGTCGGCCAGCAGCAGAATCACCACGGCGTTGATCGCGCCGCGCAACAGGCGCGTTCCCATGGTGTCGCGCATGCTCATCATGGCGACATCGAGGCCGAGGAACCAGGCGATCAGGTAGGCGCCGCCGATCAGCAGCGCCGCACGCAAGCCCCGCTCGACCGTCACCGCCGCCAGAGAGGGGACCGCGACGTCGTCAGCTTCGCTGCTCGTCGGGCGCAGCTGGTGCTTGACCGCCAGATCGGCGCACCGGATCGCGATCGGCAGCAGCAGCAAGGTGACGCCGACGTAGAAGAGTGTCGGCGACCCGGTGAACAACAGCAGCCAGACGACGATCAGGTAGAGCGAGAGCAACCAGGCGCTGATCCGATGACCGCGGCTCGTCCTTTGCCCGCTCTCCCGATCCGGATGTTGCCACACGACGTACAGGCTGAGCCCGACCAGCACCACGCCGCACACGAGCCCGAACAGATAGCCCGCCGGCCGGCTTACGCCGAGCGCCGCGAGCACATCCAGCGTGATCCTGACGAAGGCGAACCAGCCTACCAGGATGGCCGACCAGACGAACCAGAATCGGGCGCTCGGCGT
>JBKPNX010000204.1:0-21526 GCA_046732855.1 Pseudomonadota bacterium
GCGTAAGGCCGCCGAGAATCTGGTGCAGCTCCCGCTCGGGGGTGCGTTCGCTCGGCAGAGTGACCAGCTTGAGCCGATCCGCCAGCCAGAGGACCACGCGAACATTGCCGGCGCGGACCTCCTTTGCGATCGCCGCGTGGAGAGTCGGGCGCAGGTCGGCGAGTCGGTTGTCGTCGGGCTCGGTGTTGGCCGTCGCGCGGCAGCGCTCCATCCAGCTCTGAAACACGGTATCGCCCTTGCGCCTGCGGGCGAGTGCGGCACGCGAGCAGCCGACGCGTTCGGCCACTGTCGCGGGGGTCATGCCCTGGGCCAGCAGTTCTGCCGCTTGATGCCAGTCGACGACGCGCCGCACCGTCCGCCGGCGAGCGCGCGGCTCCGGTTCCTTGCTCATCAGGATTGTCTCCGGGTGATCCAGGCCGAGAGAGAGGGGGCGGGACAAGCCGCGGCCTGGGGCGTCAGGATAAACATATAGGAAAAGAAGCCTAAAGTCAATCGACTGGCGTGCTGGCTCTGCTGTGGCTTGAGATCCTCGCGCAATGCGCAATTCCATCCAAGTGAGATCTCTTTTTGCGTTTTGCTAACGAAGCATTAAGAGATCAGCGCCAAACCCCACTTGCCTTGCTTGCATTAGAAGGGAAGCCATGTCGCCTGATCGCGCTGATGCGCCGCGCACGGGGATGGCGATCGATGCTGACGAGGACGGCGTCGATCTCGGCGCGATCGATGCTGACGAGGGCGACGTCGATCTCGGCGCAATGCGGCGCGAACTGGCTATGCTGCGTCGGGAGCACGCCGCGGCGCAGCTGGCGACCGAAGCCAAGTCCTTGTTTCTTGCGACCATGAGCCACGAGATCCGGGAGCCGATGAACGCGGTCATCGGCATGACCCGGGTGCTGCTCGATACGCCGCTCAGCCCGGAGCAACGCGACTATGTCGCGGCGGTGCTCGAGGCGGGCGAGGCGCTGGTCACGATCATCAACGACATCCTCGATTTATCGCGCATGGAAGCCGGTCGGCTGGACCTCGACAGCGTCGATTTCGACCTGCGGGCGCTGCTCGATCGGACCAGGGCGCTGATCGAGCCGCGCGCCTCCCAGAAAGGCTTGGTCCTGGCGCTCGAAATCGCGCCGGAGGTGCCCCGCACGCTGCGCGGCGATCCCGGGCGGCTCCGTCAGGTGCTGTTCAACCTCCTCGGCAATGCGGTCAAGTTCACCGCGGTCGGCGAGGTTTGGCTTGGGGTCCGGGTGATCGCCGACGAGCCCGAAGGCGTGCGGCTGGGCATCACCGTCCGCGATACCGGGGTCGGCATCCCCGAGCATCTGCACGATCGCCTGTTCACGCCCTACGCCCAGGCCGATCCTTCGGTGCCGCGGCTCTATGGCGGCAGTGGCCTCGGGTTGAGCATCTGCCGGCGGCTCGTCGGTCTGATGGGCGGCACCGTCGCCTTCTCGAGCCGCCCGAATGTCGGCACGACCTTCGAGCTCGAGCTGCCTCTGGCCAAGGCCGCGCAGGACCAGTCCTCGCCGATGCCGACTGCCGTCGGCATTGCCGGCATCCGGCTGCTGATCGTCGATCCCAACGCCGCGACCGCCTTGGCGACGCAGCAGCAGACCGCGGCGTGGGGGGTGGAGAGCAAGGTGATCGCCTCTGGCGGCGAGGCTCTAACCAGCCTGCGCGCTGCGCTGCGGCAGGGCCGCGCGTTCGACGTCGCGCTGATCGAACAGTCGCTGCCCGACCACGGCGGCGAGGAACTCGGCCGGCGCATCAAGACAGATGCCGCGCTGAGCTCGACCCAACTGGTCATGGTGGCAACGTCGGGACTGCGGGGCGATGCCGCCCGCGTCAGCCAGATCGGCTTTGCCGCTTACCTGCCCAAGCCGGTCACCGCGACCACGCTGCTCGATTGTCTGCGGCAGCTGCGGGCCCAGGACCCTGGGCCGGGCGAGGCCGCGCCGGCCGGTGCGCTGATCACGGTGCACAGCATCTCCGAGCGTCGGCCGGCGCCGCTGCGCATCCTGCTGGCCGACGACAATCCGGTGAACTGCCGGATCGCCGTGCTGATGCTCGAGAAGGCCGGCCATCAGATCGACGTGGTCAATGGCGGCGCCGACGCGATCGAAGCCGTGCGCGGCAAGACCTACGATCTGGTGCTCATGGACGTCCAGATGCCGGAGGTCGATGGTCTGGAGGCGACGCGCCGGATTCGCGCGTTGCCGGTCGCCCACGCAGGGGTGCCGGTGATTGCCATCACCGCGAGCGCGATGCAGGGCGACGATCAATGCTGCCTGGATGCGGGCATGAACGACTATGTCACCAAGCCGATCGATCGCGCACGTCTATTGAGCAAAGTCAGCGAGTGGGGCTACCGGGCGGCCTGACCAATGCCTGTCGTCGCTCGACTGCGAAAACCCGCTTGTTCGGGGACGAGTAGCTGGATTATGCTACCGAAGGTTGGCCGACCATTTGGCCCGAAAGTGATGGGAGCGAACACCATCCTAGCGCCTCTTGTCAAATTGGGACGCCTCGGGCTCGGTGCTCTACTCATCTGGATGCTGGCGGCACCCGGTGGGCGCGCGAGCGCGCAATCCGAACCGTTCGAGACCTGGCTGGCGCAGTTCCGCCAGCAGGCCGCGGCCGAGGGCATCTCCGCGACGACGCTGGACCGCGCGCTCGCTGGCATCCAGCCGATCCCCGAGGTGATCGAGCGCGACCGGCAACAGCCGGAAGGCCGGCTGACCTTCCGCGACTACAATCGCCGGGTATTGTCGCCGACCAGAATCGAGCGCGGTCGCGAGCTGATGCAGGCGCATCGCGCGCTGCTGGAGCGCGTCGCCAGCGACTATGGGGTACAGGCGCGGTTCATCGTGGCGCTTTGGGGGATCGAGAGCAACTACGGCCGCTTCACCGGCGAGTTCCCCGTGATCGACGCGCTCGCGACCCTGGCGTTCGAGGGCCGACGCGCCTCATTCTTCCGCAAGGAACTGCTGCAGGCGCTGCGCATCGTGCAGCAGGGAGACGTCACACCGACTGAGATGATGGGCTCCTGGGCCGGGGCGATGGGCCAAAGCCAGTTCATGCCATCGAGCTACCTCGCTCACGCCGTGGACTACGACGGCGACGGCCGGCGTGACATCTGGGCCAGTCCGCCCGACGTGTTCGCTTCGATCGCCAACTACCTCGCCAAGGCCGGTTGGAACGACCGGCACACCTGGGGCCGCCAGGTGCAGATCTCCGATCCCGTGAAGGTGGATCCGGCCGGGCTGGAAATCATCAGGCCGCTGCCCGAGTGGCATGCGCTCGGGGTCAGAAGCAGCAACGGCGACGCCCTGCCCGTGGTCGCGCTCAATGCTTCGTTGCTGCGCATGGACGACGACCAAGGCCCGACGTACCTCGTGTACCAGAATTTCCGCGTGCTCATGGCGTGGAATCGGTCGACCTATTTCGCGCTTACCGTCGGCGAGCTCGCCGACCTGATCGATCACGGCTGATCGGCGCCAGGGCGGGGAGAACCATGGCCGTCGGTCCCAGCGACAGAGCGCTCCGATCGATCGTGCTCCTGGCCCTGTTGCTGCTCGTGCTTGCCGGCTGCAGCTCGTCCTCGCCGCGGGGCGTGTACAAGCTCGGCCAGCCGTACCAGATCAACGGTCGCTGGTACTATCCGGAGTACGATTCCCACTACGACCGGGTCGGCACCGCCTCATGGTACGGCGAGCAGTTCCATGGCCGGGCCACCGCCAACGGCGAGCGATTCGATCGAAAATCGGTCTCGGCGGCGCACCCGACCCTGCCGCTGCCGAGCCTGGTCCGCGTGGTCAACCTCGCCAATCACCGCGAACTGGTGGTCCGGGTCAACGACCGCGGTCCATTCGTCGGCGATCGGCTGATCGATCTGTCACAGGAGGCGGCGCGCCAGCTCGGGTTCGAGCGGCAGGGGCTCGCACCGGTGCGGGTGCAATTCGTGAGCTTGGCCGACGCCGACGGCAAACCGCCGCAGGCGACCGCCAGGGTCGCGCCGGCCCCGTTGCCGGCGCGACCGGCCGAACCGGCGCCGCAGCTCGTCGCAGCTGCGGCAGCGCCGCGCTTCGTCGCCCACGCTCCCGCCCCCAAGGCCGCCCTGGCCGTCTCATCGCCGCGCTACGTCGCGCCCGCGCCCGCGCCAATGCTCGCTGCGGCCACTCCGACTTTCCTGGTCGGGGCGACCCCGCCGGCTCGCTGCGCGGGGCAGTTCATTCAGGTCGGAGCCTACGCCGAGGCGGTGCGTGCCCGGCGCGTGATGGCCGAGTTGCACGGTCTGCAAGCCATGCCGGTGAGCCTGGCGGGGCCCGCCGGGGATCATCTGGCGCGGGTGCGGCTGGGCCCGATCGCCGATCCCCTGGCGGTCGACGCGACGCTCGACCGGATCAAGCGCTTCGGCTTTTCCGAAGCGTTCATCGTCGGGCCCGAAAAGGGTCTGCCGACCCACTGTTGATGCTGGCCCGGTTCCAGGCGCCAAGGAAGCAGGAGAGACCATGAGCGACAAGCGAGCGCGCCGCCTTCTTATCGCCCTCAGCCTTCTTGCCGGACTGCTCGCCGGAGGCCCCGCGGCGCGCGCCGAGGCCTACGAGACGGCGGCGCACGCGGCGATTCTGATCGATCTGCAATCGGGCCAGGAACTCTACGCCAAGAATGCGGACGTGCCGCTCCATCCAGCCTCGATGAGCAAGCTCATGACCGTATTGATGGTCTTCGAACGCTTGGCCGACGGCAGCCTCAGCCTCGATGACACTCTGCCGGTGAGCGAGAAGGCGTGGCGCAAGGGCGGCTCGAAAATGTTCGTAGACCTCGGCTCGCGCGTGCGGGTCGAGGACCTCCTGCACGGCATCATCGTGCAGTCGGGCAATGATGCCTGCATCGTCGTGGCCGAAGCGCTGGGCGGCACCGAGGAGGCGTTCGCCGAGCAGATGACCAAGCGGGGGCGCGAGCTCGGGCTCACCCACAGCGTATTCAAGAACGCGAGTGGCTGGCCGGACCCGGACCATCTGATGAGCGCGCGCGATCTGGCCACGCTCGCGACCATCATCATCAAGCAATACCCCCAATACTACAAGATCTTCGGGCAGAAGGAATTCATCTATAACAATATCCGCCAGCACGCGCGCAACCCGCTGCTGTATCAGGATATCGGCGCCGACGGCTTGAAGACCGGTCATACCGAAGAGGCGGGCTACGGCCTGACCGCGTCGGCGGTGCGCGACGGCCGGCGGCTGGTCATGGTGCTCGCGGGTCTGCCACGTCCGGGGGACCGGGCGCGCGAAGCCGCAGGTCTGTTGGACTACGGTTACCGCAACTTCAAGAATTATCAGCTGTTTGCGCGCGGCGACGCGGTGGAGCAGGCTGACGTCTGGTTGGGCAGCGCCGGCAGCGTGCCGCTGCTCGTCCAGGAGGATGTCTGGGTTTCGTTGACGGCCGACGGGCGGCGCGACCTCAGGGTCAAGGTGGTCTACGACGGCCCGATCCCGGCCCCGATCGCGGATGGCAGCCAGGTGGCCGAGCTCGAGATCACCGCGCCCGGCCTCGAGCCGCGCCGCATCCCCCTGATCGCCGGCGACACGGTCCAGGCCGCCAGCATGTTCGGCCGCGTGACCAGTGCGCTCGGCTATCTGATCTGGGGACCGTCGTGAGCGGCGCCCGCATCGAGGCGGTTCGCGTCGCTGATCTCGGAATGACCCGACCGGGTCGGCTGGTCACGTTCGAAGGCGGCGAGGGGGCGGGCAAGTCGACCCAGATCGAGCGCCTGGCCGCAACGCTGCGCGCCGCGGGCCTCGACCCGCTGGTCACCCGCGAGCCGGGCGGCACGCCCGGGGCGGAACAGATTCGCGCGCTGCTGGTCGAGGGCCCGCCCGAGCGCTGGCTGCCGCTGAGCGAAGCCTTGCTTCTGCTCGCGGCGCGCCATGATCACGTCGTCCGCCTGATCGCGCCCGCCTTGGCAGCCGGGCGCTGGGTGTTATGTGATCGCTTCATGGATTCGACCCGGATATACCAGGGCGTGGCCGGCGGGGTCGGCGAGGCCGTGATCGACCATCTGCACGCGACCGTGCTCGGCGACCTTCGTCCGGCCCTGACGGTGATCCTGGACGTGCCCGTCGCCACGGGTCTCGGCCGCCGCCAGGAGGCTGCGGGCGGGCAGCGCTTCGAGCGGATGAGCGACACGTTCCATGAGCGGGTGCGCGCGGGCTTTCTGGCGCTGGCGCGCGCGCAGCCCGAGCGCTGCGTCGTAGTCGATGCGACCCGTCCGGCGGACGCCGTCGCCGACGAGGTTCGCGATCTGGTGGCCCGTCGCTTCGGCATCGCACTCGGCCGCGCGGCGCCGCCGCCGTGACCGCGAGCATTCCTCCGCCCGCCGACAATCCCGATCTGTACGGCCAGGATGCGGCGCTCGCGGTGGTCCGCCGGGCGCTTGCCTCGGGCCGGCTGGCGCACGGCTGGCTGCTTACGGGACCGCCCGGCATCGGCAAGGCGACGCTCGCGTTCCGTTTCGCCCGGGCGCTGCTGGCTGGCTCGGAAGCGCTCGACGCGCGCCTCTCGATGCCCCCTGATCATTCCGTTTTCCGCCAGGTGGCCCGCGGGCTCCATCCCGATCTGACGGTGCTCGAAGCCGAGCGCGACCCGAAGACCGGGCGGCTCAGGTCCGAGATCACGGTCGACGCGGTGCGGGCGGCGACCGCCGCGTTGCAGATGACGGCGGGCGCCGGCGGCTGTCGGGTTGCGATCGTCGACGGTGCGGAAGCGATGAACCGCAACGCCGCGAACGCGCTCTTGAAGACGCTCGAAGAGCCGCCGGCGCGCTCCGTGTTGATCCTGGTCAGCCATCGGCCCGGGTCGCTCACCGCGACCCTGAGGTCGCGCTGCGCCAAGCTGCGGCTCAGCCTCTTGCCCGATGAGGTCGTCGCCGATGCGCTAACGCGCTGGATGCCGGAGCTGAAGCTCGAGGAGCGCCACGCGCTGACCTTGCTGGCGCGCGGCAGCATCGGGCGCGCGCTGGCCATGGCCGCGGGCGGTCAGCTCGCGTCGTACCAGCGCCTGGTCGCCGCGTTGGCTGCCGCGCCGGTCGATCACCTGGTCCTGGACGAGCTGTCGGGCGAGCTGACGCGGGCGGTCGACGGCGCCAGCCTCGCGGGCGCGCTCGGCCTGATCCAGGAGCTGCTCGGGCGCGTGATCGCGGCGGGCCTCGGCCGCCTCGGGCCCGCGTTGTTCCCGGACGAGGCAGGCCAGCTCGCGGCTCTCGCGGCGCGCCGTCCCCTTGATCGCTGGGCGACCTTGTGGGACAAGGTCGCGCGCCTGGCAGCCGCGGCCGACGCCCTGAGCCTGGAGCGCAGCCACGCGCTGATGCAGATGCTGACCCTGCTGGCGCCGGACGCCGATCGCGCCGGTCAGAGCGGCGCACTCGGAGCCAACCATGTCCGCGGCTGACGCGTTCTACGTCACCACGCCGATCTACTACGTCAACGACGCGCCGCACATCGGGCATGCCTATACCACGCTGGCGTGCGACGCGATCGCCCGTTTCGCGCGCCTGGATGGCCGCCGCGTCCGCTTTCTCACCGGCACCGACGAGCACGGCCAGAAAGTCGAGAAGGCGGCGGCTGCCGCGGGCAAGGCGCCGCAGGCGTTCACCGACGAGGTGTCGGAGCGCTTTCGCGATCTCGCCCGGCGCATGCGCATCACCAACGACGACTTCATCCGCACCACCGAGCCGCGCCACCGCCTGGGCGTGCAGGCGCTGTGGCGCGAGCTGGTCGCGCGCGACCAGATCTATCTCGGCACCTACGCCGGCTGGTATTCGGTGCGCGACGAGTCGTTCTACACCGAGAGCGAGCTGGTCGGTGGCAAGGCGCCGACCGGCGCCCCGGTGGAATGGGTCGAGGAGCCGAGCTATTTTTTTCGCCTCTCGGCGTGGCAGCGGCCGCTGCTCGAGTTGTATGAGGCACGGCCCGATTTCATCCTGCCGGCCTCCCGACGCAACGAGGTGGTGAGCTTCGTCAGAGGCGGCCTGCAGGATCTCTCGGTGTCGCGCACCAGCTTCGCCTGGGGCGTGCCGGTGCCGGACGATCCCAAGCACGTCGTGTACGTCTGGCTGGACGCGCTCACCAACTACATGACCGCGCTCGGCTATCCCGACTGCGAGGCACCCCACTACCGGACCTTCTGGCCGGCGGACGTGCACGTCGTCGGCAAAGACATCCTGCGCTTCCACGCGGTGTTCTGGCCGGCGTTCCTGCTCGCTGCCGACCTGGAGCCGCCTAAGCGCGTGTTCGCCCACGGCTGGTGGACCAACGAGGGGCAGAAGATCTCGAAATCGCTCGGCAACGTGATTGATCCGATCGAGCTGATCGACACCTACGGGCTCGACCAGACCCGCTATTTCCTTTTGCGCGAGGTGCCGTTCGGCAACGACGGCGACTTCTCGCGCGCCGCCATGATCACGAGGATGAACCGCGACTTGGCCAACGACTACGGCAACCTAGTGCAGCGGGTGCTCTCGATGATCCAGCGCAACTGCGCCGCGCGCGTGCCGCGACCGGGCGTCCTGACCGGCGACGATCGCGCGCTGCTCGAGGCCTCGGCCGGCCTGCTCGGGCGGGTGCGCGACGAGATGGCGGTCCATGCGCTCAGCCGCGCCCTGGAAGCGATCTTCGAGCTGATCGGCGCGGCCAACCGCTATGTCGATGCCCAGGCGCCGTGGGCGCTGCGCAAGACCGACCCGGAGCGCATGGCGACGGTGCTGTTCGTGCTCGCCGAGACGATCCGCCGGATCGCGCTGCTGACCCAGGCGTTCATGCCCGACGCCTCGGCCAGGATCCTCGATCAGCTGGCGGTGCCGCAGGCGGCGCGGTCGCTGCGCCATTATCTGGACGATGCCGGCGCGCTCTCTCCGGGGACGCCGCTGCCGGCACCGTCCGGGGTGTTTCCGCGCCTGACCTTGCCCGCGGATCACGCTCCGACGGAGGCGCTCGGCACGCCCGTGATATCGTCCACGATCTGAGCTTTGAGCCGTCGGTGCTGGTCGACAGCCACTGTCATCTCGACTTTCCGGGGCTCGCGGAGGAGCGCGACGCCGTGCTCGCGCGGGCGCGCTCAGCCGGCGTCGGCGTGATCCAGACGATCGGCACCCGGCTTGACACATTCGCGCAGGTGATCGCGATCGCCAACACCTGCGAGGGGGTCTACTGCTCGGTCGGGGTGCACCCGCACCGCGCCGCCAAGGAGCCGATCGACGACCCCGCTCAGCTGCTGGCCTGGACGGAGCATCCCAAGGTGATCGGCATCGGGGAGAGCGGCCTCGACTACTATTACGACCACAGCCCCCGCGAGGTGCAGGCGGCGGTGTTCCGGCGGCACATCGAGGCCGCCCGCGCGAGCGGTCTGCCGCTCATCGTCCATACGCGCGACGCCGATCGCGACACGGCCGACCTGCTGGGCGCCGCCATGGCCGAGGCGCCGTTCACCGGCGTGATCCACTGCTACAGCTCGAGCGCGGAGCTTGGCTTCGCCGCGATCGAGCTCGGCCTGTACCTCGGCCTCGGCGGGATCCTGACCTTCAAGAAGTCGGAGCAGCTGCGCGCGACCGTGCGCGCTCTGCCGCTCGAGCGGCTGGTGCTCGAGACCGATGCGCCGTATCTGGCGCCCGAGCCGTTCCGCGGCCGGCGCAACGAGCCCGCCTACGTCGCGCACGTCGCGGCCACGCTTGCCGAGGTCAAGGGCGTCACCCTTGCCGAGATCGAGACCGCGACCACGGACAACTTCTTTCGCCTGTTCACGAAGGCGCAGCGGCCGCCCAGCTCATGCGGGTGAGCGTCCTCGGCTGCGGCACCTCGAGCGGCGTGCCGGTGATCGGCTGCCGCTGCGCGGTGTGCACCTCGACCGAGCCGCGCAACCGGCGCCGGCGCTGCGCGATTCTGATCGAGGACGGCGCGACCAAGGTGCTGGTCGACACCCCGCCGGAGCTGCGCGAGCAGTGTCTCGCGGCCGGCGTGGATCGGCTTGATGCGCTGCTCTACACCCACGCCCATGCCGACCACGTCAACGGGCTGGACGACCTCCGCGCGATCAACATCCTGCTCGACCGGCCAATCGACACGTTTGCCGACGCCGCCGTGCTCGGCCGCATCCGTGAGCGCTTCGGCTATGCGTTCCAGCCGCCAGACCCGAGCCTCGGCTGGTGGCGCCCGGCGCTCAATCCAATAGCGGTCGAGGGACCGTTTCGGGTCGGCAGCCTCGAGTTCGTGCCGTTCGAGCAGCGTCACGGCCGCCTGCCCAGCTGGGGGTTCCGCACGGGCGGCTTCGCCTACTCGCCCGACGTGAAGGAGCTGCCGAAGCCGGCGCTCGCGTCGCTGCGCGGGGTCGAGGTCTGGCTGGTCGACTGCCTGCGCGACCGACCCCATCCGACCCACGCCCACCTCGAGCAGACGCTCGCGTGGATCGACCAGATCAGGCCCAGGCGCGCGATCCTGACCCACATGAACCACGAGTTCGACTATGCCGAACTCAAGGGGCGATTGCCGGCGGGCGTCGAGCCGGCCTACGACGGCATGGTGCTGACGATCGGCGCGGCCTGAGCGATCCGGTCGTCCGGCCGCCGGATGCATCGTCCGAACCAGCGCTCGAGCCCGGAGGCGATCGGATGCGGGCACGCAGGAGGCTGGCGTGCGCGGCCTGCCTGATCCTCGCAGGCTGGGCTCTGCCGCGGTCCGCCGCAGGGCAGAGCGGGCGGCCGTCGGACCTGCCCGATGCTGAAATCGAGCGGCGACTTGCATTCGTCGAGAACAGCCTCGATGCCCATCAGCGCCACGCCCAGATCTGGTTCTGGAGCTGGCTGACCGTGAATGCCGGCTCGGTGGTCGGGCTGAGCGTCGGCGCGGCGCTGACGGACAACAGCGCCAATCGCGTGAACATGATCGGCAATGCCGCGCTCGCGGCGCTCGGGGTTGGCGACATGCTGCTGTTCCGGCCGGTCGACGCGCGTTTCGGCGCCGAACCGATGCGAGCCCTGCCGGATGCGACCCGGGCGGAGCGGCTGCGCAAGCTCGAAGCCGGCGAGAGCCTGATGCAGCGCAATGCCGCGCGCGCTGAGCAGCGCTACGACTGGACCGTGCACGCCGGCAATTTCGCCGCCAACGCCGTGGTCGGCGGCCTGACCTGGGCGGCCGGCGACGCCCAGTCGGGCCTGATCACCGTCCTCGTGCAGACCCTGTTTGGCGAGTTGTACATCTGGACCGATCCGAGCGGCCCGGCCAAAGACTGGCGGGAGTACCAGAGGCTCAAGGCGGGCGGCTCACAGGAAGCCTCCCGCGGGTGGTCGCTCGCGGCATTCCCGGGCGGCGTCGCGCTCAGCTATCGGTTCTGAGCGCTGGCGCGGGCAACGCCATCGCGGGCGGCACGTCCACCGCAGCGGTCCGCCGATCATAGATGCGAAAGCCCGCCCGTTGATACAAATCGAGCGCGCGAGGATGATCGAGGTCGCAGGTGTGCAGCCACAGGCGGCGCGGCCGCGTCCGCCAGGCGTGATGAATCGCCCAGTCCAACAGATACCCGCCGAGCCCCTGACCGATGAACTCGGGCATGAGGCCGAAATAGCCGATTTCGATGTCCGGCGGGGCGCGGCGATCCAGCTCGGCATAGCCGGCCGGCACGCCCCCGCACCAGAGCACGTTCACCTCGACGCGCGGATCGTTCAGGATCGCGGCGAGCGCGGCGTCGTTCAGCCGGCGGCGATCGGTCCAGCTCCAGGGCTCGCCCACGGCGGCATAAAGGTATCGGTAGAACGACAGGGTGGGCCGCCACGCTCGGCGGATCTCGAGGTCCGGACGCGGGGCCGGTCGGGGCGGCTGCGCCGGCGGCGCCCACATCTCGAGATAGGTGATGACGCTCTCGATCGGGTCGCCATCCGCCGCGACGGCCGGTTCCGCGTCGCTCACGTCTCGACCGGGGTGTCGCTGCGCCCGCCCCACTCGCTCCACGAGCCGTCGTAGACGGCGACGTCGTCGCGACCGAGGCGATGGAGGGCGAGCGCGAGCGTGCTCGCGGTCACGCCGGAGCCGCAGCTGGTCACGATCGGGCGGCCGAGGTCGACCCCGGCGGCGGCGAAGCGGCGGCGCAGCTGGGAGTCGGGCAGCAGCGTGCCGTCGGCGCCGAGCAGCTCGAGGTGCGGCAGGCTCACGCTGCCGGGAATATGGCCACCGCGCAGACCGGTGCGCGGCTCCGGCTCGGTCCCGGCGAACCGGCCGCGCGAGCGCGCATCGACCACCTGTTCGCGGCGGCTCAGCACGTTCGCGCGCATCTGCTCCAGATCGCGCACCAGCACATTGTTCTGCCGCGCGGTGAAGTGCGCCTCGCGCGGCACGACCGGCTCATCGGTCAGCGGCCGGTCTTCGGCGCGCCACTTGGCCAGCCCGCCGTCCAGCACCGTCACGTCCGGATGCCCGAACAGACGGAGCATCCACCAGGCGCGCGCGCTCGCCGAGTAGTTATTGTTGTCGTACAGCACGATCCGAGTGCCATCGCCGAGGCCCAGCCGGCGCATGCGGCTGGAGAACTTGACCGCGTCGGGCAGCATGTGGGGCAGGGGGCTCGTCTCGTCGGCGATGTCGTCGATGTCGAAGAACACCGCGCCCGGCAGGTGCGCCGCGGCGTACTCAGCGCGCGGGTCGCGCCGCATGGTCGGCAGGAACCAGGTGGCGTCCGCGACCTTGACGTCCGGCGCGGCAAGGCGCGCTGCCAGCCAATCCGTGCTGACCAGAGGATCCTCCGTCGGCATCGGCATGCTCCCGGCTAGAGCCGCACGTCCGGAACGTCGATCCCCCGGCGCTCGAGCCAGTCCGGTACCGGCAGGTCCTTCTCGCGCAGGAAGGCGGGATTGAACATCTTGCTCTGGTAGCGGTTGCCGTAGTCGCACAGCACGGTCACGATGAGGTGGCCCGGGCCGAGCTCCCGCGCGGTCCGGATCGCGCCCGCGAGGTTGATCCCGGTCGAGCCGCCGAGCACCAGTCCTTCCTCAACCACCAGATCGAAGATCAGCGGCAGCGCCTCCTTGTCCTTGATGTTGAACCACATGTCGACCGGCGCACCCTCCAGGTTCGCGGTGATCCGCCCCTGGCCGATGCCCTCGGTGATCGATGAGCCCTCCGCCTTCAGCTCGCCGTGCGCGTAATAATTATACAGCGCTGCGCCGTCAGGGTCGGCGAGCACGATCTTCACGTCCTTGTTGCGCTCCTTGAGCGCGATGCCGACGCCCGCGAGGGTGCCGCCGGTGCCGACCGCAGACACGAACGCGTCGATCTTGCCCTCGGTCTGCCGCCAGATCTCGGGCCCGGTGGTGCGGATGTGGCCGTCGCGGTTCGCCACGTTGTCGAACTGGTTCGCCCAGATCGCGCCGTTCGGCAGCGTCTCGTTCAGCGCCTCGGCGAGACGGCCCGAGTAGCGCACGTAGTTGTTGGGATCGCGGTAAGGCACCGCCGGCACTTCGATCAGCTCCGCGCCGCAGAGCCGGATCATGTCCTTCTTCTCCTGGCTCTGAGTGTCCGGGATGACGATCACCGTGCGGTAGCCCTTGGCGTTGCCGACCAGCGCGAGGCCGATCCCGGTATTGCCCGCGGTGCCCTCGACGATCGTGCCGCCCGGGCGCAGCAGGCCCTTCTGCTCGGCGTCCTCGATGATGAACAGGGCGGCCCTGTCCTTCACCGACTGGCCGGGATTGAGGAACTCGGCCTTGCCCAGGATGGTGCAGCCGGTCTCCTCCGACGCTCGCCTCATGTGAACGAGCGGCGTGTTGCCGATCAGGTCGACGAAGGTGTTCCGTTCCATGCCGCTGCTACTTGCCAGACGGTGCGGGCGGCAGCCTAGTCGAGCGCGCCCCCCGGCTCAAGCGGCTGCGCGCCCGCGATCGATCGGATGGCCTTGAATGAGGACGTAAGGAGCGTTTGCCCTGCCGAGCTGGAGCCGCGCTGCGCTTCGGAATTGATGGACGACCGCTCGGCCCGAATCGAGGGCACGGCAGCCGCCTCGCGCGGCGCTTCAATCCGCGGCGGCGGCCTCCTTGCCGCCCACGCCCTGCGCGAGCGAGGCTTCGAGGAACGCATCAATGTCGCCATCCAGCACGCCCTGGGCGTTGCCCTTCTCGACCCCGGTGCGCAGGTCCTTGACCATCTGATACGGCTGCAGGACGTACGAGCGGATCTGGTGGCCCCAGCCGATATCGGACTTGCCGGCCTCCTGCGCCTCGGCCGCCTCGCGCCGCTTCTGCAGCTCGAGCTCGTACAGCCGCGCCCGCAGCATGGCGAACGCCTGGGCGCGATTGCGGTGCTGCGAGCGGTCGTTCTGGCAGGCGACCACGATGCCGCTCGGCAGATGGGTCAGCCGCACCGCGCTGTCGGTCTTGTTGACGTGCTGGCCGCCGGCGCCCGAGGAGCGGTAGGTATCGATGCGCAGGTCCTTCTCGTTGATCTCGACCTCGATGTTCTCGTCGACCACCGGGTAGACCCAGACGCTGGCGAAGCTGGTGTGCCGGCGCGCCTGGCTGTCGAACGGCGAGATTCGCACCAGCCGGTGCACCCCGCTCTCGGTCTTGAGCCAGCCGTAGGCGTTGTCTCCGGCTACCTTGACCGTGACCGACTTCAGCCCGGCCTCCTCGCCCGGGCTCTCCTCGATCCATTCCAGCTTGAAGCCGTGCGCCTCGGCCCAGCGGGTGTACATGCGCAGCAGCATCTCGGCCCAGTCCTGGGATTCGGTGCCGCCGGCCCCGGCGTGGATCTCGAGGAAGCAGTCGTTGGCGTCGGCCTCGCCCGAAAGCAGGCTCTCGAGCTGGAGCCGGCCGAGCCGGTCCCGGAGCTCGCCCAGCGCGGCCTCCGCCTCGGCCATCGCCTCGGGATCAGCTTCCTCCTCGGCCAGCTCGGCCAAGGCCAGGGCATCGGCGAATTCCTGCTCCAGCTGGCGCTGGCGCTCGATCGCCGCGGCGAGGCGCGTGCGCTCGCGCATGACGCTCTGCGCGTGTTCGCCATCACTCCACAATTCCGGGTCGGCCGCCGCCTTGCTCAGGTCGTCCAGGCGTTCGAGCGCGCGGTCCCAGTCAAAGATGCCTCCTCAGCAGGGCGATCGCCTGCTCGATCTGCTCCGCGAGATGGCTGATCTCGGCGCGCATGGTCACTCACCGCTTCTGCTGTTGGGGGCAGCGCTCAGGCGGCCGCCAATAGCACGCCCTCCGCAGGCGGACAACTGCCGCGCAGGCTCAGCGCGTCAATACAGGCCGCCGGTCTGCGGCGCCCGCTGCTGGCGGACATCGGGCGCGGCGACGCTCGTGCCGGTATCGCCCGGGGCGGCGCGGCGCCCAGCGCTGGTTGCGGTCGGCTCGGTGCCGGGCAGGTACGCCTCGAGGATTGCGGTCGGCGTGCCGGGGCCGGCCAATCGCCCCGTGTCGGCATCGATCCGCACCAGGCGGACCCCGGGCGGCACGCGGAACGGGGTCGCCGGCTGATCCTTCAGCGCTGCCTCCATGAACTGCACGAAGATCGGGAGCGCGGCGCTCGCGCCCTGCTCTTCGGAGCCCAAGGTCCTCGGCTGGTCGAAGCCGACGTAGACGCCGACCACCAGGTCCGGCGTGAAGCCCACGAACCAGGCGTCCCGAATTTCGTCGGTCGTGCCGGTCTTGCCGGCGACCGGCTTGCCGATCGCCAGCGCGCGTTGCCCGGTGCCGCGCTCGACCACGCCGCGTAACATGTTGACCATCTGGTACGAGCGTGCGGGATCGACCACCTGCTCGCGCTGGTCCGGCAACACCGGCGCCGGCTGACCGGTCCAGGCGACGTTCTGGCAGTCCGGACACGGGCGCGAGTCGCGGCGCAGGACGGTCTTGCCGTGCCGATCCTGAATGCGCTCGATCAGCGCCGGCTCGATGCGCTTGCCGCCGTTGACCAGCATCCCGTAGGCGGTGCTCAGCTGGAGCAGGGTGACCTCGTTCGAGCCGAGAGCGGACGCGAGATTGTCGCCCAGGCCCCGCTCCAGACCGAATCGTGCGGCCATTTCCTTGATCCGGCCCATGCCGATGGCCTGGGCCAGGCGGACGGTCATCACGTTACGCGATTTCTCGATGCCGAGGCGCAGCGTGCTCGGGCCGTAGAAACGCTTCGAGTAGTTCGCCGGCTTCCACTTGCCGAGCCCTGGGCCCTGATCGATCACGATCGGCGCGTCGAGCAGGATGCTGGAGGGGGTGAACCCGTCCTCCAGCGCGGCCAGGTAGACGAACGGCTTGAACGCGGAGCCGGGCTGGCGCAGCGCCTGCGTGGCCCGGTTGAACACGCTTCGGTTGTAGTTGAATCCGCCGCGGATCGCGAGCACGCGCCCGGTGTGCGGATTGAGCGCGACGATCGCGCCTTCGATCTCCGGCACCTGGCGCAAGGCGTAGTGCGCTTCGCTGGCGGCGACCCCCTCGGCCGCGGCTGTGGCGGCGACTTTCTCGACCCAGATCACGTCGCCGACCGCGAGCACCTGATCGGCCCGCTCGATCGGCGGACCCGGATTGCCCTCGGCATCGACCTGGCGCGCCCAGGTCAGCTCGGCGAGCGGCAGCGGCGCTGAGCTGCCGTCCGCCAGGCCGATCGTGGCGGCCTGCGGCTCGACCGCCGTGACCAGCGCGAGCTGCCAGGTGTCGAGGCCTGCGGTCCGATCCATCTCGGCAAGCTGCGCCGACCAGCCCGGGTCCTCCTGCGGCGTCGTGTGCGCCACGGGGCCGCGCCAGCCATGCCGACGGTCGTAGTCGAGCAGGCCGTCGCGCAGCGCCTGATCCGCGATCGCCTGGAGCGTGGGCGAGATCGTCGTGCGGATCGACAGGCCACCCTGGTACACGAATGGTTCGCCGTGCTGCTCGATCAGCGCGCGGCGCACATCCTCGACGAAGTAGTCGGCGCTGACCATCTCGGTAGGCGCGCGCTGGCGCAGGACCAACGGCTCGGCAACCGCCCGCTCGGCCTCGGTGCGATCGATGAAGCCGACATCGAGCATGCGTCCGACCACCCAATCGCGCCGCGCTTTGGCAGCCTCCGGCCGGCGCTCGGGATGGTACCAGGACGGCGCCTTGGGCAGACCGGCGAGAAATGCCGCTTCGCTCGTGGTCAGCTCGTCGAGCGACTTGTCGAAATAATTGATCGCCGCTGCGGCCACGCCGTATGAGCCTAGTCCGAGATAGATCTGATTGAGGTAGAGCTCCAGAATCTGGTTCTTGGTGAATGCCTGCTCCATGCGGAAGGCGAGCAACGCTTCCTTGATCTTGCGTTCGATGGTCACCTCGTTGCTCAGGAGAAAATTCTTGGCGACCTGCTGGGTGATGGTCGAGGCGCCGACCGGGCGCCGGTCGGCCATGACCCGGGTCAGGTTGGTGAACGCGGCGCGCACGACGCTCACCGGATCGATGCCGGGGTGCGAGTAGAAATTCTTGTCCTCGGCCGCGAGGAACGCCTGAATCACGCGCTTCGGAATCGCTTCGACCGGCACGAATACCCGCTTCTCGTGGGCGAACTCGGCCAGCAGCCGGCCATCGCCGGCGTGCAAACGGGTGACCGTCGGCGGCTGATAATCGGCCAGCTGCCGATAATCCGGCAGCCCCGTGCCGTAACGGTGCATCAGGAACAGCGCGCCGGCGCCCATGACCAGGATCAACAGCAGCGCCCCGGCGCACAACGCCCCGAACAGCCTCAGTAGTTTGCGCAACCGGAGTTCCTCTAGCTTCTTACCGTGTCCGCCAGCGGAGGCCGGGCCCGCGCCATCGTAGTCAGGAGGACCCTACTCCGAAATAAAGATCGACCGCATGCGCCACCGCGGCGGCCAGTCTCGCGATGTGGGCGTCGTCTGCAAGAGCCTTCTCGTCGGCGCGGTTTGACAGGTAGCCAAGCTCGACCAGCACCGAGGGCATGTCCGGCGATTTGAGCACGACGAAGCCCGCCCGCGCCCGTCGCCGCTTGGCCATCTTGGTCGTGCCCCTGAGCTCCTTGACCAGCACGTCCGCCAGCCTGACCGATTTGTTGTTGGCGTCGCGCTGGGCCAGGTCGATCAGGATCTCGGTGACGATGTCCTCCTGATCCGACAGGTCCACGCCGGCCAGGATGTCGGCGCGATTCTCCCTGCTCGCCAAGCGAGCGCCCTCTTCGTTGGAGGCCCGCTCCGACAGCGTGTAGATCGATGCGCCGTTCACCGCCGGTGCCCTGGTCAGGCTGTCGGCGTGCAGCGAGATGAACAGCTCGCCCCCGCTCTGCCGCGCGATCTGCAGACGATCGCGCAGCCGGACGATGCGGTCATCGGCGCGGGTCATCACCACCTTGTAGCGCCCGGTCGCCTCGAGCTGGCGTCGTAAGGCGAGACCCATGCGCAAAGCCACGTCTTTCTCGAGCAGCTTGGTGGCGCTGCCGATCGCGCCGGGATCGACCCCGCCATGCCCGGGATCGATCACGACGATGCGCTGGTCCACGGGCGGGAGCGGCTTCCTGGCCGGGGGCCGCGCCGCCACCAGGGCTGCCTGGGTTTCGGCCGGTGCGGCCACGGCGGTAATCTTGCCGTTGCTGTGCTGGTGCCGGCCGTTGACGGGCACCTTGACCAGGTCGGTCACGATCCGGTGACCGTGCGTGCCGCTCGGCGGCAGCTCGAACACGCGATCGATTTCGAACGGCTGCGCCACGTCGAGGACGATGCGCGAGACGCCGGGACGCGGCTGCCCGAACCGGAAGCCCTGGACCAGCCCGACCGCTTTGGCAGCATCGTCGTCGACGGTCCACTCGACCTCCGGCAGATCGATCGCCAGCCGCGGCGGCGCGCCCAAGCGGACGTGGCGATAGCTGACCGGCTTGCTGAGATCGATCACCACTCGGGTGGCCTCGCCGTGCTTGGCGAGCCGAATGTCGTCGATGCTGGCTTCTCCGGCTCCTGCCTCGCCAAGGATCGCCCCGGGGAAACCCGTGGCGGCAAGGGCAACCGCAATCAGCAATTGCCGCCCGCGCGACCAGCTTCGTGCTCTGGTCGCCACAGCCTGCTGGGCGTCCGATCGACCGCGATCCTGCTTCTGCATTCCGGCGCTGGCGGGCTTGCGCGTACCTGCAAGTGGATATTCGGATTGTGATACAACGCCTCATTCACTATAGTTAATATAAAGAGGTTTGTCGCCGATCGATGAACTTTCGCCGTGCGCATGTTGCGCGCGCGCCACCGACCGGCAAACTGCCTGAATCTTCGGCAGGTCACCAGCAGACAGCGCCGGCGTCGTAGGGCACCGGCGGCCATGGAAAAATGCAGTGCGTGCGACGCCCCGCTTGACATTCATGACGGATCTCCCCGCCGGCGCGATCGACATGACGACGCTGCGTGTGCGCGAGATCTCCGCTTGGTCTGGTGACCGATGCCTGCACTTTGCCGTCACGTACCGGCGGCAAGCCCATCGGTTCACGGAGCCATCTCCTGATGACAAAACGTATGCTCATCGACGCCGCGCACCCGGAAGAGACCCGGGTGGTGGTAATCAACAACGGACAGCTCGAAGAGTTTGAGTTCGAATCCTCGACCAAGAAGCAGCTGAAAGGCAACATTTACCTCGCCAAGGTCACCCGGGTCGAACCCTCGCTGCAGGCCGCGTTCGTCGACTACGGCGGCCAGCGGCATGGTTTCCTGGCGTTCAGCGAGATCCATCCCGACTACTACCAGGTCCCCCAGGCCGATCGGCGCCTGCTCGACGAGGCCGAGCGTCAGCTCGCCGAGGCCTCGGAGGGCAACGGCGCGGCGGACGAAGCCGACGATGGCGCATCGGAAGCGGTCGCCACCGACCCCGAAGAAGAAGCCGCCGAGGTGTTCGACGAGCAGGCCCGGCGCCGCTCGCGCCTGCTGCGCGCCTACAAGATCCAGGAGGTGATCAAGCGGCGCCAGATCCTGCTCGTTCAGGTGGTCAAGGAAGAGCGGGGCACCAAGGGCGCGGCGCTGACCACTTATCTGTCGCTCGCCGGCCGCTACAGCGTGTTGATGCCGAACACGGCGCGGGGCGGCGGCATCTCGCGCAAAATCGCCAATCCGGCCGACCGCTCGCGCCTGAAAGCGATCGCGCGCGAGCTGGAAGTCCCCGAGGGCATGGGCCTGATCATCCGGACCGCGGGCCAGGAGCGCAACAAGCTGGAGATCCGCCGCGACTACGAATATTCGCTGCGCCTGTGGAACGACATCCGGGAACGCACGCTGCAGTCGATCGCGCCCTGCACCATTCACGAAGAGGGCGCCCTGGTCAAACGGGCGATCCGCGATCTGTACAGCCGCGATGTCGACGAGGTGCTGATCGAGGGCGAGGAGGGCTATCGCGCGGCGCGCAAGGTGATGAGCATGCTGACCCCGTCGCACAGCCGGCGGGTCAAGCAGTACCGCGAGGACGTCCCGGTGTTCCACCGGTACGGCGTCGAGGAGCGCCTCGATGCCCTGCACAACCCGGTGATCAACCTGCCGTCCGGCGGCTCGGTCGTGATCCACGTCACCGAGGCGCTGACCGCGATCGACGTCAACTCGGGCCGCTCCACACGCGAGCGCAACATCGAGGAAACGGCGCTCAAGACCAATCTCGAAGCCGCCGAGGAAATCGCCCGTCAGCTCCGCCTGCGTGACATCGCCGGGCTGGTGGTCATCGACTTCATCGACATGGCGGATACGCGCAATCAGCGCATCGTCGAACGCAAGCTGCGCGAGCAGCTCAAGGTGGATCGAGCGCGCGTGCAGCTTGGGCGAATCAGCCCGTTCGGCCTGCTCGAGCTGTCGCGCCAGCGGCTGCGCCCGAGCTTCCAGGAGCTGAGCGCGCAGCCGTGCCCCACCTGTCACGGCTCCGGCGCGGTGCGATCGGTGGAGTCGGCGGCGCTGCAGGTGTTGCGCGCGATCGAACTCGCCGGCATGAAGGCGGATGCGGCCGCGCTCGCGGCGATTCTGCCGGTGCCGGTGGCGTTGTACGTGCTCAACCAGAAGCGTGATCGCCTGATCGGGCTGGAGCAGCGCTATCGGCTCAAGGTCGAGGTGCGCGTCGACGGCAGCCTCGTGGCGGGCGAGTATCAGCTCGAGACGACCGAACCCCGTGCGGCCGACGAAGTGCCGGCGGCGGCAACCGAACAGCGCGCGGCGGCGCCGGCCGAAGCGCAGGAAGAAGAGGCTGAAGCCGGTGGCCGGCGGCGCCGGCGCCGCCGCCGCCGCCGGCGGCGACCCGGCGAGGAGGTCGGACTGGAGCCTGAGCAGATGCCGCCCGATGGCGGCATCCCGCCCGCGGCGCCCGATGTCGGGGAGAGTTTCGCGGCCGAGTCAGCCGCGCTGGCGGCTGACGACCGCGATCTGCCGACGGCACCGCTCGACGGCGAGACGCGCGGGGCCGACGCGGCGAGTGCCGATGGCGAGGATGCCGAGGCGCGTGATGCCACGGCCGCACCGCCGCGCAGACGCGCACGGGCGCGGCGGCGTCGGGCCGCCCCGGACCGCGCTGGCCCTTTCGACGCTGCGGCCG